>NZ_JAKTHZ010000008.1:0-55823 GCF_027854645.1 Acinetobacter sp. AOR41_HL | reverse complement strand
TAGGGTTTGTTGACATTTACTGTTCATAATTAACCCTATAAAGGTAGCCATAAAAATATACAGGCTAAAGCAACAGAACTTTGATAATTTCTTTTGAGCTTGTCATATCGAGTAGCTATTCCTCTAAATTGCTTTAATCTACAAAACATATTTTCAACTAAATGCCTGATTTTATATAAATACCAGTCCATATGGTCATTGTTCGATTGGCTATTTGTTTTCTTTGGTATATTCGCTTTAGTCCCTGTTTTCCTGATCTGTTCACGCAGTGGTTCTGAATCATAGCCTTTATCTGCACATACCACTTTTGTCTCTTTTAAATCTAATGTTGATATTAAATCAGGTGCAACTTTAACATCATGTGTGGTTCCATCGGTAATCATGAAATCAATAGGATTGCCATGTGCATCAACAATCAAATGTATTTTTGAGGAGTTTCCTCCTACACTTTTAGAAATAGATTGATTCGCTATGCCGGCAGAATGTTGATGAGCACGTACATGAGAGCCATCAATAAAAATCCACTCCATATCGGGGCATGAGGCTAGTAATTTGAATAATCTAAGAAACTTACCGCTGCTTGACCAACGATTAAAACGTTTGAAAATAGAGTTTGAATGACCAAAACAGCAAGGAATATCTCGCCACGGACAGCCTGTTCTAATTCTATAGAGAATAGCTTCAATAAAATTGCGTAAATTTGAGTTGTGGTGAATGGATAAATTACGCAGAATAACTTTCAACTTTTGCCAGTGTTGATCTGTCAGCATGGTACGAGGCATAGCGAATAGTAAAATTGGGTTTGGCGATTTGATTTTACTACTTCGCTATTTTTTTAAGCTAAAAGTGTCAACACACCCTAATATAAAATTTAAATTATTCATCTATTTAATATGAAAATTAATTTTGATGTTAAAGTCGTTTCTGGTTTAGTAGGTTCCTTAAATATTCAAATTATACCTTTGGATCTAAATAGAAATAAAGATTGTATAGACTCTATAGTTATTGATGAAATTGCTTTTTCACTCGTTGAAAATGTATTTAACCGAGATAAAGAAAAGTTTTTTCATTGGGGAGCTACTTTTATTAGCTCTAAAAAAATAAGAGATATTATAAAAGATTTATATAGGCTTCATTCATTTATAAATCAGTTAGATAAATACGATAAGGCATTAAAGCTCATTTTCGAAGAAGAAACAGAATGGTTTGCAACTCACTTTAACTTTTTCAAACCACAAGCTCTTAACATGATCATAGAAATTACAAAATTTCTTGAGAAAGCCGAAAACGAATATGACGGCATTACCGTATTAGGCGTTTAGCAGCCCAAGCCCAATAGCTTGGGTTGCTCTGAGTTTTTAGGCGACTCTCACCAAAAAGTAATCTAACAACTTGGTTTGTTCTTCAACTCTGTCTGAGGTTATAAGCCCTAAAATTGCCCCATCTATCATAAATACCAAAATCTCTGCTTCTGCATAGGAAGTCATTTTCTTAGTTTCTACCATGAGGCAGAAAACCTCATTTTTTAGCCAACGCCTATAACGCACGGCACTTTGGTAAGCATAAGGATAAAGTGATTTAGTTTCAAAAATTGCTTTAAACAATAGGTAGTAAGCGCTATTTAAGTCGGCATGTAAAAGATAAATTTGTCTGAGTTTATCGGTTAACGTGGAATATTGGGTTGTTTCTATCACCTCTCTTACTTTTTCCATGAGTGTGTCTTTTTGAAGTAAAAGGCATATTTCAATGAGGCCTGCTTTTGAGCGAAAGTAATTGTAAAGCGTAGCTTTCGGAATGTTGGACTCTTTGGCAATCAGGTCTACGCCTGCGGTATGGAATCCATAGGTTGTAAATAAACGTATAGCCGTTCGAATAACGTGTAATTTTTTGGAAGGCGTTTCTAAATAACGTGGCATAGTTTTACCAATTAAAATAATTTTTTGTTGTATATAAAAGAGATAGAAATGCCGTCACTCTTAAATTGAGTGCTAAATACAGACATGCAAAAGCCGCACAATAATGGTGTGCTCGCCTATCTCGAGTTTATTGTTGCTATGATTTTGCGTCGTAACGATTTTTTTACGGCGTAGAAAACCTAGAGTCGATTAAACCGTTTTATAGACTTCTTAAGCGGTATGGGCAGAGAGAATTTGGCGAAAGCCAATAAAGAAGAATTAGTACGCATGTGCGGACTCCTTTTGATTTAAAAGAGTCTTACCGATTACTGTCAAATAATGGTGGCAAGACTAGAAGGGTTGACAGACTGGTACAAAAGGAAACCAGCGCACGCAAGCGTGCCCCTCCTAGCCTCACCATAAAGGCGTGACTTAGGAGAACGCACAAAACGAAATAATACGTTGTTGTGCGCCTTTTGTACCAGCTCTGTCAAAAGCTGACTGGCAATGTGGCCAGCAGGCAAAGGATAGTGCTCAACCCTATTACAGTCAAGCATACAAAATGACATTTGCTTTAAATTAGAGCATTAAAAAGTAAGGATAAATAATTAAAATTTATTGTTCATTTGGATTTATAAATTATTTATATAAAACGCAGTATCTATGCCTAGTAAAAGTTTATTGTTTACTTTAATTTGAATCCGAATCATATATTTTTTGATAACAATTTAATTCATTTATATAAGGATAATTATGACTTTAAATACAGTAACGCTCTCTACTCAAAGGCTTACCCTAAAACCATTTACCGCAAATGATGCAGATGAAACCTATAACTGTATAACCCCTACGCTTACACGCTATATGGCTTGGGACCCTCAACCAAGACATGAGTTCGACCAAACTTGGAATAACTGGCTAAAGAACTTTGCTCTTGGAACTGAAATTATTTTCGTTATTAGAGAGACATCTTCTCACGTATTTATAGGTCTTGTAGGTCTGCATCGTATGCAAACCAGTAACCCAGAGTTAGGCATATGGATACGCGAAGATTACCACTATCATGGCTATGGTAGAGAAGCTGTAACAGCGGTAGCAAACTGGGCAATTGACTTTGTTAAGCCGGACTTTTTTGTTTATCCCGTCGCCAAAGAGAACTATCCAAGTCGAAAAATTGCCGAATCTTTAGGGGGTAAAGTAGTTTCAAAATCTACTGGTCCCAAATATGAATTTGTAACCTATGAAATTCCTGTTAGCTTATAAATTTATAAAATATATATTAATCAAAAGATTATCGTATTCATAAAAGATACAACTTGCAAACTGGCAGTTATGACAATATTTTAGAGTAATTACTCTAAAATGAGATTTAATAATGAAAACTATAAAAATTGGTTCATATCAATGGATGCAAGCTACAAATGGTCAGCTCAGCTTCAAAGAAAAAATTAAATTAATTCAAAAAATTATGGTGCCTAGTATCCTAAATTCTATAAAAATAAATTACCATCGATTTCAAACTGGTAACGATTTTGATATAGGACAAATCGTAATACCAGATACTCAAATGATTAAAATCGCACTTGAGGAACTAGAATCAAAAGCAAGTACATCTATCTACAATCATTCGTGGCGAACATACTTCTGGGGAACCGCCCTAGGTCATTTACAAAACCGGCAGTTTGACTCTGAGTCACTTTTAATAGCTTCACTTTTTCATGATATTGGCCTAACTGAGCAACATATGCATAGTAAAGGCTGTCAATGTTTTACATATGAGAGCGCTAAACAATTTGAGCAAAAGGCGAAAGAATATAATTTTGATGAGAAAAAAAGTGAAGTGATTAAAGATGCCATATGCCTACACATGAATGGATATATAGAGGAATCTGATCCATCTGAGGTTATTCTATTACAGCAAGGTGCTTCTTGTGATGTAATTAGTGACAATCAATATAAAATCCCCTTATCTTTTAGAAATGAAATTTTAGAAAAATATCCTAGAAATCAATTTAATAAAGAATTTATTAAACTTATTAAATTAGAGAGAAAAAATGTTCCGAGTTCGCGAACAGGCTTATTATATGATCTTGGATTACCCCTCTTGATTAAATCAAATTTATATAAAGAATAAGTTTAATTAAACATATTAGTCATAAAACAACTTTTCTATCATGACTAGAAATTTCAATTAACAACTGTTTTATATTCCGTAGCATGAGTATGCCTTAATATATGCAGAAGATATAAATTAAAGGCCCCCACTCTAATGAATGATTCAGTTAAGTGGTTAGAAATTCTAAATAAAATTACTGGTATCGCTCAAACAGGTTTACATTACTCAAAAGATGTTTATGACAAAGAACGTTATGAGCAGCTTTTGGAACATATTGAGCATCTGTTAGAACTAAAAGAAATTAATACAGAAAATTTTATTAATAATGTTCTTCAAGATGTGGGTTATGCGACTCCCAAACTAGATGTTAGAGCAGTCGTGTTTAAAGAAAATAAATTGTTATTAGCAAAAGAAATTGGCGATGGACGCTGGTCTGTTCCCGGTGGTTGGGCTGACGTAGGCTACTCAGCATCGGAAAATGCAGAAAAAGAAGTTTTAGAAGAGACAGGATTGCGAGTTAAAGCCATTAAATTATTAGCTTTAACTGATAGAACCAAGCACCCTCATCCTCCAATGTTTTTACATGTGTATAAGGCATTCTTCTGGTGCGAAATTATTGATGGTGAGCTTACCCCAAGTATTGAAACGCCAGAGGTTGGCTTCTTTGGTAGAGATGAACTCCCTCCGATTTCTACAGCACGTGTAACTGAAGAACAGATTCAACAATTTTTTGATTATTTAGAGTCAATCCCTGAAGCAACGAAGTTTGATTAAAAAAACCTAATATAAAGTGAATTCATTATATTTGGAGTAAAAACTTCGTATACATTGTGTCTAGGTCTGCTCAAATCTGCTAGCAATATAGCTAACAGGTGCAAGAATGTACTCTAACCTCTTATAGCCAAACACACGATAATATTAGTTAATTCATTTGTTTTAAATTAGAGCATTAAAAAATAAGGATAAATAATGAGTTGTTTATTGTTAAGTGGTGTTTATAAGGAGTGAATTCAAAAAGATTATGATTAAATTTTCATTAGCAATAAGACACATTGCTATTGACGATTTTTATGAAATGATTTGTGAAAACTGGTCTATATTATGGCATCAATTCAGCCATAGGCCATCTAGACAAGTTGAATTCATACCTATAATGAAATAGAAGTTAAAAAAATTATTATTTTCTTAACTTCTTAATTTGTTTAACTCGTTAAATAACTTTAATTAAAGAAAGAAACAGCTTCCTCTATTAAATCCGCAACTTCAACTGGCTTGGAAGCTAAAGAAGCATGACTCGCATCTAAAGAAATGACTTTTTTTGCATTTAATCTAGAAGACATAAATGCTTGATTTTCTGGACTAATCATTCGATCTTGGGTAGAAATCTGATACCAAGAAGGTTTAGTTTTCCAAGCGGGTGATGAAATCGTGTCACCAAAGGTACTTGCTAACGGGGCCTTTTGGGTTATACCCATAACTAACCCTTCATCTTCTGTTAAATCTTGGCAGAAACTTTCATGAAATTTATCTGCTTTAAGCCATAGGTAACCATCACTATCTGGCGATAAATTAGGCGCAGCTACTGGCAGATGCTTTTGCGTAATCTCACCTGGGCTTTCATTTGTATCAGGAGCAAATGCTGCAATATAGACGAGACCAATAACGTTTGGAAGATTACCAGCTTCAGTAATAACTGCACCTCCATAAGAGTGTCCAACTAAAATTACATCTCCATCAACCTGCGCTATCATTTTTTTAGTCCGTTCTACATCATCAGCGAGTGAGGTTAAAGGCAATTCAACTGCTTGTAATGAGGTAAAGCCTCTATGAGAAAGTTCAATAATAACTTTACTCCAGTGGGCTGCACCTCCCCAAAAACCATGTACTAATATAATTGTTGGTTTATTACTCATAACGTACTCCACCTTAAACTATAGTATTGAATTTAATAAATTAAATTAAGAATATTCATACATAATGGTTTAATAATTTGATCAAATATCAAACTACAAAACTTTGTAAAATGATTATTTGTTATAAAACTACTTTCCACAATTACCAAAACAGCATATTTTTTTGCAGAAACATTTTTTTTGATGAGATGTAGTGAGATGGAAAATGAGCATGAGGTAAATAAATTAACTGATATATTTTTTGATATTTATAAGAATGCAAAAATATTGGGAAAAATTTATCAAGTTGAAAATTATAAAAATAAAAATATTGTTTTTCTGGATAATATTTATTCGTATATTCATATATTTCAAGGTGGTAGCTTTAAAATAAAAAGTAACGAACAAAAACTAAATGAAACCGTACATGAGGGAGATGTTATTGTTATTCCATCGAGATTTAAGCATTCTATCGAAATTATAGAAGATAAAGCTGTAGAACCCGTTGTTATTACATGTGTTTTCCAATTAGACGGCGTATATGGTCAAACAATTGCTGAAGGATTGCCCAATTACATATTAGTTCCCTCGCACCAAAATGGTAAAGTTGCAGAATGGATACCAATGACAGTAGCTGCAATAAAGTTAGAACTTGATCAGCCATCTTTAGGTAGTCAAGTTATGCTTTCAAGTGTTATCGATTTACTGTTGGTATGGTCAATAAGATTCTGGCTAAACAAAGAAACACTCAACCATAAAAGTTGGATATCAGCTTTGCAGAATCCTACTATTAGCAAGGCGTTATTCTTAATGCATTCTAACCCTGCTAAAGAGTGGACCGTAGAAACTCTTGCCAAAGAAACTAATCAATCTAAATCAAAATTTTCAAAAAGTTTCATAGAATTGGTGGGTACTACTCCGATTAATTATCTCAAGCATTGGCGAATGAAGTTAGCTAATCAGTATTTAATTGAAACGAATAAAAGTATTTCACAAATTTCTGATTTAGTTGGTTATTCTTCACCCGCAGCTTTCACCAGATCTTTTATTCAAACATTTGGTTATAGCCCAAGAAAATTTAGAGAGATTTCAGAAACTAAAGCTAAATAATGGAAAGAAAACTTTCTAACTTAAAACAATAAAATCTTAAAAAGTAAGGATAAACAATTAAATTTTATTGTTAATTTTGATTTATAAAACTACTAGGCAATAAATCCACCATCAACGCTTAATTCTGCCCCGCTGATATAACTGGCGTCTTCGCTTGCTAAAAATAGAACAGAATTTGCAATATCTATCCCTTCACCATATCGGCCTACAGCAATATTCGGTAGCAGTAAATTTGCTATTGGACCGTCTGACGGGTTCATATCACTATTGGTAGGGCCAGGATGAATCGTGTTAATTGTTATGCCTTTAGAACCAAGTTCGCGCACCAGTCCCTTAGAAAAACCAGTAATAGCTCCTTTGGTGAGAATATAAATTGATGCTCCACTAAATCCTGAATAATTCACCATGGTACTTCCGATATTTATGATTCTTCCGCCTTTTCTCATATGCTTTAAACTCTCGCGAGTCGTCAAAAACACCCCTGTAACATTTACGGCTATTATTCTTTCAAAGTCAGCAATAGTTACAGCTTCTAAACTGCCAAAATGACTGATACCTGCGTTATTTACCAATATGTCAATCCGATTAAATCTTCTTGCAACTTCAGCCACAGCTTGGATAACCATTTCAGGATTGCCGGCGTCTGCTTGTACTGCTAAACCATGACCTCCATAAAATTCAATTTCTTTAACTAGCTTCAGCTTGCTTTTGAGAGGTATGATAAGTAAATGCAACTGTAGCCCCGTGAGAAGCTAACTTTTTAACAATTTCAGCACCTATACTTCTGGCCCCTCCAGTTACAAGTGCAACTTTTCCCGTAAGTGATAGTTTATTTAACATTTTAGATGACTCGTTTATTTAACTATCTAAACTATAAAATCGGGGTTAATTGTTAAGTAGCCTGCGTTTGCTATAATCATTTTCAATTAAAAATTGAAAATAAAATATGGAAACCTTGTCTAATCTGGAATCATTTATAAGAAGTGCTGAACATGGTAGTTTTTCAGCAGCCGCACGACATTTAGCCTTAACTCCTGCTGCTGTCTCTAGAAATGTGGCACAGCTCGAACAAAATTTAGGAGTGCGACTCTTTCATAGAAGTACAAGAAATCTTACCTTGACCGAAGCTGGCGAGCATTTTTTTACAAGCATCCGCGATAATTTAAATAATATTCAAACCACCATTTCAGAATTTAATACAGACTCAAGTCACCCTAAAGGAACTTTAAAAATTAGCTTAAGTGCGGGCTTTGGTGTCGAATATATACTTCCACTCATGCCAGACTTTATGAATAAATATCCGGATATTAAGCTCGAATGGCATTTATCTAATAAACAAGTGAACTTAATTACTGATAACTTTGATGCCGCGATCGGAAGTGGATTTAAATTAGGTCAGGGAATTATTAAAAGATCACTCTCTCCTCTTCACATGATTATTGTCGCTTCACCAAATTTTTTAAAAAATAAAATTTTACCTAGTCATCCAGATGATATATCTAACTGGGATGGAATCATAATGAGGTCTCCCCAAACTGGTAAGCTGCATGAATACAAATTTATAGGACCCGATCAGGGGGAAGCTTATCTAAATCTTAATGAAAAACTAATTGCGGATGATCCAAGTGCTTTACATCAAGGTGCAGTTTTAGGAATGGGAATTGCAGCAATCTCTACTGCACATGCTAAAAGTTATATAGAAAATGGAACTTTAATTCGGATCTTACCCGAGTGGTATGCAGATCTAGGCGAAACTAATCTTTATTTTTCAAGTAAAAAGCATATGCCGGCCAAGACACGCTGTTTTATTGACTTTATCGTATCGAAATTTGAACAGCTAAAAATTAATGAGCAATTGTCAGCTCATAAGCTTGGAAAGTAAAAACACTTTCAACTAAAAATCATTTTTACTCATAGATTTTCAATGAATAGTAGAAAATGTTTCAACTCTTCACTATCTACAAATATTGCTTAGAGAAACCAATAATAACTTCATAAATCGTCATCTACGATTGTCAATTAAGCAATATAGGAGTAATCAAAATGATGAGTTTAAATAATCCAAAAACAGAAAATCAACAATCTATCGAGACACTAAATGTTCTGGAAAGACACTTAACTGCGTTTCGATTAGGTGATGTAGATTTAACTCTTCAAGATTATGCTGCTGATGCCATTATCATTAATGGAACAGGAGAAATAGTCCGTGGAACTTCTCAAATTCATGAGACATTTATTTCAGTTTATCGTGATTACTTCCCAGAAGGTACACGAGATATTGAAATTGATGAAAAAACCATTTGTGGTGAAGTTGCTTATATTCGTTGGCGCGCACCAAATGCAAAATTAGCAACCGATACAATCATTGTTCGCAATGGCAAAATTGTCGCGCAAACTTTTGCGGCATATTTTTAAAAACTTAACCCATCAAAAGTAAATAAGACAAAAGCCCTGCTTAAGAGGGCTTTTGTTCTCTACATTTTGATTACCTTATAATTTCATTTTAAAGAAGTCAGCAAGTACGTTTGACGCTTCATTTACATATTGAGGAATATCATATAATTCCATATGGTTTGCACCTTCAACAATATGTAAGGTTTTGTCCTGACTTGCAGCACGTTGAATTAAATCTTCACTCATCCACTTACTTCCTGCCACACTTCCGGCAATCGCAACCAACGGTTGAGTTAAGAAAGCTTCGGCTTTATTGTACGCATCGTAAGTAATAAGCTGAGTCAAGCTACGCGCTGTGGCAAAACTCGGTGAGTTAGGGTGAGCGGCTCTTGGCGTATGATAGTATTCCCATGCCTGACGAAGCTCTTCATTCGGGGCATCTTCTTCTTTTAAAGGTGCAAGCGGAATGGTTGCAATATTTCCACTCGTTGCCTCGGCTGTGCGTGCATCTGAACCTGCTTGAATGTATGGCAAGGCATCTGCATCTTTAACCGTGTTTTCCCAACCATTTCTAAACATTGAACCAATATTGACGGCGCTTACCGTACCTACTGCTTTAATACGGCGATCATTGATTGCTGCATTTGCAGCATAACCACCACCCGCACAAATACCCATTGCACCAATACGGTTTTGGTCAACATAGTTCAAGGTTGTTAGATAATCAATCACTGCACTAATGTCTTCTGTACGGATGTAAGGGTTTTCTAACTGACGAGGTAAACCTGTACTTTCACCTTGATAAGACGCATCAAATGCAATCGCAATAAAACCTTGTTCAGCTAGTTTTGATGCATATAAGCCTGCGGTCTGCTCTTTCACTCCACCGCCCGGATGAGTCACAACAATAGCTGCATACTTTTGTGTTTCATCAAAGTTTGATGGATAGTGAATATTTGCTGCCATGGTAATATCTTGGCTATTCGAATTTTGAAATTTAACAGTATTCATTGTTAGCTCCTTTATAAGCTTAACTCAGATATTTTTTTGAAAAAATGGGATGATCTTTGCTTGTGTGACAGGTTCAGGTTTTTCATATAAGTCGTAGAGAGACTAACCTTCTACAATCACAAGCTCTTTATTTTCTGAACGTGCTCGTCCATAAATTTCCAAACTATCTCGATATGAACCAAACCTACCGACCTTATCACCTGCAATAATCAACTCATCTGTGTTGAACTTTGTTAAAGGCATATTAACAAGCAATGATTAGCGTGATTAGATGCTATAATTCGATCGTAGCTATTAGCAAAACTTATGAATCATGAAAATTAATCTGAATGATTTAAAAACATTTTCTGAAGTAGTAAAAACTAAAAATTTTACAAAAGCCGCCGCATATATGGGCATTACCCAATCTGCTGTAAGCCAAAGTATTAATAATCTTGAAGCACAGTTAGGTATAAAATTATTAAACCGTTCTACCCGTAGCCTCACCCTTACAGAAGCAGGCTCGCGCCTTATTGAGCTCGTCGGTCAAAACATTGAAAATATTGACTTAGGCGTAGAACAAATTAGCTCTATGAAAGACCTACCCAGTGGCCATGTACGTATTTCTGCCGATGCATTTACCATTAAATATTATTTATGGCCAAAGCTTAAAAAGCTTGTAAAACAGTATCCCGATATATCTTTGGAACTGACTTCTGAAAACAGACGAATTGATATAGCAAAAGAAGGATATGACGCCGGAGTACGTGTCGGAAACTTGGTCGAAAAAGATTTAATTGCAGTTCCGATTAGTAAAGAAATTCCTTTTCGCTTAGTTGCCTCACCTGAATATTTAGACAAGTATGGAACACCGAAATCTATAGATGACCTTAAAAAACACAAAGGCATGTATATACGTCTTTTAACCGATAACTCTCTAATGGCGTGGGAATTTAAAGATAAAAATAAAAGTGTATTTTTTAGAGGTCCTGTTCAACTGGTTATGACCAGTTTAGATGAAATGTTTGATGCTGTACTCGATGGTTGTGCTATAGCTTATTTGCCATATTTTTTAGTTGAACCTGCTTTAGAAGATAAAAAGTTGGTCAGTTTATTGGAACAACACGCAGTCACCTTACCGCCTTTTTATTTGTTCTATACAAGTCGTCGGTTAATCTCTCCAGCCTTTAAAATTGTTAAAGATACGTTGAGTGAAATATAAAGAAAGTTCTGAAATCTAAAATACCAATGAAGTACCAACACTGCATTTAATTATGCAGTGTTCACCTTACTTTCTTAAATAATAAAATTTATCGGCGATCTATATATTCGAGATAACCCCTTCCCACTAATGGCTGATCATAGAATTCACCTTGCCACGCATAGGAAGAAACAAAACCAGCAGCCAATCCAAAACAATATGGAGTGTCGACTTGAGCTGAAATATCTAAAACTTTTTGATTATTGTGATAAGCAGCCCAGCGAAAAGTATTTGGTACATTCATTGAAAAATTATCAGGTGTAATCAGGGGTTCTTCTTGAAGGCTGGTTACTTCAAAAAGTATATCTCCGTTGTATTGAATTGACGTTCCATCTATATGGCGGTAGTAAACAGAAGTCATAATCGGCTGATCTTCATAGCAAATAAAAGCCAGCAATAACTGCTGTTCATGATCAATATTGATGACTTGATAACTAAAAACTTTCACGGGAACTTGTATATTTTCTACTAACCATTTGTTCTTAAGCATTGAGGTCGCTATAGCTTTCCAAGACTCCAAAGTACAAAGCCCTTGAACTGTCTCACTATTCCCCTTTTGTTTAATATAACCTTCATAGTGCATTAGCACACTAAAGTGTTTATAAAAGTCACTATAGGCAAACCATGAAATAGCTTTTGTCGGCTTCAAATAAAGTTCTAACTCCAAGTCTTCTCTTTTGGTAATTAATATATATCCCTCACCGTCCTCATGCATGACCGTTTGATTGTCAAAGTTAATCGCAAAAGGCGCTTGGTTAAATTTAATATCATTTTTAATTGAAAATGT
The DNA here is from genome assembly GCF_027854645.1 of Acinetobacter sp. AOR41_HL. NCBI lineage: Bacteria > Pseudomonadati > Pseudomonadota > Gammaproteobacteria > Moraxellales > Moraxellaceae > Acinetobacter > Acinetobacter sp. AOR41_HL. The sequence continues at coordinate 43,378 of NZ_JAKTHZ010000008.1, read as the reverse complement.
TCTGTAAGCTTCAGAAGTTGTCGATAATGCTGTTCCATGCACTAAAGAAGCTGTATCTCCTTTTCCATCCTTAGACATTTGATAGTTAGTATCTGTAATCGTAAATCCCACATAACCCAATACCGAAGCCCAAGATAAGTATCGAAATGGTTCAGGTAGGTCAGGTATCATGATTCCGTAATGTGTACTACCGAAGCGTTTATAAAGAGTATGTGGACTGAGTTCAAAATCCTTTGGCAATGTTGATTGACGCTCTGGTGTAACAGCTCCAAATAATGCGCCAGAAATTTTTGCAATTTTTTGGTTGGCTTTATCCTTAAAACTCTTTGGTAATCTATGGCTTGAAATTAACACTTTTAGATCCTTTATTTTTAATTTGGTTAAAAAGAGTTCCATATTAGAACTTGATAATTTTCAATTGAATGTTAATAAAGGACATCTTGATTTAAATGAATACCAATTTTATTAACGATAATATTTCCAAAAAACTCTTTAAATAGAATGTATTAAAACAAAAAAGCCAATTCTTTCGAATTAGCTTAATTACAACAGACCAGCTTTACTTGAAAATTGCTTCTTGCTTTTATTGTTCGCAACAATCTTCATCTTTTCTTGTTATAGGCTTAACTTAGCTTTTCATTATGACAATTCGGTTAAAAAAACACCAACCTTATATATAAAAACAAACTTGATACACAAAATAGTATTTTTAGAGAACTAGATCACAAATTAAGCAAATTGGATATTTAAAATACATATTCCACTAAGCGCTTAAGTCTATTATGCTTGAGTTATCTAATTGTTAAGTATGTATGATGGACCAGCAAACTTTATTACAAGAACTGAACTCTCTCATTGAATACTATTCAAAAAGAACCGATTGCCCACCTACTCGTATACGCATCGGCTATAGAGCTTATGCCAAACTGATGCAGTGCCCGCCTTTTGCGGATGAAGTAATGAACTCGGCACTCGATCCAAATAAACGGAAATATAAAAAGATAAAGATTAAAATTACTAAAGATGATGACCAATTAGAGCTTGAGTAGTTATATGTTGTGAATATCTCAAATTAGTTTGTATTAAATTGAGAAATTTCTTTTTATGATTTCTATTTCTTCAGCTGTAATATTAGTTAAATGTATTGATGAAAGTTCCTTATTAGCGTTAAAACCAAAATATAATTCTTCATTTTTAAAGTAATATATTGATTTTTCAATATTTAAATAAGTTAAAACTAAGTAATCTAAACCTACAATTAATTGTAGCTCATAATTAAAATCATCTCTAAATATGCTTGAATAATCCTCAGATATTATATTCCACTCTGCAACATCAAATTTAGGTAGGAAATTTTCCACAGGAAATGGAATTTTATATTTATTATTGTTTTTCAAAATGTTACTAGAATTTATTGAGGCAAGAGTAATATTAATTACTTCGCCAGTGTTACTTAAACCTAGTTCAAATAAACAAGTTTTTCCATTTCCACATCGCCAGTATAGATCAGCTAATCCACTATTAGAGAACTCAATAGAAAAAGGAATGTATGAATCTATGTTAGTCAGTACATGTTTAGGCTGCTGCTTATCAGACATAACTAACATAGGTGATCCTTATCAATCTAAAATTAAATCCTAAAATAATTATTTGATTGTAAGCTATTTTTCAAGACAAAAAGCCCATGAACTGAGCTTTTATCTTTCATACAACACAACTTTTAAAACTCGACTTGTACCGTAACCGTATCTTGATACGTTCCCGCTGGTACAGTGTCTGCATTTTCATCGACAATTTTTGTGGTAAACACATAACTCTGCTGGGTTACTCCGTTATGCACGCCCGGATTAACCGTTGCGTTTAAACTTGACCAACGTTCGTTACCACTGCCCCATCGGTCATTCGATGAATTTTTAAAAATATCGTATTTTAAATACGTATTTCCCGTTTGTGACTTCATGGTACGCTGGTTACCATTTTGAGGGGAAAGTCCATTATTTAAACTCACATAATATGGTGTATTTACCGAGCAACGTATTCCCATAGACGACTGAACAGGTTCAAGCTTGGAAGCAAACGCCGCCGTACCAAAGTTTACGTCTTGAGCTAAAATTCGGCAGTCTGGAAGTACGGTAATTGAGAGTGAACCAAGGGAGTCCGCGCCAGTTCCCCAGTTAAAACCAATACCTAATACCCCACGTTTAAACCCCGGGCTTTCAAAAAAGATCCCGATGCCAGCAATAGCAACACCCGGTACCGAATAAAACCATTTTACTTTTAAAGGTGAATCAGCCTGATAAACACCAGGTGACACGCTTTGCCCAGCCGGAAGTCGTATGTAGAAAGGTAAATTGCCATCAGGCCCGCTAAAAAGATTGACCAGCGTAAAGCTACTCATGTCTTTTTCTTGGCCTAAGCTTATGATTTCATTGTTACTGTCTAAAATAACAGCATTGAGCTTTTCTCCGGTTTGAGCATTGGTAAATGAATTCGACATTTGCTCAACCCGATATTTTAGGTAGGTCATGTTCGCCAAAGCCAAGCTAAAACCCGTGCATGACAAACCTGAATTAAACTGTGAAGAGTTTTCACCGTTTTCTGTTAAATAGATAGACGGAACCGAAATAGAAGATGAACCAGAAGCACTCACATTACATGCAGCATGAGCCAAATTTCCAGCTAGCATTAGTCCAGAAAATATAAATAAATGGCTAAGTAATTTTTTTGTTTTTATATTCATGGTAAAGATACCTCATGACACGTAACAGGCTTAACCACCACAATTTGTTGTTTGGCTTGCTCTACATCTACAGAAAAATCTGCTTTACAAATACTTTGGTCCAAACGCTGAACCGTTACGGTATTGTTCGGTTTTAAATTTTCTAAATAGACAATGCCATCCATTCCCACATAAGACGACTCTTGGTCAGCTCTATGCACGACAGAACCTACAGGCATCGGTTTGCCGTCTGCTTGAGTTAAATAAACGTTAGCAGCAATAGACTGATGAACTGGGAACTTAATCACAACGCCAGAACCGCGTTTAGCCGCTATTCGTTGTTCAACTTGTGTGATGGTGAAGTTTGAAGGTAAGTCGATTGGGTCGACGCTGTATTTACCCGAATAGTAAGGCGTAACGGATGGCACAAAAATGTGGCCTTTTTTATTGCTACGGCCAATTAAACTATTTTCGTATCTGACCAAAACATCCGGTACTTGGTTGGTATCAATCAATGCAAAAGAATCACCTAAACGGTTTGAAGCAAATACTTCTCCTGCCATATAAATGAGGGATCCGGATAGACCAAACCAATAGTTATAGTCATGGTTTCCAGACAGACCAAAGTCGGTATTAATATAACCGTTGCGGTAATTGAGTCGTGCCTGATTTAAATCTTCACTATTTTCATTATAACGTCGGGTTAAATCGACACCGAAACCACCTTCGGATGGCACAGAACGGTTAAAGTTAATGTAGCCGGTATCGCCTTGTTTATTAAATGCATAACCCGAGTTTACAGTTGCGTTTCGTTGGAACAGTGGTATCGAAAGTTGAAATGCAGCACTCCACTCTTTTTCAATAAAGTCACGGTTGGCACTTAAAGAAACAGTCACTCCATTCATATAAGTCGGTAAAACAGGTGCCCATGATAAGTTTAAGAAGCGGTTTTTAAAGTCATTTGCTTTAGTATTGATATAACCAACACCAAAGGTGCCTGAGTTTTTAGTGGCAAAGTAAGTATTAGCGGTTAGGCTTTTATTACTATTCACTGAAATTAAGTTGCTATATTGCAGCCGTGAAAGGTCGGTATATTCATCATCACGCTGGTTATGGTTAATACTAAAACCAAACCGATTACGGTTATAGCTGTACCCAACCGTATATTGTTTCCCTTCCAAGTCTTTCGTCCGATCTTCAGACATAGATTTATCGGCTTTACTTTGGCTAAAAGAAGCACTCAGTACACCTAAGTTTGCAAGTTTGAGTACCGAACCTGCACCCAATAACTGTAAATCTGAAGAAAGCTCGGTACGCCCTTCTACCGTAAACCAGTCATTTACCCCATAACGGGCATCGGCTGCACTTGCAAATTTTCCATAAGAAAAATTCTTAAGTCCGTAGTCTTCACGGATTTTCCCTAAAGACAATGAGTAGTCAAATAAGCCGGGCTTTAGCAAAGTATTAGAAATATAAAACGGGACTGCTGTTGTGACCTGACGTCCGACTGCATCGGTCATGACCACTACGGCTTCCCCTTTACCGTTAATAAAAGGAACATTATTTAAAATAAACGGCCCAGACTGTACTTCTGTTGAGCTGGTCTTTTGCCCGTTAATAATTAAATCGACTGTGCTGGGTAACGCTGCTTGCCCAATAAACTGCGGCAATGGATAGGTAATTAAATCTGGTCGGGTTGAATAGTTTCTTTGTACCTGAAAACCGCCCAGACGAACAGAACTTCCCCAAGTCGTTTTACTACCCGTAATAATGTCACCAAGCACAAAAGATGTAGCGTTCTTTTGATTATCGAATTGCCAAGAGGTGTCATAACGACGATAGCCGTCATTGTCTAAAGACTCGGCATTACCTTCATTTTTAAATTGATTTTTAACATAGACCCCAGAATTTTTAATTACACCGAGCGGTGAGAAAAAGCGCTGCTCTGTAAATAAACTGCTGGTTGAACCACCCTGATGTGGTCTATAAGTATAAAAATCATAGTTATTGAGCAGCCCTATACCCGACTGAGCAACGACAGGCTTATACCATGAGTCTTTACCTAAAACTTGGGTCGGCATCCAAGCGGGTGGAAAATTAAGCTTAAAATATTGATTTGATGATTGATACTCATAGCTCACATCTTTTAATTTATCTAAAGATATCCAGTCACTCGCATCGCCACTAAATCCCAAAGTTAAAACATCTTGATTGGTTAAAGTAGTCTGGTTGTTGGCCAATAACTCTTGAGGAATTTGAATTTCCAACTCATCAATCAACTTTTTCTTTTGTATAAAGTACTCATCATTTTTAACAATAACAGGTACGACTTGCTGAATTGAATATTGGTTTACGACTAAATCCAGATATAATTTAAAAAGTTGATTAATCTCATTAATATTTTTTGGTGGTGGAGGTAAATCTCCAGCAAGAGCAATATTTAAGCAACCACCCGACAACAAAATTAGCAAAATACTTTTGCATAAATTATTATGCCGAAGGATCATGTTGGATCCTCCATTTTGCTGATTTCGATCAACTCTTGTTTTATGCCAGAGCTATCAACACCATAAATTTTAGAGGTTTTTGACAACTCATTTGCAGTCGACTTATCAATGGTAAACTTCACAGTGCTATTCGATAACACATAGCCGAAAGCAGCTTTTCCTAAAGAAATATCATGACCAGTTTTTGATGTTTTAAGCGCAGAAAGACGAGCAAATTTCTGTCCATTATTTTTTAAATATAGCTCAGACTGGCCTTTGTCATTGTTGCGGACTGACCACTGTAAAACAGGTTTGGCTAAAGGATTTTTTGCATTCGCTTTTTGGCTCTCTTCAGTTAAGCCACTGCCTATACCTTTTCCATAGGCAAACAACGGAATTGAATAACGCATTTGGAAACTTACTTTAGAAGCATCTTGTTCGTTTCCATCAGAAAGGCGAATTGGTAACTCATCTACAATCAAACGATATGACTGCTCTTTGCCATCTGGCAAATTGGAACTTTTGGTTAAACGAAGCATATGCTTCTCGCCTGCTTTAATTTTAGCTACAGGCGGGCTAGGTATAATTTCTGATTGCTCGCTATAGTCATCTTTTAAACCATTTTGGCTCCATTTAAACACCCGAATTTGCACCATCGCATCGGTCTTGCCAGTATTTTGGAGCCAAACCGCGGTTGCTTTTTCATTGGCTTCTATTTTTGGATAAATTGGCCAAATTAGAAAAGTTGCTTGTGCCATCACAGGTGTAACAAGTGATAATGTACTTGCAAATAAAAAAGATTTTAAAATGCCATTTTTAATAAATGCAGAATTGTTCATACAAATCACCATGTAATCATTATTGAAACAGTATCTTTATAAATTCCAGCCGCATGTGATTCATTATTATTTTCTAAATCAACGACACCATATATTTCAAAATTTGCTAGACGGTTTGTAGGTGTTGTAGCAGGCAATAAATATTTATTACCAATTACATATTCACCAGACAAACTACTCGAATTATATAATTTGTAAGGCAAATAATTAGAAGATGAGCTATTTCTCATTCGCCTTATATTATTTTGTAGATTTTCACCACCATCTATAGAAATACTTACAGGTAAACTTTCTGTACAGCGTATATTCCAAGAACTTTTACTATTTATAATACTAGCAACCACTTTATCTTTTGATAAAGCCGAATATTGACCAAAATCAATCTTTTGTTCGATATTATCTATCGAACAACCATTTTCAATTTTAGCTTGAACTTTAAAACTCGAATTTAATTGAGGATCAGCTGCATATATAAGTTGACTAATAGATAGCAACAACACTGCCTTAAAATAAAAAAATTTCATTTTCTTAAAACTCAATTGTAATTGGCACTATATCTTTATATTCACCCTTAGATATACCACTACCATCATGTACAGCTTGACCAAAAATATCGATATTCTTTTTAGTATTCATATCATTAAGTATAAAAACATCATTTGCTCTAATGACTTGTTTATTTAAACCATAGAGTAAATTATAAGCGATAAAATCTTTACCATTACTTAATGCATGATAATAATTTTGTGAGAATGAAACAGGAACTTTACTATCATTATTTCCAGATCCAAATATTATTTTTACATTTGAAATACCAGCACATTGTATTTGTAAGCCGGAATTTCCGTTATTTATTAAACTTGCTTCCAACACTCCATTAAAAGTAGTTGTAGCTTCTCCAAAATCTACAGATCCAAAATTTAAATTTGCTGTATTATTTTCTACAACTTTATTATTGATAGAACAAGAAGGTAATAATTCAATTTGACTCGTTAATTTAGCTCCAATTTCACCCGCATTTAATGAAGTAATTAAAAAATATGAAAATATAAATGCTGAACCGCGATTGAATATCATCTTCCCTCCATTTAAAACAGGTTCACTCGTCTCTGAGTAAACCTGTCACTCAATTAATTATTTCTTTTTATATTTAGAAATTTACAGTGACTAATAGAGTATCTTTATAATCACCTTGTGCTTTTGCTGTACCTGTATTTGGTGCAATTGCACCGAAAATTGGCACCGCTGTAGCTTGTCCACTCACTGTAGTGAACTGTTGTGGTTGGTTCACAACATAGAGGTTTGTACGTGCAGCATCACGGTAAACGTTATATGCAACTACATCAGCAGAAGCAGTATTTTTTAAAGTACGGTCTGTACGTTCACCACCATCAATTGCGACTGTAAAATCAACTGGATCTGTGCCGTCACAAGTTACAGAAATATTGCCACCTGTTGCAGCTGAAGCAACTTCAGCCGTTAATACGTTGTTCCAAGTACCGGAAGTTTTACCAAAATCTAAAGTACCAAACTTGTTCATATTTCCTTCAGTTTGACTACCACCTACAGTACAGCCTGTCGAGATATTTAATTTAACGTCAACCTGTCCAGTAACAGCTGCTTGAGTATTTACCGCATAACCAGCAACTATTAATGCTGCAAGAAGTGATTTCTGAATGTTTTTCATATTCATAACCTACATATATAATGATTAGATTTGTAGAACAAAATGAATCAAACTTGATAAATAAAATACGGCTAATTTGTTTTATATATAAAACAAACTATCTTTTACTATTGTGTGATTCTTTTCACAATTTAATAACAATTATTTAACTTGTATACATACATTACAAAAAGACTATGTTTACTTATTTAAAATTCTTTTTCTAAAGACCATTAAAAAACAAGATTAAATACCCACCCCTACTTTATAAAAATGACTAAAAATCAAAAAAAACAAATATCATTATTTAAATAAAAATTAGTCAATATTTATTCAAATACAATCATTTATAGACTGTGTAAAATTGAACACTGTTTATTCTTATTTAAATAGGTCAAATGACCTATTTAAACTATTTCTAAAGAAAAGGAATTAAGTCGCTCGACCTATTTTTTAATTTTAGATTGGGTCGCCTGACCTAAATTAGAAAAATATAGGTCATATGACCTATATTTAGTTTAATAGAATTTAAATATTTTATTTATATTTTTCTAATTTCATGGTTTAGAATGCCTTTTTTAAATAGTACTTACAGGCTGGATAATGATCAAAATTGATACCTTTGATACTATGCAAATAAAGAAGTCCTTTACTACTCTAAAAGGGCAAGAAAGAATAAAGCAAATCTTAAAAAATGCTGAAATAGTTTTTCTTACGAAAGGTTATTCTGGTTTTAGTATGAGAGGAGTTGCCACCCAATCTAATATTAGTTTAAGTACCCTACAGCATTATTTTAAAAACAAAGATCTTTTATTAAAAGCTTTACTTAATAAATTAATTTGTGACTACATACAGCGGATTGAAATTTTAATTAATTTAAATGTGAATGAACCTCCTTTACATCGGTTTATGAATATTATCACCAATATAATGTATGAAATAGAACAACCGATCATTACTCATACATTTAAAGAGGTGTTTTCTATTTCAGACCATCTCCCCTATGTTTACGATTTTTTGTCAATGATACAAAAGTATAATTTCGAACTGATATATAAAATTATACTTCCCATTCATAGTGAAATATCTTCAGAAGAATATAAAGAAAGAGCTATTATTATAATTACCCAACTTAATGGATATTTAGTTCAACATTCAAATAAAAACACAGATGAATGTTATAAAGAATTTCTAAGAAATATAATTTTAAAAAATATATCAAGATTAGTGAGTGAACCATAAATTTAGAAACATAGGAGCACTTCTCCTATGTTTTAATAAAAAAATATAAATAGATTAGGCGTATTCTATACAATAATATTCTTAAAAAATAACAATCAAAAAATGATTAAAGAAACAAACCAAATTTCATTTTTATTGAAGAAAAATTTAAATCAAAACATAATAGTTACCATGATGAAAATAGAATTTTGAACTTTTAGAGAGTCTCAATGGGTAATGCTAAAACGTTAAAATTTATAAACTTTGTACTCGCTTTGTTATGGATTTATCAAGGCGTCGTTCCTAAAATCATTTTTATTAACTCTGATGAAATTTTTGTCTGGCAAACGATAGGACTTTCTTTTGATTATGCAAAACTTGCAGGTCGTGGCAGTGGTATAGCTGAAGTGATTTTTGGTTTATTATTTCTTTTCTCTCCTCACAAATATATTCATTATTTAAGTATTTTAGGATTATTGGGTTTACTGCTGTTAATTGGTTTTTTAATACCCTCTACACTTATTTCACCTTATAACCCTATCGTAATGAATATTTCGATGATAAGTTTATCGATTATTTATCTGCTTTTATTAAAAGAGCAAACCGCTCATTTATGAAAAATTGCTCAATAGCTTTGAGTTTTAAAAATTTATAGAGATTTCAATGAGTTTATCTAACTGTGAAGCTGGTTGTGTAGTCATCACTGGAAGTACAAAGGGTATTGGTTTAGCACTTGCCCATGCTTTTTTAGATCTTGGTTGTTCCGTTGTAATAGCGGGACGAAATGTTGAGCATCTTAACCATGCCCTATCCTATTTAGAAACTCATTTCAATAAAGAGAAATTTATTGGTTTATGCTGCAATGTGACACAAATTGCTGATGTACAAACACTATGGGATCGAGCAATTCAGCATTTTGGGCAAGTCAATGTATGGATTAATAATGCAGGTAGCTGCCACCCTACAAAAGAGTTCATTGACCTTCAACCAGATGAATTGAAAACAACCATATCGACTAATATTTTAGGCACAATGCTCGGTTCGCAAGTAGCTCTAAAAGGCATGCTTAAACAAGGTTATGGCCAAATCTTTAACATGGAAGGTTGGGGAAGCAATGGCGAATGGAGTGCTGGAATGACTGCCTACGCGACAACTAAACGGGCGGTAAGTTATTTTAGTAAAGCGCTTTATAAAGAGACTAAGTCGACTCCTATCTTAACCGGTACTCTCAGCCCGGGTATGGTAGCAACCGACTTGTTAGTTTCATCTTGGACCCATGGCAATATACAAAACTGGAAAAAGATGAAACGCTTATTCTTCTTTGTAATTGACCCACCTGAAGTTGTTTGTGCGTATTTAGCAAAACAAATTATTCAAAATAAAAAAGCTAACCGTCGCATCGCATGGATAACACCTTGGAAACTTTTCCTTAGATTTTTACAACCTTACTACTGGCGCAGAAATCCTGTTAAAGGCACAGCCTTAGAGCATCTCTAGGTTAACTTAATATGATTAGCCATTTAACTTACTAAAGTAAGGCAGTTTGATTGGTAAATGGAGGACTTCGTTGTTAGGTACTTCCTCCTATAGAAAAGCTCAGTAAAAGTTCTTTTAAAGCCATTACTGAGCGTTATAACTAATCAGTTCCCTCATTCTCTGAGGCATTATCTTTATTTAGAATACGTCCTTCCCGCTTTGGTCGAATCAATGGTGCAGTTGGTCTTGGATGATAAGTATGGGTATATTGCATACCTACTCCTGCATTTACGTCATCTGCTGCGATTTCAGTCTCAAAGCGTTCATTATCAAGATCACGTATTTCCTCGGTAATTCTTTCTACTTCGTCTTCATCTACACCAAGTTCTTGTAAAATCACTCCACCAAACTTAATCGCAGATTCAAACGTTTCACGGATCATAAAGTCTACTTTTTGTTTGACTAAATGCAGTGAATGCTCACGGTCATATGAACGGACTAATAATTTTGCCAAAGGAAATTCGTGAGTAACCAATTCAACAATTCGATTAGTCGTTTCCTTACTATCTACACACACCACAATCGCCTGTGCTGTTGCAGCACCGGAAGCATGTAAAATATCTAGGCGACAGCCATCCCCATAATAAATTTTAAAACCAAACTTTTCAGCGTTTCGAATCATGTCGGTATTATTATCAATAATGGTGACATCTACGCCTCTTGCCAACAGTAATTGACTGGTGACCTGCCCAAAGCGCCCGAAGCCAATCATTAAAACACTACCGCTTAGTCCATCAGCAATATTGATGTCTTCCAATGAAACCTTTGCTTTAGCTTGAGTAAATCGTTTAAAAATAATACCGACAATTGGAGTCAACACCATTGAAAGTACAACAATCGCAGTTAAGTTAGATTTAACGGTACTATCAATAATTTGGGCACTTAATGCAGCAGAGAAAAGCACAAAGGCAAACTCTCCCCCTTGAGCCATCAGTAAAGCGCGGTCTAATGCTTCTGTATGAGGACTTTTAGTTACTCGAGCGACAATATAAATCATGAGCGCCTTAACAAACATCAGGGCCACTACGCCACTTACAATGAGTTGCCAGTTTTGAGCAACCACTGATAAGTCCAGTGACATACCAACACCGAGGAAAAAGAGACCCAGTAAAATTCCTCGGAATGGTTCAATATCGGCTTCAATTTGATGTCTAAACGTTGATTCAGATAAAAGTACACCCGCCAAGAAAGCTCCCATTGCCATAGTCAAACCACTGACTTGCATGAGTAACGCCGCACCCAACACAACCAGTAAAGCTGCGGCCGTCATGACTTCTCGCGCTTTAGCAGCGGCCAAGAGTCTAAATAACGGATTAAGTAACCAATAGCCTGCCGCAATGAGACCTGCAATCGCCAGTAAACCAATTCCAATGTTTTCCAGACGTACAGATGTGCTTTCGACTACATGATTTGGTGCCATAAAAGCAACAATAGCCAGTAGTGGCACAATTAATAAATCTTCAAAAAGTAAGATGGCTACAATTTTTTGCCCACGTGGTTGAGTCAAGTCACCCCGATCGCCCAATAACTGCATCACAATCGCAGTCGAGGTTAATACAAACCCTGCCGCGCCAATAAAAGCGACTTGCCATGTGAAACCAAACAATAGCCCTACGCCAGTCAAAGCTAACGCACAAATAATGATCTGCAACGTACCAAGACCAAAAATTTCACGTCTAAGGCTCCACAAATGTGATGGTTGCATTTCCAAACCAATCACAAAGAGGTACATCACTATTCCCAACTCGGCAATATGTAAAATTGCTGTGGAATCTTGAAAAAATGCAAAACCAAATGGGCCAATAATCAGTCCTGCGATTAAATAACCTAATACTGAACCCAAACCAATGCGTTTAAAAATAGGGACTGCAATGACAGCAGCTGCCAATAACACTACTGGAGCAACTAAGCTTATTGAATGTGCTTCTGAGCTCATACATTTCTCATTTTATTTATCTGCAATTTATTCTATGTGAAACTTGGTGTAAGGGCGATTACTAGTTTTGAGAAAAAGCATCCTAAAAAAAATGGTTTAAATCATCGGGAAATAAAAATTGAGCCTATACAGGGAAAGAAATATCCATAAACAAACACCCATAAAAAAAGCCCTAACGGGCTTTTTTTAATTAAGCAATAAATTTCAACATGAGCTGAATAACCGTCGCATTAATCAAGTCGACAAAGAATGCGCCACAAAGTGGAACAATCAAAAACGCCTTATGCGATGGGCCATACATATTTGTAATGGCTTGCATATTTGCAACGGCAGTTGGTGTAGCCCCCATACCGAAACCACAGTGACCTGCTGCTAATACTGCCGCATCGTAGTTTTTCCCCATGACACGGAAAGTCACAAATGCAGCATATAAAGCCATGGTGAGTGTTTGAGCACCTAAAATAACTACAAGCGGGCCAGCTAGGTCGGCAAGTTGCCAAAGCTTTAATGAAAGCAATGCCATTGCTAAATAAAGTGATAAAGATGCATTACCAAACACATCAATCGCGCGGTCGAAAATATCAATTTTCAATACGCTTTCTAAAATATTTCTTAAGATTACGCCGCCACCGAGCGCCCAAACGAAAGTTGGTAACTCAAACCATGTTCCCTTACTAAAGCCCGTCATAAATTCAGCAAACGCTAAACACGCTGCAAACATACCGAGTGTGGTAATTGCATTATCGGCAGTAATTAAACGAACTTGATGCGGGTTTTCAAACGGCGCAAGATCATCTGAATTTTGTTCAACATGCGTATCGCGATGGTGAATCTCCGCATTAGTTTTTGGTTGAGCAAGGCTATAACGGTTAATAAGTAATTTGGCTAAAGGGCCACCAATCACACCGCCAATAATCAAACCAAAAGTCGCACTCGCCATACCTAGGGCTAAAGCACCTTGAATACCATGCTGACTTTCTAAGATTTCACCCCACGCACCTGCTGTACCATGACCACCAGTTAAAGTAATTGAACCTGCAATTAAACCAATAAGTGGGTCTAGACCCAATAATGTCGCAAGGCTCATACCAACAGCATTTTGCACAACAATAAATGAGGCTACACAAATTAAGAAGATGACTAACGCACTACCACCTTCTTTAAGCTTCATAAAATTGGCACTTAAACCAATTGAAGCAAAGAACACGAGCATAAAGCTGGTTTGTAATTCACTACTAAAAACAATGCTGTACCCCCATAAACTGTGGACAAGCAAAGAAACTACCGCAGCAACCAAACCACCGGCTACAGGTTCAGGGATATTGTAACGTTTTAAAAAATCAATCCGATTAACAAGAAAGCGGCCCAACAATAAAACGATGACCGCCGAAATTAGTGTATAAAAACCATTAAAAACAAATTCCATATATACTACTTTCTAATTACATTTCTAATCGATTGTAAAATAATTATATTTTATTTTTTCATATGTAAAAAAAACACAAATAAACTTTACAAAATTACCCTAGCAATAAATTTTTTTACTATTCTTAAAAATAGCTTAAATTTTTAAATATTTTATACATAATTGTTCATAAATTCTTATTTAACGATTAATATCAAATACTTAAATAAAATAATTCAAAATTTAAAGATATTTAGGGTTTGATACCTTAAACAGAAAATCCTGTCTTTTAAGTCACTGAACTCATCTGCTATTCCCGTTAATATTCCTCGAAGACCAGCTCGTTATTTGCTCTGGGCAAAATATTTACAGGTTTTATATTCAATGAGTTTATTGCTTAAAGTTCGACAGAATGTTCCACAAGTGAAGTCGATTAAAACGTCACTTAAAAAGCGTGCTGGTCAGAAAATACCTCACATGCTGACCAATGCATCAGATCTGTTTTTTAGAGGCCCTCAAATTGCCTTGTCAGGAAAAACACCTTTTGATGTGATTTATAAGCATGAAATTATGAGTTTACGTCACTATAAAAATGAGGCTGAAGCTCCTATAGCTAAACACAGCGTACCGTTAGTCATCGTTCCACCATTAGCAGTCAACATGCTTATTTACGATTTGTTCCCTACACGCAGCCTTATACGTTACTTTTTAGCTCAAGGTTTTGATGTCTATTTAATCGACTGGGGCGTACCAACCCGACATCAGGCAAAATACAATTTTGGTACCTATATAAAAGTCTTTATGCCTGAAATGTTAAAACAGGTTCGTATACATAGTGGACAACAACAGCTCTCTTTACATGGCTGGAGTTTAGGTGGTGCTCTTTCACTCTGCTATACCGCGTTATTTAAAGATAAAGATATTAAAAATTTGATTATTCTTGCTTCACCTATCGACACCCATAAAGCGGGTTATATGGGTAAACTTTATGGAAGCTTGACCAAACCTGCACAGTGGGTTCGTAAGCACACCCCTTTTCGTATTCGCCAACATGTACCAAGTGAAGTGTTTCATATTCATGGTTGGCAAAACACACTCGGTTTTAAATTAACGGACCCCATTGGCAATTTAAAAACTTATTGGCAGCTTTTAAAAAATCTTGATAACCGAGAATTTATTGTTGACCATGCCACCTCTAGTTCATTTATAGACAATATGCTGGCTTATCCAGGCGGCGTTATGCGTGACATTATTTTACGGTTCTGGATTGATAATGAGCTATCAACAGGTGTCGTTAAGTTTGGCGAACTTACAGCTCATCTAAAAGATATTGATTGTTCAGTGTTAGCCGTGGGTGGCGATACAGACATTATTGTGACCGCCGATGCCGTTAAACCCCTTATGACCTTAATTGATAGTAAAGATAAAACATTCAAAACCGTACCAGGCGGCCATATGGGGGTGGTTTCAGGTAGCCAAGCTCCTAGTTTTGTTTGGCCTGAAATAAGTAATTGGTTAGCGACCCGTTCAGACTAATACTTTTAAAAACATGAAAGCCAGCGTAGCCAGTTCTACGCTGCTTAAAATTCAAACTATGCAAAAGCTTTTTATTTGATTAATCCATATGCATGTAATTGCTTATCACACGTTATAAGTACGATTTTCAAAGATAATAAAAAATTACCACTTTATAGTTAACCAATATATTAATTTAGTCATAAAAACATAAATTTTATTTATCACAAAACCATTTTTAAAATAAAAAATTTTATTAAACGTTAAATTTTTCTTAAAACATATCCATTTTATTTAAATAATATTTTTGACTTTTAAGATTATCTACCTAAAGTCGATGTTACTTTTTGTTATTTGTGTAAAGCTCAACTCAACAGGGATTTTACCCAAGTATTTGAAATACAATAATTTTAATTTATTATTCATTGTAAAATATGTATATTATTTGAACAATTGTAGGCAATATCTCACAATCATGTAAGCCAAAGCTTACAACACAAATGATTGTTTTTTCTATAATTAATTTCAGTACATATAAGCACTCTTTACTATTAAATAGAAAGCTGAATATTAATAAAGAGATCTGGAGAAAATGATAAAGTCATCTTTATTAATATAAAAAATCTTAATAATAGAAAAAGAATCTCAAAAAATTAATATGTACTATCTTTCCTCTGGAAACAGAGGAAAGATACCTTTTTATAATCTTCAGATAGGGTATAGAAAATGTTTATCGCAAAAAATATATTTGTATATTTACTATCAATGTTAGCTCTATGCTTAATGATTATTTTTTTTAATTACCTAGGAATGAATGAGACGACTAATCTCTTAATTTCTTCGGCACTCTTTGGAATATTTATTACGTGGTACTACAAAGGTAGTGGACTATGTATTGCTCTATTTAGTTTTTTTTACTGGGCAATGTTCGTGATTAGTCAAAGTTTAGAAGTGATATGGATGCTTTCGGTTTCACTGATTGTATATTTAGTGATGACTAAAATTGTACCTAAACTCAAGCACATCCATATCGGTATAACGTCAAATAGTTAGAATGGATTTACTCCCCGATTAACCATTCCAACTTTCCTAACCGTATCAACTTTAGTTTGCTCTGCAATTAACAGTTCATTTAAGAAAAATTTGAGATTTTGCTGATTAAGCAAAATTGGGTTAAAAGTACTTTCTCCCATCTTGAGAAAGAAAGCCTCGATATTTGTATTGCGTTGCACATATTTCATTGACCAACGTTGAAAAGAGTTTTCTTCAATGGAATATGTGCATAACCATTTAACATTGTGGTGCCTTTGATCTTTTTGAATTTTCTCAAATAATCTTTCTACCACCTCTTTTTCGCCTTCTAAACATTGAAAAAATGCATTATCGGCATAATAAAGTACTCCACAAATCTCGTTCAAATCATTGAAATCACGAGCTTCTGTTAGGATATCACGCAAATCTTGTAGCAAATCTTCATTATTTTCATTTCGTTGGCTGGCATAACACAGTCGAACGTTCATAAGACTTCCGTGAAATATAAAATTTCATTATTAATGGAATTTTCAACTTAACACACCTTTAACAGAAATACTTTACATTTCATTATTATAAAAAAATCGTAACCTTACCGAATTTCAATAAAAAAGCCCGAAACTAGTTCGGGCCATGGTATTTATAACCACATTATTTAACACGTTCAATTTGTAAAACTTCAATTTCGGTGGGCTTAATACGATGTGTGTCAACTTCACCTACAATACGTACTTTATCTCCCACTTTTAATTGCCAACCATTTGCTAAGTCATCATCAACATCAATCACGATGGAACCCGTTTTGTCTTTAAGCTCATAATGGTCGCCAGCAATATGCTTTACGATAGTTCCAGTGAGGGTTACACCTGTTTCATCAGCTAATGTTTTTGCTTTTGAAACAGTGACTACATTTTTTGCGGCTTGATTGAGTATAGCCGGATCAGTTCTTGCAAAGGTTGCACTGCTACCGAATAAAACCAGACTGGTAATTGTGGTTAACACTATTTTTTTCATTAAAATTTCTCCTATTCTTTTATTCATAGTTATCTAACAATTTCTTAAAACTGTGAGTTTTAGCTTTTGTGAGTTTTTGTGTCATCATGTCAGATGTACAATATTATTGTTGGAGAAGCTTTTAGACTGGCTCTTTTTTTAATCATTAAAATAAAAAAAAACCACATCGGGTGATGTGGCAAAAAGATGTAGCTTACTGAACCAAAAAAATAACGTATAACAGAGGATATAAGTCTAGAATAGATATTAATTATTAAAATAAACTTAAGAAAAAAATATTAATTAAAGATTTTCTAAAAATTTAGATAAACCTTCTGGTGCCCTTCCTTCTAATCGACTACTAGTGGTTACTCGAACTAAATTGCTCCATGTAATATTACAACACTGTCTTATCAATTTATTAATGAGGGAAACATCTTCATGACAAGGAACCGGTTCAAAACCACCAACTTGCATATAAACAGCAGCACTAAAACTTAAATTTGCACCATGAATATGATGATGATCCATACAGTCTTGATAATGTGACAAATACTTTTTTTGTTTTATAACAGATAATCGGCTCAAGTCATCTAAAGTCACAATACCGCAAATTGCATCTGTAGGCTGATGCAAAATTTGGCAACGTAACCAGTCTGGACTGACGATACTATCGGCATCGGTACAGGCAAGCCAAGTTGCTCCATTTTGAATAACTTGACGAATACCTAAGTCTCGGGCCTTTCCAACACACGCATAATTACATTCAATCCAGCTTACTCCATAACTTTGTACAATTGAGCGCGACTGGTCTGTACAGCTATCGAGCACAACCATAACCTCAACCTGTTCATCCGGTACTTTTTCTATCGCATCTTGAATTGACTGCAAACAGGCTGGCAAATGCTGTTCTTCATTATGCGCTGGAATCACAACACCTATTTTCATCGTAATTGTTCCCGCTGAGCTATTGACGAAGAATTAACAGTCCAAACATCAACCATAAAGTCCGGATCGTTTAGACTTAAATAGTGATGAAATGGAAAATATTGTTGAAAGCTTTGGTGTACTTGCTTGGCATTCAATTCAAAATCCTGAATATCATGTCGCCAATGGCAACACAAAATTTCCCCTTCCGGGTTTAAGGCCTGCTTTAATTTTTCAATAAACTCATCTAACTCATCGCATGTGAGGTAATACGCCACTTCGCTAATCACAATTAGGTCAAATTTTTGTTCATAAAAATCTTCAGGTATTTTTCTATTTTCAACAGTCACATGTTCAAATGCTTCTAACCTTTGGGAGGCGAGTTGAACGGCCTGCTCAGAGACATCTATACACAATAAACGCGCAGCACGCTGAGCTAGATAAACACTTAAATGCCCATTTGAACAGCCAATTTCTAAAACTTTTTCATAATGAGGTCGTGTTAATAATGCAAGGCAGATTTGTCTTTTACGGGCTTCGTACCAGTGATAATCATAGCCCCATGGATCATTATTACTACGATACAACTCCTCAAAATACATACGAGAATGAGTCACTCAGATATACCTCATAAGGCATTAAAAGACGGCTAATGGCACTTGAAGACAAAACGGCAGAATTGCCTGTGCTCTCATCGGCTTCAATTTGTGTTTTAAATTGCATAACTGCTTGAACTTTTTTATTTAATTGGTTTTCAGTTAAGGCATAAGCTTGTGCTTTGGACCAATCAATACGTGGGTCTAAAGGCTCTGCCCAATGCCATGCCCAAATCAGTACATGCACACATACTAATTGATGCACTTTTGCAAAGGCCTGCACTGTTTTCCCGACGGCCTCATGATCTGGATGCCCATCAAATGCATAACTACAAATTAAAATATCTTCAGGTTGAACGATTTGGCTGAGCGCTTGATTTAATAGATGAGTCTGTGAGTGAATCTGACCATCCGTAAGGTTTAAAGCAATTCGTTCAGAATGATCTGAGACACCTAAACTATTCAAAGCAGCAAAAGTCTCTTGCGGACGTAATTCGTTTAATTGGTCTGGGCTGTATTTTGTTGAATGGGGATGGCTTTGCGTGCCATTACTGACCGCCACAATAACAAGATGACAATTTTCTTTGACTAGCTGCTGCATTAAACCACCACAGCCAAGCACTTCGTCATCAGGATGCGGAGCGACAATCACCACTCTTTTCGAACGAAACAATTGTAAATTCAGCCCATCTAAAGGATGCGTTTTAAATGCCTCTAGCCACTTAAACTTCGGTGTTCCTTCACCTGAAATTACGCGATCTTCGACTAAGGGATGAGTTAAAGTTCCCATAAGCTTTTCTCCGGCAAACAGAGCTCTGCAATAGACTCATAATCAAAAGCCGCATGGCTCTGACGAATAAAGACAGGCAAATCAGCAATGAGCTGTGAAAATATAGCTTCTTCACAATAAGGACGCGCGCCTAAAGCCTTACCAACAAGTTGAATAACACTCTGGCAGCATTGTTCTGTTTGAGCACGCAATATACGGATTTCTCGCTCATGACTGAGCATAGGTTCTTCATCAATAAGCTTGGCAATATATTGAAAATACTGTTTTGTTACAGAAAGCTGTTGAGCTAATTCCCCTAAATACATTTTTTTAAATGCGTTTGGGCTGAGTTTGCAACTTTCATGTAGGAAGCTAACTAAACGTACCGCCGCACCATACCAACAAGCAGCAACACCAGCCGCACCATGCCAAAATCCGGGACGCTCCAAATAGCGATTTGGCTGACCTATAACTGTAACGGGAGTATTGTCAAAATGTACCTGAGCAGTTTGAGTGCCTTGCATACCAACGGCTTGCCAATGATTTAGGTCAACATGAACCGAAGGATCACTTAATTCAACAATACAAAGCTGTGCTTGGCCTTGCTTGTCCTTATAGCTCATTAAAGCCTTGTGAATAAACTCAGCGCCAGAACACCAAGTTTTGATACCGCTACAATGATTGTTCTCGACTTGTAGAGGTGCAGGCCCGCCCTCTGCTGCCCATACCGCCCACGTTTGCTCATCTATTTCAGCTTGATAACCCAGTTCTTTTAAAATACTTAAAGCATCACAATGTGACTCAAATAATTTAACTAGACTTAAGTCACTCCCTGCAATTTGAGCGAACATTTGCCACCGTTGGTAGGTTTGACCTGAAGCTGGATAGGGTAAATTTTTAGCTAAACTTACTAATTCTTGAAGCAAGTCTTGGCGTAGCTGACTTTTGTTTTCAGCTTCAGCATGTTCGAATTCATTCAACATACTCAAGATTTTCATATTTATAGATATTTTAATATTCATTACAAATAATTATTCAAAAGTATTGACTTAAACATATCGAAATAATTCTGTTTAATTAAAGATATAAAATGTAATAAAAAGATATTTTCTATAACTTTATTAAATGAATATTTCGTTTTATTTCATTGTTATTTAACTATATCGCTTAAGTGAAAATATAAAATAATCATGTAAGGTTTATTAAAAAAGAAAGATTTCTCCGATTTTATCCAGTACTTTAGTTTCTACGATTTTTCTATTTCCAAAGAAGAGGTCAAAAATGAGTACTTTAAATATTAATGATATTAAAAAACATGCAGACGTTATTGCTTCTTGTGGTACCAAAGTAGGAACTGTTGATCACCTTGAAGGTGAAAATCAGTTAAAACTTACTAAAGACGAAAATGATCAACATCACCTTATCCCTACTTCTTGGATTGGTGAAGTAAAAGATGATCAAGTCATCTTAAATAAAAACTCTCAAGAAGTTAAAGAAAATTGGCAAGCCATTTAAATTTCTTTGCACAGTTAGTTTATAACTGTGCATTTATTTAAAAATATAAACAACAATTAAAATAAAATAACGAGAATTAAAAAAGTAAAAAGC
Organism: Acinetobacter sp. AOR41_HL; assembly: GCF_027854645.1. Classification (NCBI taxonomy): domain Bacteria; kingdom Pseudomonadati; phylum Pseudomonadota; class Gammaproteobacteria; order Moraxellales; family Moraxellaceae; genus Acinetobacter; species Acinetobacter sp. AOR41_HL. The sequence continues at coordinate 22,130 of NZ_JAKTHZ010000008.1, read as the reverse complement.
TCCTTTTTATTAAGGAGCTTTTTATTTCTATCATAAAAATTTTAATTCAATATTTTTATAAATTACTCTGATTTATTGCAACCGAACGGGTTGCTTTACGCTTTCGGGTTACAAATAAACCGCACACCACCACACCTAACGTTACCCCTAAAGATAGAGTCGTTTCATAACTATAGGCTGGTGAGAAGAACATATAAGCCAATACACTTAAAATAATGATAATCACAAACCAAGTCAGCCATGGAAACAACCACATTTTAAAGGGAATTTCTGCTCCAGCTGCTTCTAACTTATGTCTTAATCGTAACTGTGAAAACGCAATAACCAAATACACCAGCAAAGCAATCGAACCTGTGCTTGAAAGCAATAAGCCAAACACTTTCCCAGGGAATACATAGTTAATGACACAGCATACTAAACCAATAAAAGTTGAGGAAAACACCGCAATTGCCGGTACCCCCGCATAATTCACTTTAGTGACTGCCTGCGGTGCTTCATTGCGTGTTCCTAAACGGAATAACATACGAGAAGACGTATAAATTGCGGCATTCATACAGCTTGCCACGGCGATAAACACAACCGTATCAATAATAAGTTTAGTACCTGGTACATTTAAGCTCATTAAAACGTATTGGAATGTCCCGTACTTTTGTAAGTCTGGTGAACGCCAATCGACAAGTGAAACGGCAATAAACATTGAAACCACAAAGAAAAGAATAATACGGTACAGCACCAAATTGGTGGCACGTCTAATTTTCTGTTTAGGGTTGGATGACTCTGCCGCGGCAATCGAGACAATTTCTACCCCAAAAAATGAAAATGCCGTAATTAAAATGGCAGATAAAATACCTCCCATACCATGCGGCATAAAGCCAGCGTTGTTATATAAATTGGCAACACCGCTAACATTTTTAGCTAAAGGCCAAATACCTGAAATTGCCAAAATACCAATTATGATAAATCCAATAATGGCAACCACTTTGACTAAAGAAAACCAGAACTCAAACTCACCAAAGCTTTTGGTACTAAAAAAGTTGGCCAAGCTTAAGAACACAATAAAGCAAAATGCATAGATAGAAACCGAAACGCTCGGAAACCACGAATGTAAAATTTCTGCGCCAGCAATCGCTTCTACCGGAATCGCAAGCACCCAAAACCACCAATATAACCAACCAATAGTGAAGCCTGCCCACGGGCCAATCGCTTTACGGGCATAGGTAGAAAATGAACCGGTGTCCGGCTCTAAAACGGCCATTTCACCCAACATTCGCATGACCAGAAAGACCATAATACTGGTAGTGAGATATGCAAGAATGACCGCTGGGCCTGCTTTGGCAATTGCAGAAGATGAACCGACAAATAAACCTGCACCAATAACACCGCCAATACTAATCATTGTGATATGGCGATTTGAAAGTCCTTCGCCTAATTTTTTTGTTCTATCATTATTCATATTTCATTCCTTAAAAATATATCCATAAAACAATCTATTACATGTTTAAAAATCCTTAGCTAATGAAAAAGGGAAAACCTGATGTTTTCCCTTTGTTGCAGACATTAATTTAAAGTTGGCATTGAGAACTGTTTTGCTTCACGGACTTGAGTCGAAGGCCAGCGCTGTGTAATGGTTTTACGGCGTGTGTAGAAACGGACGCCATCTGGACCATACGCATGTAAATCACCAAACAGTGAACGCTTCCAGCCACCAAAGCTGTGGTAAGCCACAGGTACTGGTAAAGGCACGTTAATACCGACCATACCCACTTGAATGTGGCTGCTAAAATAGCGTGCTGCTTCCCCATCACGGGTATAGATACAAGTACCGTTGCCATATTCATGGTCATTAATGAGCTGCATCGCTTCTTGCATGCTATTCACACGCATAACTTGCAACACAGGACCAAAAATTTCTTGCTGGTAGCTGGTCATATTCGGTTTGACTTGATCAATTAAAGTTGGTCCAACAAAGAAACCTTTTTCATAGCCTGCAGGTTTTGCATCACGGCCATCGACCACAATTTTTGCGCCTTGCTGTTCTGCACTTTGAATATAAGCCTGCACTTTGTCTTTATGCGCTTGGGTAATAAGCGGCCCAAAGTCGTTACTTGCATCGGCATAGTTACCGAACTTCAATTTTTTCATTTCTTGAGTGAGCTTATCAATCACGACATCGGCAACTTCATCGTCAATAGCAACCGCAACCGACAGTGCCATACAACGTTCGCCCGAAGAGCCAAAAGCAGCGCCTAATAATGAAGTCACCACGTTATCAATATCGGCATCCGGCATAATGATGGCATGATTTTTTGCACCGCCTAATGCTTGGCAACGTTTACCTGTTGAAGTCGCTGTACGGTAAATATATTCAGCAATTGGCGTCGAACCCACAAAGCTGACTGCCTGAATACGCGGATGATGCAATAAGGCATCTACCGCTTCTTTGTCACCATTGACCACATTAAATACGCCGTCAGGTAAACCAGCCTGTTTTAAAAGTTCAGCAAGGTATAAAACCACAGAAGGTGCTTTTTCAGAAGGTTTTAAAATAAAACAGTTACCGCAGACTAGTGCCATTGGGAACATCCATAAAGCGACCATGGCCGGAAAGTTAAACGGTGTAATACCAGCGACAACCCCTAGCGGTTGGAACTCGCTCCATGAGTCGATATCTGGACCGACATTTTTTGAAAACTCCCCTTTTAAAAGCTCTGGTGCGCCGCAAGCATATTCAACGTTTTCAATACCGCGTTGCAATTCGCCTTGAGCATCATGAGAAATTTTGCCGTGCTCTTGCCCAATCAAAGCGCAAATCTTTTCGGCATTTTGCTCTAATAATTGTTTGAACTTGAACATGACACGTGCACGTTTAATAACTGGTGTATCACGCCATGCAGGAAATGCTTGCTCGGCTACCTGAACTGCTTCATTTACCGTTTGAGCATCTGCAATTTCGACTTCTTTACTAATTTCACCCGTCGCAGGATTGTAAACTGGCTGTTTTCTTGCCGTTTTAGATACAATTCTTCCTTGAATGAAATGCCCTAGCACTTTTTTGGCTTGTTCACTATGCGTACTATTTTCAGTTGAAACTTCGTCATAGCTAAAATCTTCTAGGCCATTTGTCATTGTTGTTACTCCTTACTACAATTAATGTTCAGATCAAACTGTATTTTTCATTTGGTTTCTAAAGAGCATCTATTACCGTTATAGATGCCCATGAAATGTATCTAAGTCTTACTTCACTTGATAAAGTGCATCGCCCACGGCATTCATTAAGCGGTCAATATCAGCCTCAGTGCTGTTAAACATTGGACCGAACTGAAGCGTGTCACCCCCAAAGCGAACATAGAAACCTTCTTTCCAGAGTTTCATACCAAGCTCAAAACCTCGAATGGTGGCATCGCCATCACGCGGAGCTAACTGCAAAGCTCCAATCAAGCCACAGTTACGTATGTCTAAAATGTGCGGTGCGCCTTTTAAACCGTGTAGCATTTTTTCAAAACTTGGAGCCAACGCCGCAGATTGAGCTAACAGGTTTTTCTTTTCTAAAACTTCAAGCGCAGCTAAAGCAGCCGCACAAGCAACCGGATGTGCCGAATAGGTATAGCCGTGAGTAAATTCAATGGCGTGTTCTGGTAAGTCTTGCTGCATAAAGGCAGAGTAAATTTCATGGCTAGCCACCACACCACCTAAAGGAATGGCACCGTTGGTGACTTGTTTAGCAAAGTTCAAAATATCTGGCGTAACTCCGAAATATTCCGCCGCAGTCCATGTTCCTAAACGACCAAAACCTGTAATCACCTCATCAAAAATTAACAAGATGTCATGCTGATCACAGATCTCTCTTAAACGCTGTAAATAACCCGTTGGCGGCACAATACAACCTGCCGAGCCAGAAATAGGCTCTACAATGACGGCTGCAATATTTGAAGCATCGTGTAGCTCAATTAACTTAAGCATTTCATTGGCAAGTTCTACACCGCCTGTTTCTGCACAGCCTTTGGTAAAAGTTAAATTCGGCTGTAAGGTATGCGGTAAATGGTCTACATCCATAAGTTGACCAAACATTTTACGGTTGCCACCAATACCGCCTAAGCTGGTTCCCGCAACGTTTACACCATGGTAGCCACGCGCCCGACCAATCAATTTGGTTTTACTTGGTTTGCCTTTAATACGCCAATAGGCACGTGCCATTTTTATAGACGTATCTGCCGACTCTGAACCTGAGTTGGTAAAGAAAACGTGTTGTAGTTTTTCGGGCATATGCTGAACAATTTTATCTGCCAGCTTAAAAGACAATGGATGACCAAACTGAAAAGCTGGTGAATAGTCTAGCTGACCTAACTGAGCGCTCACCGCTTGTTGAATTTCGGGTAAGGTATGGCCTGCACCACACGTCCATAAGCCTGAAAGTGAATCGAATATTTCACGGCCCGAATCATCAATTAGATATGACCCTTTTGCACCCACAATCATGCGTGGGTCTTTAGCAAAGTTTCGGTTTGCAGAGAAAGGCATCCAGTGTGCCTGATAGTTTATGTGCATATTATTATTAGGTTGAACCGCATCCAAAGTATGCTCAGAGTCGCTAAATTTATCCGTATCAAACATAACCATTCCTGTTTATTTTCAAATTATGGTTTGAGTGTACATAGCGAGATAAGTTTGATAAATTCAAATTATCTTGAGTTTAGATTTAAAAAAACAAAACTAAATGAAACCTAAAAAATTAAATCAAGTCACTGATTTTGATATAAAACTTCTCAAAATATTTAAAACGGTTTGTGACTGTCACAGCTTTACATCTGCCGAAAGTATTTTGGGTATTAGCCGCTCTGCAATTAGTTTGCATATGAGTGATTTAGAAAATCGTTTAGGCATTCGGCTATGTCAGCGAGGCCGTGCCGGATTTGCCCTCACCGATGAAGGGCGGGAAATTTTAGAATATATTGAAGTGCTCACAGCAGCGATTGAAGACTTCCGCTCTAAAGTCAACCAAATGCATAACCGCCTTAAGGGTGAGTTTAATATCGGCATTATTAACAACCTTGTGACTATGCCTAGAGGCTATATCACCAACACCTTGACTCAACTTGCCGAAGAGCATGCCGAGGTTATTATTAATATTAGTATGAGCACCCTTTCAGATATTGAGTGTCGTGTACTCGATAACCGATTGCATGCGGGTGTTATTCCCCTTGTAACGCCTTTATCTGGTTTAGACTATTTCGACTTATATAGTGAAAGTTCATTTTTATATTGCGGCAAAAACCATCCTTTATTTAACCAATGTAACAACATTAATTTAAATGAATTAAAAAAATGGCAAGCCATTCTTCCTAATTATGCCATTACATCGGAAGCAGCGAAGTTGCATCAGCTTTTAGACTGTAAAGCGACAGCAAGTGACCGTGAAGGGATTGCCTTTTTGATTTTAACCGGAAAATTTTTAAGTTTTTTACCTGACCACTATGCAAAAAAATGGGTTGAAGATGGTGTGATGCAACCTGTTTTAAAAGACAAAATGCACTACAGCACCCCTATATGTTTAATTACTCATAAGGGTAAAAACCACAATAATATTTTAAAAACCTTTATGGAAATGCTTGAGAAAAGAATCAGTAATGATTAAAAATAGTTATATATAGATGTTAGAATATAGATATTATATAAATAACAAGCCCTTTTATTTAAAAAAACTTCATAATAGAAATTTACAAAATTTAAGCTTCATAGTGGCTTTTTAGATAAAAATGACTATCGAGTATATTTAAATATATTTAATATTTAATAAATATCACTTAACGATCTGTTTTTAATAAATAAAAAATATATAATCACGCCCGCAAAGTAAACATAAATACTTAAGGTTTATTCATGAAAAAAATTTCAACTTTAGCAGTTTCTATTTCATTTATTATGTTAACGGGGTGTGGTGGAGGCAGTTCAAGCTCTAATAATACTGAAAATGTATCATCACAAGCTCAGGAACAATCTACTCAAAATGTAAATAGTCTAAAGTGTGATAGAGGTATTCTCTTAAATTCTACGCTTTCAACTAATACAATTTTTGATGAAACGCTATATTCTTTAAATTATAGATTTAAGGAAATTTCTTCAGGAAATCCTCCAACTTCAACTCCACAACTTTATGCATATGAAATTAAAAGAAATGATCAAATGTTATATGCTTATCCAAAAGCGCTTTACAATATAACTGCTGATGAAATTGAAAGTAGTTTGGCTGAAGATATCGTCCAAAGTTATGACCTTAACTCTTTCGGTCTTTTCACTAAAAAGACATACCAAAAGCAGAATAATGGTTGGCCTTTAGGTTATGTCGTTGCATCACAAGGTTCACAAATTACAACTGCTCAATTTAATGATACTTGTAGTTTAAATTCATATAACATTAGTTACGATTATGAAAAAATAGATGTTTCAGGTAAAAAAATATCTGACATTTTCCCATCTAATATTTTAACAAGTCGACCAGAAAATATAGACTACTTATATATGAGTAATCGCTTTGCTGGAACACTTAAAAATAATCAAACAGCTTTTACGAGCTTATTGAATAGTAATGCGACTTTCCCAAGTGGTTCTTTTGTTTATGTACCGAAGTCTGTTGTTTATAACAATACCGAATTTTATTTCTTTGATAGCTCACTCACTGATTTCAAAACCGTAGCTGAATGGCAACAAGCTCTTTATCCAAAGGCCAACTATAAATTTGATACTGTTGCTGGCTACAATGTGACTTACTCTGTAGACAGTGCAGGAAACCAAATTTATTCGGGTGGTAAAGACCCTGCTATTGAAATGAATGGCAAAATTTACGATGGTGAATGGCAAGTTAAAGGTAATGTTGTTTCTGAAACATACGGTGAACCAGCAATTATGTCGACCACTAACTATGAAACAAAAGGAAAATTTGCTTTATACAATAAAGCGAGTTATGACTTTCTTGTTGCCCAAATCCAAACTTACTATAAGTAAAATTTAAAACCTGTATATCCCAAAGTACCTTGCAATGTACTTTGGGATATTTATCTAAACCACACCAAGCTTTAGTAAAAAATAATCCAGTACCTTCTCTGTTTCAGCCACATTGCAGTTATCTAACAATTGAATAATCGTGCCCTCAATCATATATAAAAAGAGTCTGGCCTCATTAAATGTTGCATCGGCCTTGAGTGTTCTAAGTACGCTATAAATTTCATTGGTCAGCCATGTTCTGTACCTTACTGCGGTTTGGTAAGCATTTGGATAGCTATTTTTAGTTTCAAAAATAGCCTTAAATAATAAGTAATATGGTCCCTCTAAGTCGGTATGTAGAACATACAGTTTCTTGAGTTTATCTATTGCATTTGTATCATGCTCATACTCCACCAGTGCAACCACTTGGTCTTGGAGCCGTTCTTTTTGTACGACTAGACAAATATCAATGAAACGCTCTTTTGAGTGAAAATAATTATAAAACGTCATTTTTGTGACTTCTGTTTCCCTCACAATTTTGTCGACGCCCACAGTGTGAAACCCACCGTGGTGAAACAGATTTATTCCTTTTTTTACAACTTCTAAAGCACGTGTTGGGAGAATTAAATTTGGCATAGTTTTACCGTTATAAAATAAATTTTTGTTGTATATAAATGAGTTAAAAAAATCTGTGCCCTTTTTGGGAGAAAAAAAGGCAAAGCAAAACCCATAAAGACTGTGCTTGGCACATCTCGAGTTTTATAGTTGCTAAGTTTTTGGTCGTGATGATTTAAAGCTTGATAAACCTAATGGCGATCAAACTTGTTAACAAACTAAGTTGTGTTGTTATAGCTTTTGGCAAAAGCTGCCAAGAAATAATGGATGTGCAAAGCCGACTCCTTTTTATTGGGAGTTCTGCCAGACATTAAAATTATGGTGGCAGAACGAAAAGGGGTTAGCAGACTGGTCAAACGTGGCCAGCACACCCGAAGGTGTCCCCCTCCCGTTCCGCCGCAGAGGGGGCACGAGGGCTCAACACTAAAAGTATGAAACTTTTAATGTACGTTTGATGCGGTCTGCTAAAACCGACTGGCAATGTAGGCCAGCACGCAAAGGATAATAGTCACTCTATTTATCGTCAAGCACAAAAAGTGACAACTGTTTTAAAATAAAACAGACAAAGTATTTGATAAATCAGTGGGTTTTAAGATGAACTACAAAATCTACGGGTAAAATCAGATGTTGTTATTTCTATAGTTTTTTAAAAAATAATTGAGTTCAGCAATAAGAAAGATTGGGCTAATTCTTATAGTACCTAATCAGAATAGATGAGAAAAATAAGCCTCTTACTCTCAGTTGGCTTGTGGCTTGGTAAATTCATCTCAATAGCACCTGTTTAAAGATGCTACATAAAATAATTAATGGTTCTTTTTAGAGAATTTATGACCTTTAGGAAGTGGAGCATCACATGGTTGATCCGTCTTTACATCGACCATTTTCACTGGCCCATCATTGTAGACCGTTACTTTACAGCCTTTTACAACATATTCCTGTTCAATACCACCGTACCTTTCATCATCAGAAACGGGAGCTACAGAAGTTACACCATAACAAGCTCCATCAGCACCACATTCAACCTCTACTCCACTAACATCAGCTCCACCCGCTTCTGCCACTTCTGCTCCAGCAGCTTCCATTGCGTCAACCTCTTCAACCTGTGTCTTTGCTGCATATGTATTTGAAAGACTCATCATTAGAAAAACTGCAAGAAAGAACTTACTACTGCGATTTATTGAATTCATGTTTCATCCATATCTATTGATTTGAAATTGGTGCATTCTGAGAAGGAAATCTTCAACTTCCCCATTTTTCAAAAAAATTAAAAAATTTTTAGAAGCCATACAATGTCATATAATTAGGTTAACTGGAGAGTAATTTTTTAAGCTATCTTGATTTTCATAGGTAACTTCATACTGGCCAATTAACTCTTCTCTTAAAAGATCGAACAATTCACTTCCTAATAGTTTGAATTTCCTCTTATCGTGAATCGATTTAAAGGTAGAATTTTCTCTAATTATATAAAACGCCGATCTAGTATTGATAGGTTTCTTTAATCTAATTAAATTATTATATAACTACTGCCTCACACTCTTTTGTATTAGATTCCAAATACTTTTTCCATTGAATCAATACTTTTAAAAATAATTCAGTAGAGATTTCTCCACGATAATTTTTAGTTTTGTTAGTACGAAGTTTAAATGTCGTAATTTCCTTTGTAAATTTCACACTTCCCCCCATATCACCGTAAGGAGAAAAAATAATTTCTTTTCTTTGATTTCTCAATATACTCTCAATTTTTAATAAAGCCTCAGATATAAGTTCTAAATTATCTATGCTTGAAATAAAATCCAAAAAGTCTTCATCCCCTCTAAGATATGCATCAAATCCCTCCGCTTGATTTTTATATGGGGCTACCTCCCAACCGAGTGTTGGTACATATACTCCTTCATCACCTTCATATTCTTCTCTTAGAACATATTGAAATTTAATTTTCATCTCATTTATTTCCTCATTATAAAGGCCCGCCACGCCATTGATTCACTGTAGAATTAGGACTTTGGCTTGATGGTACAAACTTAACGTTTACCCCCAGAAGGTGTAGTAGTAGTAAAACGTTCTTGTGAACGTAAATTAGCTGGCTTATTTTTAAAAGCCTCTGATAGTTCATATTTCAATCTTGCTTCCGACCATCCTTGAGGAAAAAATGTCGAGCCATTAGGTGACCTCCATCATCCTTACCTATAAAAAAGCCTATCTAAAATTGATAGGCTTTTTAAATTTAATTATTAATAGTTAAAATCACTTTTCATCATAAAATAAAAAAATTTAACACTCAAACTCTACGATATTTGTCTCATTTGGTTCTGTCTTGAGAAATTGACTCCATTCTCTTAAAATTGTGTAGAAACTTTCAAAACTCATGTTTTCTTCACATTCAGTATCATCATACCCCCAATAAATAAGAACATTTTCTTTGGAGATTTCAGCTCCCCATGCATGCCCCCACATATCATAAAAATCTAACGTACCATTATGAATTTTTTCTACCTCAATTAGCCCTTCATCTATCCAATTACTTAAATATGCTAAACCATGACCTTCATCATCATTTAATAAGCTGAAAATTAAACCTTTAAAATTAGTTGGTGCATTCTTGTCCACCCCTTCAGGATATAAAACCCCATCTTTCCATCTATCATACCAATATAATTTTACTTTCATATTACTTCCCCATTAAAGGATAAACTGTGGGCTTAGGTTTCAAATAGCCTGTTACTGTTACACCACTAGGTGTTATTCCTTTCCACATTTCGTCCCCTTTTTCATTTGTATAAATCTGCTTATTTTTATAAGAGCCTCAACCTCTATCTTAATTCTATCTGCACTCCAACTGTCAGGGAACATTGTTGATGTTTTTGTAAAAGTTTTAGTAGAGTCTTAGGATCAGAAACACTAATTTTCGCACTATAAATGCCTTGTTCATTTGGCATACCTCGTGAAACAATATTTACATTACCATCCGCAATACTATGCCCACCAGTTAATTTCCCTCTTTCATTAATTTCAACATTCAAAATACGGCCATCAAAATCAATAGGTTCAGTTACTTCATTAACTTTATTTGCTATTACTGATAACTAAAAAACTCACTTAAAATTAAGTGGGTTTTACTAATATAGTTATTTAACCCTAATCTAGAGGCATCAAGCTATTCTAAAATTGTTTAATAATATTTAATATACCTTAGCTGAATAATTAATATCGCTTCTTAAACCAAGCTGAAAAAATACTTCTTCATTATAAAGTTACCAAATTAACTAAACAAAAATGGTTTCAAGTTCACAAAATAAGATATCAAAATTTCCAACAGAAACAATTACAAACATCAAATTTCAACAATTGTTTTTTCCTTACTTCCCGATTTAAGATATTCCCCCCACAAATTCAAAATTTTTAAAAATAAATCTGTAGGTATACCACCTCTATAACCTATTTGCATATTAGGCATTATATTAAAAGCTGTTATATCCTTACATACTTCTGCCTTTCTAAAATAGCCATCCACTATATATTGGCATTCATTATTATTATCATCAAATATATTACTTAATTGAATAAGTATACTTTTAACTTTTTTACTTGTATCAACATTACTGATAAAGTATAAATAATCATCATCACCTTCTAAAAAATTTTCAAGCCCTCTATTTTCATCCAGATTATCTAATCTAAATAACTGTGGAACAAGAGTTCCTTCATCACCTTCATATTCTTCACGTAAAGTATAAGAAAATTCTAAAATCATTTTAACCTCAATCATTGTAAAGGCCATCCTCGCCATTCACTAATATTACCACTAGGTGGTACAAACTTAACTTTTACCCCAGAAGGTGTAGTAATAGTAAAACCTTCTTGTGGACGTAAACTAGCTGGCTTATTTTAAAAGCCTCTGATAGTTCATATTTCAATCTTGCTTCCGACCATCCTTGAGGAAAAAATGTCGAGCCATTAGGCTGACCTTGTTTATCCTTTTCTACCTCATTGGCAAATCTAAGACTGGCTATTACTACTAACTAAAAAACCCACTTTAAATTAAGTGGTTTTTTAATATACTTATTTAAAATCTAATCTACAGCATTTACCCATTCTAAAAACTCTTTAATAATATTTAATAAACAAGATATTGATACATTACCCGAATAAATAATATCACTTCTTAAACCATGATAAGAAAATACTGTTTGATAATGAAGTCGCCAAATAAATTCAACAAAATCTGATTCAGATTCATAAAAGAAAATATCAAAATCATCAAAGGAGTCACCTAAGCTTGCCATATATTTTCCAGTTGTATTAGGATTTAAGAAATAATCATATTTTCCTTCTGTACTTAGTTTTATTTTCTCTAAGTCAAGCTTTTCTGGATTAACAATTCTATTAAGACTTGCTTTAAACGTTGGAATATAAGTACCATCCTCTAATGTACCAACTTCAATTCCATTTATAATAAGCACTAAGTTAACCATGAATTTTCTTTGCCTACTATCAGTATCAATACACTTTAAGGCAAAAATACTAGGATCACCAAATAACATTTTACTTTCTCAATATTTTAGATTAGATCTTGTTCTAACAATTACGATTAATCTTGCTTATTATTAAAAAAATGCTTCCGTCTTTTTAATAACGGAAGCATTGCTAACTTTTATTAAATTATAAACTAAATGATAGTTTATTTATATAGTTTAGCTTATACTATAGTTTAAATTCATACTTTTTCTTACCCATTTAAACAACTCATTAGAGGCAAATATATAATCGCTTATTGAAATTGATGTAAAAACAATCTTACCTATATTTTCTCTATTATATTTAGAATCACAATTATCTTGCAAACACCACAAAAAAAAGACTTCATTATCATTTCGCCCTACACGTTTAATAAAATCATCGAATGTTTCTTCTAAAGTAATTTTATAGCCTTTTTCTACATCATCAACAGCCTCTTTCAATATTTCATAGAAACTATCCTTATTGAAATCTCCTTTATAGTAGTAAGAATCTTTAATTACCGACTTTATCTCTGCTAAAAAGCTAGGCATATATGTAGAATATTCTAAATCTCCTAAAATATTTCCATTAATATAAATCCTTATAGGAATAAGTTTACCATTCATTTTTCCAGGTAAAATCTGGAAATTAAAATTTTGATTACCTAGTTTAATCATTTTATTGTCCAATTGACTTAAGTTCAGATGGTATATCCTTATTTGGAATACTTCTAGATGTACCATTCAATTGTTGTGCATTACTTGAACCATTCCAATGAAATTATAATAATTTGAGGCAATCTTAATGTCTTTTTAGTCCATTAACTATTAATATAACTAGATGACTAGCGTGCTTATCATGTATAAAAAAGCCTATCAATATTAGATAGGCTTTCTTAAATTAATTTTTAGATTGATAAATCTATTTTTTATTTTGCTCTTTCATTTTTATACGCTCTTTCCATAATTCTTTAGGAATTTGAGAGTAATCTTTATCAAGTTCTTCTTCACTTAAATCACTAATTCCTTTCATATATAAACTCACCCAACTATCTTCTTCTGGTATATAGGCAAAATCTATATTAAATTTTCCAGTATCAGTTAATGTTATTTTATAATGTGTCCATTTTTCTTTAAATATATCTAAATTCCTCAAATTATTAGCTAAATCTTTTATCTGCAGTTCAATATCCGCAGGCTCTTCTCCGAAATCAAATGTACTTAATTTTCCATTTTTTAGAATAAAACTAGTACCCCACCCTTGATATTCTGGATAAATTTTTCCTATAAATGTAATAATTTGAGCATCTTGTGGCATAATTGACCATAATAACTCGCCTATTTTTTGGTAAATTTCCTGCTCACTCATAACTATTTTCCTGTTGCAGTATTTTTCAATTGTAAAGAAGGTTGTCTAATACCATTAATACTTTGATTAATAATAAAACTATCAGGACGTTTGCTCGCTCCAGTATAAACTGGTTGAATATTTACTTTAACTGATTGATTATTTTCCAAAGCTTTTTTCCAATCACTTTCAAGCTGATACCATGCACCACTTGAACCGTTGAATGTCTTATCCATTGGTACGATATTGATACCTTCACCTGGACCTTTAAACATAGATGCAATTAGGTGTCCACCATGATCATCCTGTGCTCTATCAGCTCGTCCAGAAACTTTCTGTTGATAACTGTTTCTATCACTTTTGCCTAATTCAAGATCAGCTTGGACTGAACTTACACGACCATTTGCATCAGTCTTATAAGTATAACCATTTTCGAATTTATAAATGGTATTCGACTCAGGTTTATTCGCTAATTTATTCCAATCGCCTTTAGAACCAGCCTTTAAATCAATAACTTTAGGTGTCGTTTTAGGCGGTAAAGAAAAACCATTAGTCTGAACATTTAAACTAGGGTCAAAATCAGCCTTAAGTTTAACCTTCTTAGCAGCCTCAACAACAATTTTGCCTCCTTTTTTCGCAACTGTAACCGTACCAGAACTTACAGCATTTAAAACTACTGTCATCTCGGCATTACCTAGTTTTTCAAAATCCGCTGGGCTGCTACCAACTAAATTATTTTTTGTGATGGTCTTCCCTGTTTGCCATAACTCGCCTGGAATATTTTTGACTCCATCCCAAATTGCTTCGATTGTTCCCATCGGATCGTTAGTCAGTGCGTCATAAACTTCTTTTGGAACATTTGGCAGGTTTTTAATGTCATTCATGAATTTTGTAACGGCTTTAGCCCGACCAAGCCTAAATGCTTTTTCTTGTGCAGCATCCATTTTTTGATAGGCAACTGTACATTCCTTACTCCAACAACCTAAGTGCTTTATATCTTGCCAATATGATGTTTTTTCATCAATCTGATCTGCATGATCAGATATTGCGTCTAGTGCTTTAGTATTGTCTTTTTCTAACACAGCTACATTTTGTGCTTGAGTAGAAGCATCCTTTCCATCACCTAATTGATCTTTATATTGATCAATTGTGCCTTGGTTGTTTTTAACTCCTGACTCAAAAGCCCAATCAGTAGCCTGACCTACTAAATCTGCTGAAGTTTCATTGCTAATCCCTTGTCCATGCGCTATTTCATGGCCTGTTGTGCTTAAGATAGATGATCTGTTTTCATTATTTACGTCTAAAACAACAGTATTTGTTTGATGGTCATAAGCACCTTTAATACCAAGTAATGACGTCATTGATGTTGTAAGTACATCCACATCTTGCCCTAGTGCTTGTGCTAATAATTGAATACTACCTTTAGTTCGTAATAATCCATCATAATCACCATTTTTAAACTGCTCTAAAACTGTTGCAGCTTCTGGATGCTTCTGTACAAAATCGAACGTCCGTGCAGGATTCATAACAGTGTCATAAGCTTGTTTTAGATTTTGGTCTCCACTTGCTAAAGCAGCCGTAGCCACACCTAAACTTGTTACACCTGCCGCTGTCATTTTTCCAACAATCTCAGCATTCTGTGGCAAATCCTTCTGCTGCTGAACAATCTCCGCTCTTCCACTTTCACTCAGTAATCGATGATCGACCGTTACACTGCCATTTAACATTCCTGTGGTTTGATCGCGGGTAATCTCTTGAGTAGTGTTAATGTCACGATTGGTCAGTTCAGTTGTATTTTTAACCGTACCAAGCCCCATCGTGGCTTTGGTTAACTGCTCTGTTTCCTGTCCATTGCTTTGTAAGCCAAGCGTCGTACTACCATTCGGATATTTGCCTTTCTCACCGTCTTTCTCTTGAGTGGTTTTACCAATTGTGGTCGAAACATTAAATCCACGGCTACTGTTATAGTTATGGTCTTGAAGGTCTTTGAGCTCTAACGCACCGCTATAATTCAGGTCTTTATGGTCAGTCAATGTGCCATCTGCATTCTTAGTCGCATTTGCAATCACACCACCAACATTCGTAACCTGTTTAACTCCCATTGCATCAAGGTTCGCATCGTGGTCTTTATCACCGATAATTAGCTTACTTGTGTTATTGACCCACGCACTGTCACTACTACCTTTGCTTTGGTTATAACTGGCACTAACATTACTGATACCACTTGAACCAAAACCAGCTCCAATACTGCCGCCTTTACTACTGTTACTACTTTTCGCCGTATCTTGTAAGCTTTCTACAAGTATTTGATTGACCTGCAAATTACCCCGGTCTGCAATTGAGACCTCTCCACCTTGAATATTTAACGTATTAAGCTGACCTTCTGTACGGTTCAAATTAACTTCACTATTCACATGGGTGAGACTTTCACTCTGTGATTTACTCGTTTGTTTACCAATTGAAGCACCACCGCCACCACCATAGGTGTAACTCACACTCTGACTAGTGGTTTTACTACTACTCTCTTTTGAACCATGCTCTATACCCGCCGTTATATTCAGATCTTTGGTACCGTTGAAAGTGGTTGTGCCCGTAGCACTTAAGCGACTGCCCTGAATATTGGCATTTTGATCTTCTGATTTAAGTGTCAGATTATTCAGATCTAAATGACTACCTTGCCATTGTCCCTGAGTCGTAGTCGTTGTTGTTGTTGTTTCTATATGCTCTCCATTTGCACCAATAGTAAAACCATATGTTCCTGAATTTGCTGCTGCCGCTGCAACAGATGCAGCTACTGCAATTTGTGCGCTCGCTAAATTTGCTGTAGCCATCGCAACATTAGCTTTACTATCATCTAATGCTTCTTTGGTGAGTTTACCTGCTGCATAATCTCGCTGAGCTTGGCTATATGCATTCTTGGCATCTTTCAATGCCGATGCAGCATCTTTAACTGCAACCACTGCAAGAGCAGCATCTAAATAAGCATTTCTTACGCCAACTTCTGCACTTATTTTTTCATTTTTTGTTTTTCCCTCTGTGATGTTTTTATTTTCATAACCACCAATATTAAGTTCTCCTCGACCATGATCAATTGTTGTATCACCCGTAGCCTTAATATTCTGTCCTAAAACATCTACTCCTTCTGTTCCTTTTATAATTAGGTTACCAGTATTAATAGCCCCTGCTTTATGAGTAGTTTCAGTCGTAGTTAAAGTATTTTTATCTTTTTCGGAAACAAAACCGCCTAAACGAATACTATCTTTATTTAGCTTAGCACCTAAACCTTCAATAGTTTCAATACTATGGCTGCGGCTTTCAATATTTTGTTCTTCAGCAGCATTTAGCGTCACTTTTTGACCTGATAATGCAACATTTTTCGCTGTCAGATCTGCGCTAGTTAATGTTGTTTGTCCAGATGAACCAATAGCAATATTTGCTGCATTTAAACTTGATCCTATTTGTCGAATCTGTTCAGTTCGCTGACTTGTTGACTCGCCCACTGTTATTTTTTTCTGCAAATCAAAACCAGGAGCTGCTGCTTGCAATCCAGGTAAACCAATCGCTAGTCCCTTGACTAATTCTTTAGCTACCCCCCGATATCCTTTTTGTTGTTCATCCCACTGTTGATCATGAGTCTCTAATGTAGATAAAGTCACATTTTTAGGCATCAATGATCCATCAGCAGCTTTTAATGTGCCATCTGCTTGTCTTTGCATCAAAGTATTGCCCACATAAATATTTTGACCAGCTTGTATATTATTAGCTTGTAATTCAATACTCTGGCCAGCATTTATATCAACACTATTACCTGCTTTTAAAGTTGTTTGGGCAATATTTTGATCGATATAGCCTGACTGACGATTATTATAAGTAGCTGTATTCTTTTTAGAAGAAGTTGAACTTGCACTTTTTTCATCAATTGCAGACAAAAGATTTACAGCACCTTGCTCTGCCTGTATCTGGATATTGTTTCCAACATTAGCTTGTAGATGAGTTGCAGTAATATTACCTTGATGGCTATTGATAATAATATTTTGACCAGCAGTCAGCTGATTTGCCAGTGAAACGGTTTCATGAGCATTATAGGTAGAAGATTTTTTACCTCCAAATGATCCTTTCCATTCAGTTTTACTATCTACAATACTTTGCTTTAATCCATTATCCAGTTGAATATCTTTTTGCGCGAGTAATTGAATATCACCTTGTTGGCTAGTTAGATGGACAGCTTTCCCTGTAATATTTTGACCTGAAATTACTAGTGTTCCGTTACTACTAATTTCACTACCTATATCTGATTGCTGTTTCAGTTGATAACCGTTTTTGTTATCAATAAATAATTTTTCCTGTTTGCCGATATTTACTGCACCGATATCAATATTACCTGTACCATTAAATAAAGTGGCACCGTTATTGTTTTTAATCTGTGCTCCTTTCAATAACGTATTTCCAGCGACATCTACAACTAGTGTCGCCTGATTCGGTTGTAAAGTACTACCATTACCTACATATAAGCCTGCAATACGGTCCACACCAGTTATACTTGAACCGAAACCACCTACCTGACTTGTCGATGTACGTGTTGTAGTTTCAACTTTTAGGTTTCCACCTACCTTCAATGCCATTGCATCTTTGGCAATAATCTGTCCACCAATATTATTTAAATCTTTTTTAGCTTCAATCGCGACCTGATTACCCTGAATTCGCCCATTTAAGTTATGGACATTATCTGCTGTAATTTCTACTGCTTGGCGTCCAGCAATTGTCGCTCCGTTAATTAGATCGCCATCTAGATTAAATTTGATGCTATTACCAGAAAGTAATGTTCCATCTCCTTTTAAGTCCCCCACACGAGCTTTTACATAGACTTGTGGAACTAAAGCTTTAGCTTTTGTACCATCTTTTAAGATCACATCTTTTTCAACCAACCACACAATATCACTGGTCAATTGCGCGACTTGATCAGCACTTAAAGCAATACCTGGACGTAAACCATACTGTTTGGCAAAGGTTACCCCGTTATTCATCAATGCTTTATATTGCTCATCATCCGTCGTATAGCCCGCAAGGAAGCGGTAACCCGTTAAGTTGGCAATCTGGTCCTGCACCATACGTTGCTCGTAGAAACCATCCGCAAGACGTTTCTGTTGTAGAGCAGGGTCAAGGCCTAATGCATCCAACATATAATCTGAAGATAACCAATTTTTATAATTTGTAAAACTTGGGTCAGTTTCTATCAAATAACCAGCTTTGCTATCTTTATTAACTCTATACAACGCACTATTCGGAACTTTAACTTCAGATGTAGTCAAAGTTCGTATTTCATACTGTACAGCATCAGCAGCTTGATCTGGAGCATTTACGTGATCAAGCATTTCTTGGGTATTTGTTTGATCTGCAGTATGCCCTTTTTGTTGGGTATATTTGTCAACCGCAACTGATAAATCTTTAGACTTTTGTGCTGGATAATTCTGTTGACTAGCGTTTATTTCACTACTATTTGTTATCTGCTCGCCATCTTTAATGACCTGATTTTGTCCACCAACCTGACCTGCCTGAGCCACATTTAACTGTGACTCGGCAATAGTTGCATTTAAATCCTTAGATTGTTGCGATACTTGATTTTTTTGTCCTTGCTGAGTCTGGGTACTATTCGATACATTCTCACTATGACCAATATTTAAGTTTTGCTCATTAGCTTGATTTGCTTGAGCCACATTTGACTGTGAACCAGTAACACTTGTACTTAAATCTTTAGCTTGTGGCGATGCCTGATTTTGTTGTCCTTGTTGAGTTTCAGTACTATTCGATACATTCGCACTAGAACCCATGCGTAAATTTTGTGTGCCAGCTTGACCTGCTTGAGCCACATTTGTCTGTGAACTACTAATCTTCGCATCTAAATCTTTAGATTGGTTTGTTGGCTGATTCTGCTGTACAGACTGAGTTTGAGTATTATTCGAGATATTTACACTATGCCCGGCATCTAAATTTTGTCCATTAGCTTGAACTGCTTGAGCCACATTTGACTGCGAACCAGTAATTTTCGCATCTATATCTTTAGTTCGGTTTGTTAGCTGAGTCTGTTGCCCAGTCTGAATACTAGTATTATTCGATGTATTTACAGTATCGACTACACTAATATTTTTTCCTTGTGCATTTTGTGCTTGGCCTACCTGTGTCGAAACATCACTATCTTTTAAATCATTAAGATGGCTTTGCTTGACTTGACTATATTGAACTTGAGTACCATTTTTATTATTGGAAACAGCTGTAACTGAAATTGAACTTTGATTAAATTTTTGATTACCCAAGGCCTGGCTAATCGGTAAATCAATCTCTGCTGCCTGTTTATAAGTAAACGGAGTTTTTTCATCATAATCACTCCCCGATCTTACTTCATAAAGTTGTCGTATCCCTGTAGCTATTGTTTCTTTAATACCTTTAGTATCATCAGACTTAAGATTTCCAGCGGTAATCGTGAATAAGCCACCGGCTAAAATCTTGCTTTTATCATTCAATATTTGTGCGCCAGACAGGTCCATATTGCCACCAGCCTTAATTTGACCAGGGGCTGATTCAGTAACTTGTGTTTCAGACACTATTTCACTATAAAAATATTTTGTAAAATCTTCAGCAGGATTTTTTAAATCAATAAGTTCACCATCAAATGTACGCCATGAACTAAATCTCTTTTCTAATCCATCTTTACGGCTAACTTCTACGATTTTCGTTTTAAAATTCCTGTTTATATTATTGATCTGACGAGCAGATAAACGCATATCTCCTAAAGACTCGATCGTGGCACTTTCGTTATTAATGACACTCGCCTGACCAGTTGCTTTGCGGTTCGTATCTAAAGCTCCTCCTAAATACATATTCCCTGCACTTAGAATCAATGCCTGACTAGTGTAATCTGTCGTATTAGCTAGGTTATTGAGTGTTTGAACCCCAAGGTTCATATCACCACGTGAAGCAATTACTGGTGCCTGACCATTAACATCAGGCAAGTTATTTAACGTATTAGCGCCAATCGCAAGTTCTGTACCATATATACGACCCGAACCTTGGTTATTTACGATATTGGCTTTTAGAGTGGTGTAGTCGCCATTGATCAGTCCAGTATTATTAATCTGATCTTGTGCAGTGATTTGAGTATCATGGCTCTCAATCTGAGCATCTCGACTATTATTAACATTAGTAGCACTCAGTTTTAGAGTGTTGCCGGCATTGATTTTTCCATCATTTTGTATATCACCAGCCGTTGTTAAACTTAAATTATTATTAGCCTGTAACTGTCCAGCTTGGGTTTGCTTAAAGCTTTCTTGTAACTTAATATCAGCATTGCCTAAGCTTAAAATCTGACCATCTCCATTAAGAGACAAGGCCGCAATATTTAAATTTTCCCCCGCAAGTAATTTGCCCTTTTGGTTATTAATAGCAAGGGAGTTACCTTGAATACCGAGTTGCTCTACTGCACTGATTTCACCGAACTGGTTATTTAATTGTTGGCTAATATCCAATTGACTATTTTTACTGCTCCGAATTACACCAGATTGGTTATCAACAGCCAAAGCATTTAGGTTCAAGCTTCCAGCATCAATCCCCTGAACCGATGTGCCACTATTTATTAATGCTGTATTTTGGTTATCCAGTTGCTGCGTACTAATATTTAATTGACCAGCTGCCATAATATGGCTGTTAGTATCAGTAGTGTTAACTTTACCAGCATTATTGATTCGGTCTATATTCAACGACATATCGCCCATAGACAATAACTGACCAGACTGGTTGTTCAGTAGTTGGTTCTGTCCACTACCTTGTAGCTTAAGGTTTTGAGCTGCTAGTAAAGTACCACTACCATTCTGTACCTGATTTGCAGTGATATCTAGAGTTTGACCACTAGCAATATAACCTTGCGTATTATCAATTGTGGCAAGATTTTTCAAAGTAAGATTACCTTGACTTAGTAGTCCACCTTGGCTGCCACTATGAGTATTAATTAAATCGTGACTTTGTGTATCAATACTTAAAACATTATTCGTTTGAATAAGCCCTTGATCATTATTTAAGGTACCAGAACGAATATTCGCGGTATCAGCACTGATTAGACCTTGTTTATTATTCAATTCTTGTAACTCGGTATCAATATCTAAAATTTGCCGAGCAATAATCTGTCCTTGATTATTATTTAGTCCTGAAGCATGAATATTAATATGCTGACCAGAAAGCAAAGACCCAGATTGATTATTTAGAACCTGATCCCCCATCTCCAGATTCAGGCTTCCCGCGACGCTACCAATTTGGCCTTGGGTATTATTTAAACCATAGCTTGTTAAAGTAATGTCCTGATTAGCTGTAATTGCCCCAGTCTGATTATTTAAAAGGCCTGTAGTTTGTAATGTAGCCTGACCTTGAGCACTGATCTTCCCAGATAGTGAATTATCAATTGATGCCGCATCTACAATGAGGTCTTGACCTGCCTGTAATAATCCAGCTTGGTTGTTTAAAGTTAAATTCTCCACCTGCAGAGTCAAATGCCCTTGTGTTCCAATTTGACCTTTCTGGTTATTTAACCCTTGGCTATTAACCTCAATCCCCTGATCTGCTGAAATCACACCTTGGGTATTGTTCACTTCTTGCTGGCTTTGCAGATCAATCTTCGCCTGTGAAGTCATCTGGCCTGCCGTGCTGTC
>NZ_JAKTHZ010000007.1:0-5167 GCF_027854645.1 Acinetobacter sp. AOR41_HL | reverse complement strand
TGACAACTCGGGTATGTGGTCTGCCTAAGTCCGTAAATTTATTTAATACTGCCATACGTGCATGAATCTGATTGACTTGGCTTTGAAAATTTCTCGCACTGAGTTTATCCCCTAATAATTTGATGCAATGCATCTTGGTTTCAACCAAACTTCGCCGATGATAGCCTGACCATTTCTTCCAAATAGTTCTTCCTAAACGTTTAACTGTTCGAAGCAACTCATTGCGTTCTAGCGAGCCCATCTTTTTATCTTTCCATGGCTTCGCATTTTTTCTTGGTGGAATCACTGCATGTGCTTGCCGATCCGCAATGACCTGTCGGCACTGTTTGGTATCATAAGCTCCATCGGTATAGACGGAGTCAACTCTCTCATCTTGTGGAATCTGATCGAGTAAATCACCAAGTACCTGTGAATCACTCACATTGCTGGTTGTGAGCTGAACAGCGCGTATTTGTAAGGTTTTAGCATCTATACCAATATGTAATTTACGCCATTGGCGACGATATTCAGGCTGATGTTTTTTACGCTTCCATTCACCCTCACCTAAGAATTTCAGACCTGTGGAGTCAACGATTAGATACAGTCCATCACAACTTTTTTGATAGCTAATCACAATATCAATATGCTGTTGTCGTCTACAAATTGTAGTGTAGTCTGGCGCTATCCAATTTAACCTACAAAGATGGATGAGACTTTGAACAAAGCCAGTGACCATGCGTAAAGACAATCGAAAGAGAAATTTAATCATTAGGCAGCATTGGATAGCTGCGTCGGAGTAAGTTTGATTTCGTCCTTGTTTGCCTTTTGATGGGGCATACCATTGCGTAGCAGGATCAAACCAAATGGCAATATTTCCACGATTAATGAGAGCTCGGTTATATGAAGACCAATTGGTTGTGCGATAAATTTTAGGTGTCGACTTATTCATTTGAAAATTATATTGTGGAATAAGCCTTTAGAGATAGGTTTGTGCAACAAAGCCGAAGCGGCATCGATTGAAGACGCCCAAGTATGGGCGAAGCGATTTCGTCAGGACGTTGCGACGACAGCGGTGGTGTGTGGAGAGGTGTCGATCAGCTATAGCGCCAGCATGGGGGTGGCCCCCCTTGACGTCTGCTTAAACTCTTCCGAGCAGGTGATGCAGCAGGCGGACAGCGCGCTCTACCAGGCAAAAAGACAAGGGCGCAACCAAGTTGTGGGCGCACAAGTATTTCAGAATTGAGAGGAATAGCGATGAAGGAAAAGCAACCGGACCCGATCAAAACATTTCGTGCCCAATGGGCAGTGATGACGTTCTACGAGCGCTTCGAACAGGTGATCGCGCTCGCGCTGTCCGCAATCATTGCCGTGATCATCGTGGTCTCGCTGCTGCAGCTGATCTCGATCGTCTTCAGCCTGCTGGTCATCGATGCGTTCAATCCGCTCGATCACAAGGTCTTCCAGACCGTGTTCGGCATGATCATGACGCTGCTCATCGCCATGGAGTTCAAGCATTCCATCGTGCGGGTGGCCTTGCGCCGCGATAGCATCATCCAGGTCAAGACGGTGATCCTGATCGGGCTGATCGCCCTGGCGCGCAAGTTCGTGATCCTCGACCCGGAGACCAGCCCCGCCAAGATCGCGGCGCTCGCAAGCGCGATGCTGGCCCTCGGGGCGACTTACTGGCTGCTGCGCGAGCGCGCTGACCGGGCCGCCGGGGAAAGCCCAAATGAGCCATCGTGATCGGCGCCACGCG
Organism: Acinetobacter sp. AOR41_HL; assembly: GCF_027854645.1. NCBI lineage: Bacteria > Pseudomonadati > Pseudomonadota > Gammaproteobacteria > Moraxellales > Moraxellaceae > Acinetobacter > Acinetobacter sp. AOR41_HL. The sequence goes on along the minus strand of NZ_JAKTHZ010000007.1, from coordinate 3,432 downwards.
CAGGCTGCCGGCGCGCGGCATCGCTGGCTCAATCGCCTGCAAACCGCGCTGTTGGTGCTGACCCTGCGGCTGTATGGCGCACGCCCTCTGCACCCGAATGAAGCGCCCGATCTTTGGGCTGTGTTGCGCGAACTGGCGGCGCGGGCCGGGTTGCCTGCCGTGCCGGTACCGCACTACGTGCCCAGCGGGGTCGTCAACGCCTTCGCCACCGGTACGAAGCATCACGCGGCCATCGCGCTGACCGACGGTCTGCTGCGTAGCCTCACGCCCCGCGAGTTGACCGGCGTGCTCGGCCACGAAATCGCGCATATTGCGAACGAGGATTTGCGTGTCATGGGCCTGGCCGATTCCATCAGCCGGCTCACCCATCTTCTGGCCTTGTTGGGGCAAATCATGCTCCTCTTCAGCCTGCCGGCCTTGCTGTGGGGCACAGTCGCTATCCAGTGGCCGGCGCTGCTGTTGCTGGCCGTTTCGCCACAGCTCGCGCTGCTGGCGCAACTGGGTTTGTCGCGGGTGCACGAATTCGACGCCGACCGGCTCACCGCCGAATTGACCGGCGACCCACAGGGATTGGCTTTGGCGCTCGCCAAGATCGAGCGGGAGAGTCGCGCCCGGCTGCTGCCCGGATGGGGCAACCCGGAACCCTCCTGGTTGCGCACGCATCCGGCGACGACAGAGCGCATCCAACGCTTGCGGGAATTGGCTGATTCGATGGCACCGCAACCGCTTCATTCCAGCCCATTTCTGCCGGACATCCCCTTGGCGCCACGCCCACCGCGTTGGCGCGCCAGCGGTGTCTGGCGCTGATTTCAACAAGGAGAATGGCATGACCTACCCCGACCTCAACAGCCGCCCGGCGCCGGACCGATTCATCCGGCGCTGGCTCGTCATCACTGGCTGCATCGCCGCACTCATGCTGCTGTGGCAGTTCTTGCCTGCCATCGAAGCCTGGTTCAGTCCGCGCGAAGCGGCCGAGCGCACGGTGACACCGCGTGGTGATCTGGCGGCAGACGAGCAGACCACCATCCAACTGTTCGAGAAATCGCGCGGGTCGGTGGTTTACATCACCACGGCGCAACTGGTGCGTGACGTCTGGTCGCGCAATGTCTTTTCCGTGCCGCGCGGCACCGGCTCCGGCTTCATCTGGGACGATGCCGGCCACGTGGTGACCAACTTCCACGTCATCCAGGGGGCATCGTCTGCCACGGTCAAACTGGCCGACGGTCGCGATTATCAGGCTGCGCTGGTGGGCGCCAGCCCCGAGCACGACATCGCCGTGCTCAAGATCGGCGTCGGCTTCAAGCGCCCGCCCGCTGTGCCGGTGGGCACCAGTGCCGACCTCAAGGTCGGGCAGAAAGTGTTCGCTATCGGCAATCCCTTCGGATTGGACTGGACGCTCACCACCGGCATCGTCTCGGCGCTCGACCGCACCCTCGACGGCGAAGGGGGCGGGCCTGCCATCGATCACCTGATCCAGACCGACGCCGCTATCAACCCCGGCAACTCCGGCGGCCCGCTGCTCGATTCGGCCGGGCGGCTGATCGGCATCAACACCGCCATCTACAGCCCTTCGGGCGCGTCCGCTGGCATCGGTTTCGCTGTGCCGGTGGATACCGTCATGCGCGTGGTGCCGCAACTCATAAAGACCGGCAAGTACATCCGTCCGGCGCTGGGCATCGAGGTGGATGAGCAGCTCAACGCGCGTCTGCAGGCGCTGACCGGTAGTAAGGGCGTATTCGTATTGCGCGTGACGCCGGGCTCGGTGGCGCACAGGGCCGGGCTCGTCGGCATCGAGGTCACCGCAGGCGGCATCGTGCCCGGCGATCGCGTTATCAGCATCGACGGTATCGCCGTCGACGACGTCACCACATTACAGGCCCGGCTAGACGACAAGAACGTTGGAGATGTTGTGGTCTTGTTAGTGGAGCGGGCCGGCAAGACTCGCGAGATGCTTGTGGAACTACAACCGGGAGTTTGATGGAAAGTGGGTCATGGATCTGCACAGCGAAGCAGTCAAGCGACTTCAGCCTTGCGCCGAACTACGAGCCCTAGCTAGTGCAGTGTGGGGAAGGCTGTTTAGGTTAAATGGATATAAGGGAGTCATTTTTGATTGTGTTTTTAAAAGAAGGTGTTGATTTTTTTGGGTAAGCATTTAGGGCGTCCAAGGGTTGGAGCAGTTGGCACGGATGAGAGAGCTCAATGCTCGCTAGGGATTGGATCTATGTGTTTTTTCTGACTGACTGCTTACGTGTTGGAACGGGCAACATCGGAAAAGGATGAATTTTTATTTTCACCATTTACCGTATTTTTCGAGCCTGGGCGAAAATTAGGATGATACTTTAGCGCGGCTTTGTTGCACAAAGATTTGAAATGCAAAGCGCCCCTAATTGAGCCAAATTTAAGGCGTAACTTGGGTAAGTGGTCGACCTAATTCCGTAAATCTGTTGAGGACTGCTACACGTGCATGAATTTCATTCACCTGACTAGGAAAGCTTCTTGCCATTAATTTATCGCCTAATAATTTGATGCAATGCATCTTGGTTTCCACCAAACTGCGGCGATGATAGCCTGACCATTTTTTCCATAATGTCCTGCCTAAACGTTTAACTGTTCGAAGTAATTCATTTCGCTCTAGCGAGCTACTCTTTGTATCTTTCCATGGTTTCGCATTTTTTCTAGGTGGAATCACCGCATGTGCTTGCCGATCTGCAATGACCTGACGGCATTGCTTGGTGTCATAAGCTCCATCGGTATAAACAGAGTCAATCTGCTCATCTTGTGGAATCTGATTAAGTAAATCACCAAGCACCTGTGAATCACTGACATTATTGGTTGTGAGCTGAATAGCGCGTATTTGTAGGGTTTTGGCATCTATACCAATTGTAGTTTACGCCATTGGCGACGATATTCAGCTCCATGTTTCTTGCGTTTCCATTCGCCCTCACCTAGAAACTTCATGCCTGTAGAGTCTACGAGTAGATGCAGCCCATCGCTACTTTTTTGGTAGCTGATTGCAATATCAATATGCTGTTTTCGTCTACAAATTGTAGTGTAGTCTGGCGCTATCCAATTTAATCCGCAAAGTTTAATCAGACTTTGCACAAAGCCAGTGACCATACGTAAAGACAGACGGAATAAGGATTTAATCATTAAGCAGCATTGGATGGCTGCGTCGGAGTAGGTTTGATTTCGCCCTTGTTTGCCTTTTGATGGCGCATACCATTGCGTAGCAGGATCAAACCAAATGGCAATATTTCCGCGACTCATGAGTGCTCGGTTATATGCGGGCCAATTGGTTGTGCGGTAGATTTTCTGTGTAGGCTTCTTCATTTGAAAATTATATCGCTGAAAAAGCCTTTACAGATAGGTTTGTGCAACAAAGCCCTTTGGGCTTACAAACGATTGTTATTCCTAAGTAGAAATGTCCTACCT
>NZ_JAKTHZ010000006.1:0-50297 GCF_027854645.1 Acinetobacter sp. AOR41_HL | reverse complement strand
TTAAACCAGTAGGAATATTCTTTAGGCTGACCATTCACCAAGACATTGCTGAGTTTGACATCGTAGATCACGTTCAGTTTCAAATCGTCGAAGTTAAATTGGATATGGTTGGGAACACCGATATTTTCATAGCGTATATTGCTGATCTTCTGTTTAGCTCCACTACTTCGTTCAGTGACTACAACAGTGGCTTTGGCGTAATCCACATTTCGATTGGCAAAGAAATTCTTTTGATCGGTTAAAACTGAAATCGAGAGAATTGAACCCGCCATATAATATTTGGCTGGATAGTTGTGGTAGGGATAGGCAATCACACCGAGTGGTGCAGTGGTTGGATTGTCGAAGGGATAAACCACTTTGTAGGACGTACCGACCACATAAGGGAATCGGGTATCTTTAAATGATGGCGCATTAACTGAACCATACGCCGATTTTTGTAAGAAAGGATTCAGCATCCAGAGTCGATGTCCCACATCTCCAGCAAAAAGGTTTAATTTATCATGCACCATATTGGTAATGCTTTCGGCAGGTGAATAGTCATTCTTATTCTGTCTCACCCCCATCTCAAGGCTACTGGTCCTTGCACCTACCGCACCAATATCTGAATAGCAGTTTGTGTTTGATTCTGGGTAATGGGTCAAGATGTTGTTTGCAGCAAGAATCAGCGCCGTCTGCATCATCTCATCTTCATGGGCATAGTCGTATGTAATACTTGGCAGCCCATGCAAGGCACGAACCGTATTGATTTCATTTAAAAATTCATTTCTAAAATTTGCACTGAGCTTGCCTGCATAACAGTTGTTGATATCGGGTGCCTCGCTCATAGATGAAGCTTTAAATACATCAAAACTGATGGTCAGGCTCTCTGCTGCCAGTGTTTTGGTATCACCCTCCTGGGTGAGTTTAAGGGTACATGCCCCCGCACCAATCCCCTTGAGTTCTCCCAGACTATACGTACAGGTTGATGAAGAAAGGCTGCTAATCGTGACAGGTAGTTTGGCACTGGATTCCGTATCCAGTGAATACACACTCTCCGTCAGGATATATTTGATTTTTAGTGGGGTAATGGTTTGCTTGAGCTTATTCACGCACACATTATTTTCTAGATATTGCTCAGCCGCACAACTCACATTGACGGTCATGCTGCTATTCAGTGCTAGAACTTTTGCCGTCCCTGCCTGTGTCAATACCAGATTACACTGACCGACTTTATGCGCTTTAAGTTCACCGCCACTTACACTACAGATGTTGGGTGTGTTACTGCTAAACGTTACTACTAGACCTTGATCTGTTTGCAGCGATAATGGATAGCTTTGACCTTGGATCAGGTTACTCAATGAGAATGCCTGAATATTCTGCGGCGCCTTATTTCTACATGTCCCCTCTTCTAGATATTGAGTTTCAGCACAAGTTACAGGCTTAGGATTGGTACTGCCATTATTAGGATTTTCCGTTCCACCACCATTGGATGAACTGGACTCTCCTCCCGAACCACCGCCACACCCGACCATTGCTGTACTGATTGCCATCATTAGAACTGATGGCATGAACGATTTTGAAATCATCATGATTGACTGCCTTAAATTTTTATATTGTTGTTATTGATAATGATCAGCCGATAATAATTGACGGATTTCACTGGCCATTTGTGGACTACGCCATGGAAATAGAACTTTTAGGCTGTAATTCGGTTTGAATGGATCTCGTGTGCCAATATTGACTTGGAACTCACGTTTCATCGGTGTGCGATGGACCTGTTGATTGACATGCGTTCCCATCATTGGATTGCTGATCACAGTGGTCGTGGTTCTAAAATTATCTTCGACTAAGTTGTAGTGTCCAACGGAGGTGATGTAATCAAAGGGATATTTCACGAGGCGTTGATCAGGCTGATCAAACAGGATAATGGTTTTATCTTGGCTGTTAATCCAGACACCACGGTTTTGATAATTAAAAGTTTCTCCTTGACGCTTGAGTTGTTCAGTCATCCCGTCAAAGTAGGTATTTCCATATTCATAAAGATAGTAAAGAATCACAAACCAGAACAGGTCAAAGCCAAAGAAGATATAACCGAAAGCACCAAAAGAGAAGATTTTGGCAACGATGAGAAAGATCACGATGGGTAAGATCACACATTTTATAAAGAGCTTGGATTTTTGTGGACGGTGTTCAATGGGTATGATTTTGGGTTTGCTTAATTCAGTCATGGTTGTTTCCCGCATGTTCAATGCAATGCACAATCACCAGCAGATATAAAAAGGTTTATTTTTTATAGGCGTGACTTAGCCATCCACCGTTGGATTGTTCTTGTAAAAAATATTGTTTGAATACAGACGAATAATAAAAAATTAGCCGTATCGCCCTCGTTGCAAAGCACAACAAGGTTGAACATGAGGTGAGGCACAAATTAAAAAAGATAGGTACAACATGAGAAGCTCCTTGTGTTAAGAAGTTCTACCAATTACTGCTAAATAATGGTGGCAGAACGAGAGCGGGTTAGCAGACTGGAACACAAGAATCCAGCACGTCCGAAGACGTCCCCCTCCCGTTCCACCGCAGAGGGGCACGAGGGGATAAACACTAAAAGACAAGTCCTTTAATGCTCTTGTGTTGGACGGTCTGCTAAAACCGACTGGCAATGTAGGCCAGCGAGCCCATATTAATTTTATCCTGCGCTTTAGTCAATTTTACAAAGCGCTAAAATCTATACATTTAGATTCGCCAAATGTAATCGCATTAAGTCTTTGATTTTTCCCATAAGGTCAAATTCATCCGATCGATCGGCTCATTTTGCTTTGATGGATGAGGCTAAAATGGACTGTTGTTCTCTATTAAAATAAAACAATAAAATAAAGAATTAAATCAGGCTCAGCTCAGCTTTTACATTTGAAGCATTGAGATGAATCAATGCCTAATGAGCTGTTAATGAGAAGATTGCGATTTACTCAGGCTGATTTAAAGCGATCAAACTGAAGTTCCCTCTTCTTCAGTAATATCCTATTAAATGCGATAGAATAAATAATCAGCAAAGCTCAGCGGGCCGATTGAATGAACTCTGTTAGTACAGCAACAGTTTTAGCAGAAGCCGTATTGAAAACTGCGGATTTACTCGGTCTTAGTAATACTCAACTGGCTACTGTGATGGGTCTCGATATCATGTCGATGAACCAAATCGAATTCTCAGCTGTATTAGAACCCGCATCTGCACAAGGTGAAGCTGGATTATTGCTGATACGACTTTATCAAAGCTTATCAGCACTCACGGGCGGTGATTCTGAATGGATTGATTATTTTATGAATGCATTCAATACCGCAACCGATGGTGTCCCGACTCAGCAAATTCAGATCATAAAAGGCTTAGAGAAAGTCTTAACAGTTGTTGAAGCCCTAAACAATCGATGATTTATTTAACTCATTCTTTTAGCGAATCAGCCTCGATTTGATGGATTAGAAATTCTGATCATCATTTGCATCACTTCTTTTAACAACACAGCAAACATTAAAGTTTGTGCTCAATACGCCACTATAAACATTGTTCATACCCAATTTCCTAGCCGTCAGAAATTTAAAATATCTCCAGCAGAATCAATTAATTATTTAATGTTAAGATATGTAAAAAGATCCAATCACAGCGTTGACAGCTCAAGCGATATCCAGTTAAGCTAACTCTACACAGCAAAATCTGTGTTCAGGCGTGAGAACCTGATACAATCTAGGTGCAAATTAATGTCGCACTAGCGGCTATTTTTTTGTCTACTGTTTTAGCAGTCGTTATGGCAGCTTGCAGGGCAACCGTAAGGTTGGCTGATCCTAGATTCAGTATTCTCACCCCTGTTGAGCTGCCACCATTACCGTGAGAAGTAATGGGGGTAAGTATTAAAACTTATCTAGGACCACTGCTATGAACGCAATTCTTCATGGTGCAAATACGTGCACACCTAAAAAACAAGCTGGTCAACTGATTGTTGAACTTGGCAAATCTATTTCAAATCCTCAGCGTCAGACACTCGCCAATCTTTATATTGCTGTTGATACTGCAAACTCCTTGCTCAAAGAACTTGAACAAGCACATCAAATCATTCGTGAATGTATGCATGAAATGAATGATGAACAAATTCTCAAAGTCGCAAAGCTTAATCAAAATAATAACTTCTCCTCTTTATGGGCATTTCGCACACATCAACGTCACAAGATGATTGAACGTGCACAACGTGTTCTACGTGGGGCGAATCATGTCCAAGACCAATAAGAATAATAACCTCCTGATTTCTGGAGACTATCCTCTGATTGCTTCGCCAACGCTTGCAAAAGCGTTTGGCGTGGCTGCCGCCAATTTTTTACAGAAGCTGCATTACTTTTTAGAAAATAACGAAGGAAAAACCTTTAATGGAAAAAAGTATTGGTTCCATAGTTATGAACAGTGGCAAACCACGCTCGGTGTATATAGCATCTCAACGATTAAAAGAATCGTAGCAAAGTTAAAGCAAGCTGGAATTCTTGTGATTGAAAAATTGGCACAGAATAAATGGCTACAAACCAATTTCTATACGATTAACTATAAGAAACTCAAACAATTCATCAAAGTCGACAGTCAACAAGATCATCAGGCTAAAGTGAAATCACCCATTTCTGCTCCAGTCGCTGCAACAAGATTACAAAAGCCAGCAACAGCACATACTATTCAACCGAGTGCATTAATTAATTCGATTCAACAGGCATTTCAAAATATCAAGGTTAAATCAAATACATTTGCACCAACATTAAAAGTGGCAAAGGAATCCCGTATACGCCCCGACTTTGTCATGCGTGAATCTTATTCAGTTGCAGGATTAAGCCAACCACTCCACACTGCGGCATCCAAGGAAATATTAAAAAATATGGATATGGTCTACCGCTGCTTTTATCAAGCACTGAGGCAACAACGGGTAGATATTGCTTATGATGATCACCGTATTCAACAACTGTTAAAGTATCAGAAGCGAATTCTTCAACACATTGTATATATCAAACAAAATTTTTCAGGACATGAGCGTTATCAATGGCATACGCTTGAACAATTACAGATGGAAAACTATTTTAAGAAATAGATCAAATTGCGCTAATACCAATTCAGTTGATCCGTCCATAGAAAGTATATAGACAGATCAACTGATTTAATTAAAGGCTGAAGGAGGAATAATACATTCCATTGAGCTTGCTTGTGAGCAGTCATCATCTTTGGTTTATTAATGAGGATATTAGAAGTCAAAATCAAATTTTTTAGATTGATCAAGTTGTGGCCTATTCTGGTTTTCCTGTTCACGTTTTTTAGCCAACGCTAGCTCATACTCTTTTTTATAAAGTTCATACAGATTATTTTGACGAATTTCCCGAATGTTCTTTCTATATTCTGCTACCTTGTCTTGATCTTCAGGATCAGTGCTATAGAGTAATGACCTCGGAATTTGTGGGACATCTTTTAAATTGGTTCCATGTTTTTTATTATAATCTTCATTAGATAAGCACGATACTGCACTGCTCACTTCGATTTCCATACCATGAATTTCTATAATTTTTGTGGGTGCATATTTTTCTAAAAATTCATTTATTATTTTTTCAGTTTGTGTTCGGTAGTGAAATAATATATTACGACCAAATCCAAGCACATCCGCAGTAATTTTTAATGCACCTCCTTTTTCAGGATTTTTTTGACGATATTGCTTAAAGAACTGCTCTGGGGAACGTTGAATATTATCCAACATACTTTTTTCTGAAAATAATAAATGTAAATGTGGCTGTTCTGTCTGTCCATCGAGCGCGGACACATGATTATGAATTGCGATTGTAGATGGCATTTTATATTGACCACAAAACTCATACATCAGTCTCTCAGATAATTCGATACGTTTATTTCTATCCAGTTCTTTGGGCAAAGCGATTGTAATATGTGATGAGGTTCGTCTAGTCTCACTTGTATATTGATCTGCTGCATACCAAAACTTTTCAGGATGAATTTCAGACCAAATCGGCATATTATAAGACGCACAATATTCAAGTTCTTCAATGTCACTTTTATGCTTTGAAAAATATAAAGTACGCGTAATATAGTGATATGCACTTTTTGAGAGTCGATACTTTGAATCACCATCACTCAATTTTATTTGACTCTCACCTTTAACGTTGTGACTTAAATGAAAATAATACATTTTTACTTCCGATATTAATTTAACTGGGATATCGGATCTTACAAAATTTTAAAAATTCATGATTCGTTTCGTTAAGAAAAATGAAAAAAAATATTTTTCAATTAAAACGCATGAGCAATGCCACTCCCATAGTTTCAATTTATATAATAAAAACAATAACTTAGTTGTGTGTTTTATTTGTATGTAGAAACAGTAAATCTAAAACATGAGTAACGCATAAATTATATAATAATCAATTACTTAAACTAAAAGTGCTGCGCAGCACGAGTAGAAGTGTCTTTTAAAGAGAGCGAAGCGAAATTTAAAAGACACGGAAACGAGATATAAAAAATCTTTTTTGCATTCGCAAAAAAGATTTTTTATCTGTCCCACCATTAACAGCCAAAAAACTAACAGAAGAGTAGTTTTTTTTGAAAAACCCAACATATGACGATTTTTTTTAAGATTCTGTGATATACCAACATTTTCTTAAATGCAGATGGTTTAAAATGGCTAGAGCTAGATTAACAGTAGATGAAATTATTTTAAGTGTTGAAAAACACTTAAAACAGATAGCAAGACGCACTCATTCAGATGAGTTAATACTACAATTGATTCGATCAAAAACTGCAAATCAATTTACAGAAGAAGACATTAAAAATTTGAGGAATAAATATCACAAAATTTTGGAATTAAACAGATTAGCAGAATTAATGGACTCCATCTGCACAATCGCAAAGGGTGATCGTTCTGATATTGAAAATGATATCGTTTTTTTTAGTGGATATGAAGACCCTTTCTCTCAGACTGATGAAAGATTAAAAATAGCCTTAAGGATGCTAAAAAACTACAATCGAAGAGTTCCTGATTCAATAAAACAAAAAGCACATGATGAAATCAAAAATTCATTTCATAGTTCTTACAGACAAGAAAAACAAAAGATAAAAGATCGAAAGCAAGAGAATCATGAGAAATTTTTTCTTGGAAGTGTGCTTATATCATTTTTTAAATCACAAAATATTGAAATGAATTATCTTGAGAATACACTTAAAATGATAGAGCTTTATCAAACTAAAGATTATTTTAGAAAAGAGCTGTTTTTAGAATCAGAAATCAAAGAATTTAAATTTTCAGAGCAAGGTAGAAACTTTAACGACAAGAAAAACGCGATTTTATCTGATGCTAAAAATCCTTTTAAATAGAAATATAGATTAAAAGATAAAGCAGTATACGTTTATCTCATTTATTTTAAATGAGATAAGCAGTCAACGTTGTTATTACCTAAAACTAACAAAAGATTATTTACTGACATAATAAAAAAATAAGTCTTTTTTTTGATTTTTTAAACATATCTCATCTTTTTTTTAATTAATTTGATAGCCTTTATTTCAAGAGATTTCCTCTTAAAACTATATTGTAGGAGATAATTAATGGGTATATCTATAGACCTTACTAATACAGAGCGACGTGTATCAACTGCGGAATTTGCATTAAGAATGAATATATCTGAAAAAGAGCTGTATGATCGAATTAAAACTGGTCGCGTGAAAAGACCAATTAAAGATGGACGTAAAAACTATTGGCTTAATAGCTATGTCCTTACCTGTATTCTAAATGAGGAAAACTCCATTCTTACGTTAGAATGAAATAGATATTGCTCTAAGTCAAATGCGCCTGATTTTTCTCAGGCGCTTTTTTCAATATTCTCATTCATCCAATAGTTAAACTCTCTTCTAATATGATGACTTCTTTTTTAAGAGATGTATTAATTGTATAAAATTAAAAAGGTCACAAAAATTTTGTGACCTTTTTTGTAACAAACTCATATGTGAGTAACACTATGAGTAAGCTAAATTCTGATATAATAAATTATTTTAAATTACAACAATTTAATATATCAGTGAGCAGTTTACATCATGCCGCCCATTCCACCCATACCGCCCATGTCTGGAGCAGCTGGTTTGTCTTCAGGAATGTCAGTGATCATACATTCTGTAGTCAACATTAAGCCAGCAACAGAAGCAGCGTGCTCAAGTGCAGAACGAGTTACTTTAGCTGGGTCAAGGATACCCATTTCTAACATATCGCCATATTCACCAGTTGCAGCGTTATAACCGAAGTTACCTTCACCTTTCTTAACTGCATTGATTACTACAGATGGCTCATCACCAGCGTTCGCAACGATTTGACGAAGTGGAGCTTCGATCGCACGACGTAAAATGTTGATACCTGCAGTTTGATCTTCGTTAGCACCTTTTAAGCCTTCAAGCGCATTTACGGCACGTACAAGCGCAACACCACCACCTGCAACAACACCTTCTTCAACTGCTGCACGAGTTGCGTGAAGAGCGTCGTCAACGCGGTCTTTCTTCTCTTTCATTTCAACTTCAGTTGCTGCACCGATTTTAATTACAGCAACACCGCCTGCCAATTTAGCAACGCGTTCTTGTAATTTTTCACGGTCATACTCTGAAGTAGATTCTTCGATTTGAGCACGGATTTGTTGAACACGCTCAGCGATAGCAGCAGCATCACCAGCACCATCAACAATAACTGTATTTTCTTTAGAAACAGTGATTTTGTGCGCTGTACCTAAATCTTGAAGAGTCGCTTGTTCTAAAGACATACCAACTTCTTCAGAAATAACAGTTGCGCCAGTCAAGATCGCGATGTCTTGAAGCATTGCTTTACGGCGGTCACCGAAACCAGGAGCTTTAACAGCACATACTTTGATAATACCGCGCATGTTGTTTACAACAAGAGTTGCAAGCGCTTCACCTTCAACATCTTCAGCGATGATAAGAAGTGGTTTACCAGTTTTAGCAACTGCTTCTAAAACAGAAATCAATTCACGAATGTTGCTGATTTTTTTATCAACAAGAAGGATGAACGGATTTTCAAGTTCAGCAGTCAAAGTATCTTGCTTGTTAGCAAAGTATGGAGAGATATAACCACGGTCAAACTGCATACCTTCTACAACGTCTAATGCGTCTTCAAAGCCAGAGCCTTCTTCTACAGTGATTACGCCTTCTTTACCTACTTTTTCCATCGCTTGAGCGATAAGTTTACCAACAGTAGTATCAGAGTTAGCAGAGATAGAACCAACTTGTTCAATTGCTTTGAAATCATCAGCTGGCTTAGCAATAGAACGGATATTTTCAACTACAGTTTTTACTGCAATGTCGATACCGCGTTTTAAATCCATTGGGTTCATACCAGCAGTTACTGATTTGATACCTTCGTTTAAAATTGCTTGAGCAAGTACAGTTGCAGTTGTCGTACCGTCACCTGCGATGTCGTTAGTCTTGCTTGAAACTTCACGTACAAGTTGAGCACCCATGTTTTCAAACTTGTCTTTTAATGAAATTTCTTTAGCAACAGTTACACCGTCTTTAGTGATGTGTGGCGCACCGAAAGAACGGTCGATTACAACGTTACGGCCTTTAGGACCTAAAGTCACTTTAACCGCATCTGCAAGTACGTTTACCCCTGCAATCATTTTTGAGCGAGCTGAATCACCAAATTTTACGTCTTTAGCTGACATATTAAACTCCGAATCTTTTTAAATACTGAATCTGATAATGAATTGAGTTATGGATCGATTAGCCTTCTAATACAGCTAAGATGTCTGACTCTTTCATGATTAAGAGTTCTTCACCGTTTACTTTAACTGTTGTACCTGCATAAGTACCAAATAACACCTTGTCACCAACTTTAACATCCAAAGCACGTACGCCGTTATCAGTGATTTGACCATTACCTACTGCAATTACTTCACCTTGAGATGGCTTTTCAGCAGCAGAACCTGGCAATAAAATACCGCCAGCAGTTTTGGTTTCTTCTTCTACGCGACGAATCACAACGCGATCATGTAATGGACGAATGTTGCTCATAATTAACTCCATCAGACTTAGTCTTTTTGATTAATCGTTATTGCTTTAATCCAGAGCAATAACAAAATATTTAGATGTCACTTTTGTGGGGATGAAAAAAATGGCTTCAAGGGGAAATAAGAAAAATTTTTCTGTTTTTTGAATATTTTTTAAACAATCAAATATTTAATCTCATCTAAACCAAATCAATCTGTAGTGAATTCAGCCTGCTGTTCATTAAACCAATAATGCTGAATCTTTCCTGTATTTGAAACCGTATTAAAGCTATTTGGATTATGATGATATAAACGAGTAGAAGTTGCTGTACCCGCATGAATATCATAAATAGGATGATCTATTTCCAGATGGTAAATTTGAGTTAAATCATATATAGCCGTTTTATGGAGATGACCATGCAGCATTCCGAATAATCCAGTTGTACTCCACTTCTCTAAGGCGATTTTTCCTAAAACCGGACAATCCTTTATTCCATGCTTATTATCGGGTGGTGTATAAAAAGGTTGATGGAAAACTACTAGCTTTAATTTATCTTTAGGCCCTTTTTGTAAACGCCCATAAGTATCTTGAATTTGTTCAATCGAAATATGACCACGCGTATGGTAACGACGGCGTATGCTATTTACACCAACAATATAAAAATGTTCAGTTTCTAAAGTTGGCTCCAGTTCACCAAAAAAATATCGATAACGAGTAAATGGAGAAAAAAAACGATTCCAGACATGATACAAAGGAATGTCGTGGTTGCCTGGCACCACTAAATAAGGAATATTGAGACTATCTAAATATTGCCGACATTTAAAAAATTGTTCGTATTTGGCACGTTGAGTAATATCGCCACTTACAACAATTACTTCAGGCTGTTGCTGAATACAGAAGTGCCTAATTGCCTCTAAACACTCTTGTTTTTCCGTTCCAAAGTGTAAATCAGACAGATGTAATAACATTCGGCACCATTATATTTAAAGCATTTTTTTCTACAGTGAAATTTAAAGGTGGTTTCATCTCTATGATTTCACCATCTAAAGCAACTGTAAGTTTCGATTTTTTTGCACATTCGACTACAACATGATCTGCACAAAAACTATATACATCTTGGGCATCTTCAACTTTACCTTGAATCCACTGCCAAAGCATATTGAGTAAACTCAGCTTATCACTTTTTGTAATTACAACTCCAGCAACTCGTCCCTGTGCTGCACATTCTGCAATTCTAAGTTTCATATCACATAGCTGTAATTGATTATTCCCAAAGAAAATAAGAGGTGCTTTAACGGGATATTTTTTACCATCTACTGTTATAGATAGCTTCATTGACTTATTTTCTCTTAACAAAACATCTAAAGCTGATGTATAGGCATGTAAAGGAAGCCTTCCTAAATATTTATTATAGAGTTCGCGCTTTTTGATAAAGAGTGGATATAGACCTAAACTAGCATTATTTAAATAAATATGATCATTAATTGCTGCTATATGTACTGACCGAGGAATGCCTGTAGCAATCACTTCTGCTGCTTCTAAAAGATCTAGCGGAATATCTAAAACTTTAGCGACATAGTTAAAAGTACCTAAAGGCAAGATTCCCATTGGAATAGAAGTATTCTTAAGTTTAGATGCAACAGCATTTAATGTGCCATCCCCGCCAGCTGCAACAACCACCCCTATATTTTCGTTTTGTGAATGCCGATGAATAACATTATTCATCAGATCATCAAACAATGTATTTTCATTTAATTCAAATACTTGTATTTCAAAACCATGTTCAGTAAATACAGTCATCAGTTGCTCATAAACATCTTCATGTTTTGAAGCGTGAAATCCTGATTTTTCGTTATAGATGATCGAAAGAGGTTTCAAGGGCCGCATTTTATTATCGTAAAGTAAGATGTTTATTCTATTTTGTATATAAAATCACCTATTAAAAGTCTCTTTATGTAAATTTTGAATGATCTTCATTTGTTTAATCAATAATAATTCTCAAAAAAAATTTAAGAGCTAATTTATTGATTTTAAATAAAATAACTTAAGTAAATAACACACATACAACATAAAAATATAAAAGTAAAAACTATATAAAACATCATAAGCAAATGATTTTCATATAAAAACAATCGGAATTCCAAATATCTAATTGTTAGTCTTTAGTCTTATTTTTTTTATGATTTTATGCTTTAATACAGCCACTTTTTTATTTGATCTTTCATTGTACCCCAATGAATAGACTTGTACGTTGTACATATTTTGAATAGGCCTCACCATGACCACAGTGAACGCACCAGAATTCGTTCGTCATCCTAAGCTTATAGCATGGGTTGAAGAAATTGCAAACTTAACCAAACCAGCAAAAATCGAATGGTGTGACGGAAGCGAAGAAGAGTATCAACGTCTAATCGACTTGATGATCGCTAACGGCACCATGCAGAAATTAAACCAAGAAAAACATCCTGGTTCTTATCTTGCAAATTCTGACCCATCTGACGTTGCGCGTGTTGAAGATCGTACTTACATCTGCTCTCAAAATAAAGAAGATGCTGGTGCGACAAACAACTGGGAAGATCCAGCTGTTATGCGTGAAAAATTAAATGGTTTATTTGAAGGTTCAATGAAAGGCCGTACGATGTACGTTGTTCCTTTCTCTATGGGTCCTTTAGGTAGCCATATTGCTCATATCGGTATCGAGTTAACTGATTCTCCTTATGTTGCTGTTAGCATGCGCAAAATGGCACGTATGGGTAAAGCTGTTTATGATGTATTAGGTACAGACGGCGAATTTGTTCCTTGTGTACACACAGTAGGTGCTCCACTTGCTGAAGGTCAAAAAGACGTTGCATGGCCTTGTAACCCAGAGAAATATATCGTTCATTACCCAGAAACTCGTGAAATCTGGTCTTTCGGTTCTGGTTACGGCGGTAACGCATTACTTGGTAAAAAATGTTTAGCTCTTCGTATCGCTTCTGTCATGGGACGCGAACAAGGTTGGTTAGCTGAACACATGCTTATTCTTGGTGTGACTAACCCTCAAGGTGAAAAACACTACATCGCTGCTGCATTCCCATCTGCTTGTGGTAAGACAAACTTTGCAATGTTAATTCCACCAGCAGGTTATGAAGGTTGGAAAATCGAAACTGTAGGTGACGATATTGCTTGGATCAAACCAGGTGAAGATGGCCGCTTATATGCGATTAACCCTGAAGCTGGTTTCTTCGGTGTAGCTCCTGGTACAAATACCAAGACTAACCCGAACTGTATGGCAACACTTCATAAAGATGTTATCTATACAAACGTAGCAGTAACTGAAGATGGTCAAGTATGGTGGGAAGGTCTTTCTAAAGAAGTTCCATCAAACTTAACGAACTGGAAAGGTCAACCTCACGTAAACGGCGAAAAAGCAGCACATCCAAATGCTCGTTTCACTGTTGCAGCTGGTCAATGTCCATCTATCGACGCTGATTGGGAAAACCCAGCAGGTGTACCAATTTCTGCGTTCATCTTCGGTGGTCGTCGTGCAGATACAGTTCCTTTAGTTTCTGAAGCTTTCGACTGGGTTGACGGTGTTTATAAAGCGGCAACTATGGGTTCTGAAACTACTGCTGCTGCTGTTGGTCAACAAGGTATTGTTCGTCGTGACCCATTCGCGATGCTTCCATTTGCTGGCTACAACATGGCTGACTACTTTGACCACTGGTTAAGCCTTGGTGCAAAAGTAAGCGAGAAAGCTGAAGCTTCTGGCAACAAATTACCGAAAATCTTCAACGTAAACTGGTTCCGTCGTGATGCTGAAGGCAACTTCGTATGGCCTGGTTTCGGTCAAAACATGCGTGTTCTCGAGTGGATCATTGACCGCTGTGAAGGCCGTGCAAACGCTGTTGAAACACCAATCGGTTTTGTTCCAACATATGAAGACTTGAACTGGAAAGGTACTGAGTTCAGTAAAGAACAATTTGACCTTATCACTACTCAAGATAAAGACCAGTGGGTTACTGAAATTGAAAGCCACACTGAGTTATTCAATAAACTTGGCGAGCGCTTACCAAAAGCATTAAAAGAACGTCAAGCAGCATTACTTGAAGCTGTAAAAACTGGCTTCTAATTGCTAAATATAAAAAAGGCCGCTTTATGCGGCCTTTTTTATTATGCGGCATCATCTTTTAATCGACGTTCAGACAAGTAAGCTTCTAACACTTTCACCTGTTTCTCATTAAACGCCAAACCTAATTTAGATCTTCGCCAGAGTATGTCTTCTGCAGTATTTGCCCACTCATATTCACATAAATATTTAACTTCACATTCAAATAAATCATGACCAAAATTTTGCCCCAATTGTTCTATACTATTTCGTTCATGAAGCATGTTCCAAACTCTTGTGCCATATGCATGTGCCCAACGTTTGGCAAGGGATTCTGAAACTCCATTTACACTTAATTGAATCTGGTTGATTAAATCATCTAATGTAGTCCAGTTCTCAGCACCCGGTAATGGTTCATTGGCAGTCCACTCCTCTGCCATTTCACTAAAGAACGGAGACAAATGCTCTAAAGCGGCCTCAGCCAGTTTCCGATAAGTCGTAATCTTTCCACCAAATACCGATAACAATGGTGCCGTTTTATCTTCCGTCTGTAGTGCCAAAGTATAGTCGCGGGTAATTGCCGAAGGGTTATCAGACTCATCATCACATAAAGCACGTACACCTGAGTACTGACTTACAATATCTGCTCGCGTTAACTGCTTTTTAAAATGTGAATTTGTCACTGTCAAAAGGTAATCTATTTCTACATCAGTAATCTCTACCTTTTGTGGATCATCTGTGTATTCCTGATCTGTTGTACCAATGAGGGTATATTTTTCTAAATAAGGAATTGCAAAAACGATCCGTCGGTCTTCGTTTTGCATAATAAAAGCTTTATGACAGTCATATAGCTTTGGCACAACAATATGGCTTCCTTGGATCAATCGGACTTGATAAGGAGATCTTAAATTTAGATTTTTACTAATAATTTCTTCAACCCAAGGACCAGCTGCATTTACTAAAGCTCTTGCACGTATCTGATAAACCTCAGCTCCACTTTGTAGTTCCAAATACCAAAGTTCTTGTTCTTTATAAGCCTTAACACATCGTGTTCGTGTCACAACTTTGGCACCCTGCTCTTTAGCTTGTAGCGCATTTAACACCACAAGACGTGCGTCATCTACAGTACAGTCAGAATATTCAAAGCCACGCGTTATCGCTGGTTTTAAGGGACTATCTTCTTTGAAATAAATCAGATTTGAACCTAATAATTTTTCTCGTTTTCCCAAATGATCATAAAAAAATAGCCCCGCTCGAATTAACCATGCAGGACGCAAATGCGGTCGATGAGGCATAATAAAACGCATTGGTGCAATAATATGTGGCGCTTTCGCCAACAACACTTCTCGCTCTGCTAATGCTTCTCTGACTAAGCTGAATTCTTTATGTTCTAAATAGCGTAGACCACCATGAATTAATTTACTGCTAGCAGATGAGGTGTGACTGGCTAAATCATCTTTTTCACACAAAAATACCGATAGTCCACGGCCTGCTGCATCGTTGGCAATACCAACTCCATTAATACCGCCACCAATTACAGCAATATCATATACTTTTGAATAATCATTAGTTTGTACTGTCATTTCTCATATTCTTTTTATTGTTGATCTTATAAAAATTAAAACATCAAATTGATGAAACAACAATCAAAAAAGTAGAATAATCAATTTTGAATAAATAAACATTGAGCCGCTAATTGATTACTCTACTTTTAATTTAACTCATTAAAGAACAAATCAATCCTCAGCCCAACTTTGACTGCGTTTCACTGCTTTCAACCAACCTTTATAAATAAACTCAGATTGTTCAGCAGACATTTTGGGTTCAAAAACTTTTTCTATGGCAGATTTATTTCTTAACTCGTGAAGATCTTGCCAAAAACCCGTTGCTAAACCTGCAAGGAAAGCTGCGCCCAAAGCAGTGGTTTCTTTCATTATTGGACGTTCTACAGGGGTTGCTAAAATATCAGACTGAAATTGCATCAAGAAGTTATTTTCCGTTACTCCACCATCTACACGGAGCGTACGAAGTTCTTCATCTGCATCTTGCTGCATAGCATCTAAAACATCTCGAGTTTGAAAAGCAATGGACTCTAAAGTTGCACGAATAATATGTTCAATACTAGCCCCACGCGTCAGACCAAAAATTGCTCCGCGTGCTGTCGGGTCCCAATACGGTGCCCCTAATCCGGTAAAAGCTGGAACAACGTATACACCATTACTGTCTTTTACTCGTGTTGCATAATGCTCAGAATCTTTAGCGTTCTTAATAACCTTTAATTCATCGCGTAACCACTGTACACAAGAGCCACCATTAAACACGGCACCTTCTAAAGCATAATTCACTTCACCGCTTGCACCGCATGCAATAGTGGTCAGTAATCCATGCTCTGAACGAACAATCTTCTTACCTGTGTTCATGAGTAGAAAGCAGCCTGTACCATAGGTATTTTTAGCCTGCCCTGACTCAACACACATTTGACCAAAAAGTGCAGCCTGTTGATCGCCCGCGATTCCCGCAATAGGAATACCTACTTCTTGGCCACTAATGGTATGTGTGTAGCCATAGACCTCCGATGAACTACGTACCGCAGGTAGCATTGCTCTAGGAATATCTAAAGCTTGTAAAAGTTTTTCATCCCATTCAAGCTTTTCGATATCAAACAGCATAGTCCGTGAAGCATTGGTAAAATCAGTGACATGGACGGCCCCATTAGTTAGTTTCCAAATGAGCCAGGTGTCCACCGTACCAAATAATAACTCTCCCCGCTCAGCACGCTCACGGCTGCCTTCCACATGATCTAAAATCCATTTAATTTTTGTGGCCGAAAAATATGGATCAATCACTAAACCAGTGGTCTTACGGATATATTCTTGCCAACCAGCTTTATGCAATTGATTACATATTTCAGTCGTCTGTCGACTTTGCCAAACAATGGCATTATAAATAGGCTTACCTGTTTTCTTATCCCAGACAATGGTGGTTTCTCGCTGGTTTGTAATTCCAATTGCCGCAACTTGCTCACTCTTGATGCCTGCTTGAGCCAAAGCCTCTACCCACACAGCGCTTTGAGTTGCCCAAATTTCCATTGGATCATGTTCAACCCAGCCCGGCTGAGGGTAAATCTGAGTAAACTCTCTTTGAGCAATACTGACAACATTTGCATCATGATCTAAAACAATTGCTCTTGAGCTTGTTGTGCCCTGATCAAAAGCAACAATATATTTCTTTGGGCAATTTGACATCTGAATGTCCCTTTCATTATCCACACACATCTAGTCCACAATGCAAAGACATTATGCCTAACTGTATTTATTTAAAATTTTCTTTGGAATATATCATTATTTTTAAGGGATATAGGTTTTCTTCGCCCAAACATTACTCATTCTTTATCGGTTTTTACTACTTGGGAAAAAATAATATTCTAAAAATCCGAGTAAGCTTATAAAAATGAACTGATCGGCTAATTTGAAATCACATAAATATTCAACTTATTCCTTTGCTTAAATAATAAACATTGTTTTACAGACATAAAAAAAATAAAGTGAAATACTCCTCTAGATAATATGTAAAAACGGAATAAATCTTCTCTTCTTTAGCATTCAACCCAAGCGAAACATGGAGCGACTCATGGTTGATCAACCTTCTACCGCAACACCTCCACATTCTAATTTAGATACAAAAACTCGTCTAAAATCAATTTTGGGCGGTTCTGCTGGCAACCTTGTCGAATGGTACGACTGGTATGTATATGCCGCATTTACGCTCTATTTTGCTCATGCTTTTTTCCCAAAAGGGAGCCAAACTGCTCAACTTCTTCAAGCAGCTGCAATTTTTGCAGTAGGCTTCCTTATGCGTCCGATTGGCGCATGGATAATGGGGATTTATTCAGACCGTAAAGGACGTAAAGCTGGTCTTACGCTTTCTGTCACCTTAATGTGTGTTGGCTCTCTACTCATTGCGGTTACCCCTTCCTACGAAAGTATTGGCGTATTTGCACCATTACTTTTAGTTATTGCACGTTTAATTCAAGGCTTAAGCGTAGGTGGTGAATACGGTGCAAGTGCGACATATTTAAGTGAGATGGCTGAAAAGAACCGTCGTGGTTTTTTCTCAAGCTTCCAATATGTCACCTTAATTGCAGGACAACTTACAGCTTTATGTGTACTACTCATCTTGCAAATGGTACTCACCGAGCAGCAATTGCATGACTGGGGATGGCGTATTCCCTTTTTCATTGGTGCACTTTTAGCAATTGTGGTATTCCGTATTCGCCGTGGGCTATTAGAAACACAATCTTTTAAAAATGCTCAAACAGAGACAGATCAGCCAAAATCAGGAATGTTTGCTTTATTTAAGCATTATCCTAAAGAAGCCTTTACAGTATTGTTCTTAACTGCTGGTGGTACACTCGCTTTTTATACTTACACCACCTATCTACAAAAGTATTTAGTCAATACATCTGGTTTTACCAAACCTGAAGCGACTCAAATTACTACTCTAGCCTTATTTATTTTTATGTGTTTACAGCCATTGGCGGGTGCATTATCAGATCGAATTGGGCGTAAACCACTGATGATTTTCTTCGGGGTGACAGGTGTTTTATTCACCTACATTCTATTTGATGCTCTCGCAAACACGCATAACTACTGGACTGCATTCTGGTTATGCTTTGGGGGCCTGATCATGGTGACTGGCTACACTTCAATTAATGCTGTCGTGAAAGCTGAACTTTTCCCAGCGCATATTCGTGCTTTGGGCGTAGCTCTCCCTTATGCAATTGCAAACACTTTATTTGGAGGAACAGCCGAATTCTTCGCATTAAGTTTTAAAGAAGCTGGTCATGAATCTTGGTATTTCATTTATGTCAGTATTATGATTTTCATTTCATTGCTGATCTATATATTTATGAAAGACACCAAACATCATTCAAAAATCAAAGAACATTAATATTTTTATTAGAGCTAATATCATAAGCCGATGTTAACTCTAAACTAGTGAATAACCACAAACAACGCTTCTATTTTATGAGATACTGCGTATAAGAAAATAAGGACGATACTGATGAATAAAAGTATTTTATGTTTGGCATTAAGTAGTATGTTTATTTTAACTGCTTGTCAGACTACGCCTCGACAATATAATGGTTCAACTGGCTATCAGATTGAAAACCAAACTAAAACTTCAGCGACTTTAGCTTATACTTTAGCTGGTCGTAGTAACCAGCAACTTGATGAGCGTAAATTGCAACGTGCTTGTCAGAATGTGTTAGGTGCCCAGAAAGTTTATAAATTATCAATTCTAAGTATCAACGAAATTCCTAATCCAGCTAAAGATGAGCATTATGGAATTCAACTCGGTGAAACTCGCGCGTCTTTTGGCTTATCAAATACACCTAGCTTAAATAATGGTGAAGATTATGCGACACGCCAAGCACTTGAAGCACGCCCAAGTACATTGAAAGTTGTTCGTTATACTTGTTCATAACATAAAAAAGACGCTGTTCTTTTACAGCGTCTTATAAAAACTTACATTTCTAAATTCTTTTGCTTCATCCAAATCTGGCCACGTTGTCGCACTTCTTTCTTCAATTTTTTCATATTTTGGATGACTAAAATTTTTAACACGGCTATCGGCTACCCATACTTCTGGTGCAAATTTTAAAAATTCGTCTAAGAAAAAGCGGTTACATTGGTCATATAACACATCAGCAGCGAGTAAAACATCAACCTGCTCAGCTTTATATAAATCATCCAGATATTCGAGCTCTACATCATTAAGTAAAGCATTTTCACGGCAAGCATTTAGACTAACCTGATCAATATCACAGCAGATTACGCGTTTTGCTCCAGCGATTTTCGCAGCAATTGCCACTACACCAGAACCTGCTCCGAAATCTAACACCACTTTATCTTTAACATGGTGCGGCTCTGCAAGTATCCACTGAGCCATCGCCAAACCTGATGCCCAACAGAAAATCCAATACGGCGTGTCATTCCAAATACGGCGAATAACTTCGTCATCTAAACGATCGGTCGGGAAAACTGGTGGAATCAACCATAAAGAAATTGGAGTTTCTGGCAACTGTTGTGCCATTAATTCACAATGAGGGATGACTTCATGTAGGGCTTGAAGTAAATGTTCAGGGGCTTTAAACAGTTGAAAGGTGCAGCTCATAAATAAGCTCAACAATTTACAATTACTATTTGATACGCGTTAACGTCATCCGCAATTGTTCGAGGTAGGACTACATTAAACTAAAATGTTTCTGTGACTCATCTATAGCTAACCAGTAGCTGACGAGTTTTGCGGATGACAAATGGTTTTGGTTACTTTTCCCGAAAGAAAAGTAACATACGAGCTCCTAACATTTGCGTTAAACGGTAGGACGCCGTCGTGAATAAATTAAATTAACCTAAAGCTTTTTCAGCAGCTTCTACAGTTTGACGAATCAAAGTTGTAATAGTCATTGGACCAACACCACCCGGTACTGGTGTATAAGCAGAAGCAATTTCTTCAATACCTTGTAATTGAATATCGCCTACACCGCCGCCATCACGTGGGTGGAAACCAGCATCTACCACAACTGCACCCTGTTTAATCCAGTCTTTTTGAATAAGTTCAGCTTTACCTACAGCACCAACAATAATGTCAGCTTGTTTCACAAGCTCAGGTAAGTTTTGTGTACGTGAATGGCAAATCGTTACTGTTGCATTTGCTTGTAACAACATCATTGCCATTGGTTTACCTAAAATTGCTGAACGGCCAACCACAACCGCGTGTTTGCCAGCAATTTCGATGTTGTTTTCTTTAAGAATTGTCATGATACCCGCAGGAGTCGCTGAACCATAGGCAGCTTCACCCATTGCCATACGGCCAAAACCAAGGCAAGTTACGCCATCTACATCTTTTGCTAATGAGATCGCATCAAAACACGCACGCTCATCAATTTGTGCAGGAACTGGATGTTGTAAAAGAATACCGTGAACATCTGGATTGGCATTAAGCTTTTCGATTTCAGCTAATAATTGTTCTGTTGTGGTTTCTTGTGGTAATTCGATTTTTAATGAATCCATACCTACTCGGCGGCAGGCATTCCCTTTCATACGTACATAAGTTGCAGAAGCACCATCATCCCCAACCAAAATAGTCGCTAAAATTGGGGTACGACCTGTTTTCGCTTTTAAAGCTTCAACACGTACCAACAAATTTTCTTCAATTTGCTTTGCTAATGCACGACCGTCTAAAACCAATGCCACAGCACATCTCCAAGGTAGACATGAATTTAATGTGCCAATAATACATGATAATTTCGACAATTTTATTCTAGATGTTGTTTTTATGTGCATCTTCGCTCAAAACAGTATTGTTTTTTTTGTAAAGGTTGCTAATATGTGCATCACCAAATGTAGGCGGGGTGGCAGAGTGGTCATGCAGCGGACTGCAACTCCGTGGACGCCGGTTCGATTCCGACCTCCGCCTCCAAATTTGGTAAAGCCCGGGTGGTGAAATAGGTAGACACAGGGGATTTAAAATCCCCCGCCCTCAAAGCGTGCCGGTTCGAGTCCGGCCCCGGGCACCATCTTCAAGTACTGAATATGGTGTCATAAAGAATCCAGCGTAAGCTGGTTTTTTTATACCTAAAAAAAGGGTTACCTTAGCAACCCTCTACTTTTCTATAATTTCAAGCAGTCTTTTGGTCTTGTTTTAACGGCATCAAATTTAGATCCAATACAATATCGTTTTGTCGGCTTGAATCTATCTGATATTCGGTATTTTTAATTGAATCTACAAATCTCCACTCAGAATGAACTTGTGCCTGATCTAGAGTAACCAATAAGTATCCTCGTTGATTTAAATTACAGTAGGCCAATTCATCAATTAATGTAGTAAAAGCAAATTCAAACTGTTGCAGTTGAGCCAGTGGAATACTTAAATATTTTTCTAAACCAGGAGACGATACAGAACTAGTTGCCAATTCAACTCCAATATACTTCCCTTTCTGGCTATATAAATAAGATGCCCATGCGTTATGAGTATCCCCCGCTAACACAATGATCTTTTTATTAAACTCTGCCAATTTGTCATATACAAACTCTCTCTCAGCATAGTAACCATCCCAAGCATCTAAATTGTATGGTGCCACCGTCATAATTCTTGCTTTTTCTTGGGCTGTTAATGTCGGATCATTTTGTTGCAAACGAAGTTTTAAAGTAACCAACTCGGTGATTTGTGTATTCATTTTAGCAAGTGTTTCAGGCGAAGTTCCCCCTGAAGTAATTTGCCCTAAAGATGCCAATAGCTCAGCTGGAATCCACATTTTACTCATCAAGACTTGCTGCCCCACAACATTCCATGTAGCTGTAGATTGCTTTAATTTATCGACCAACCAATCTCTTTGCGTATAACCCATTAAAGTACGCGCTGGATTAGTTAAATCTGCCTGAAATTTGGCAATATCCAAGCCTGTAGCCGTCATGTAGTCTGCATATGCAAGCTGCTTATCACGCGCAATAATACGCGTATCTAGCATGGTTAATTGGACAAGTGAACCAAAGTTAAACTGACGATAAATATTTAAATGGTCAGAACTAGAGACTGGGCGAATTGGCATCCATTCAAAATAAGCTTGTAGAGCAGCTAATTTTCTATCTGAAAAAGACCCTTCATCGCTTTGATGATTTTCCGCACCGTCACGCCAAGCATCATTCGCTAGTTCGTGATCATCCCAAATTACAATAAAAGGATGACGCTGATGAGCAGCTTGCAAATCTTTATCCTGACGATAAAGTGCATAACGTTTGCGATAATCCTCTAATTTAATAATTTCTTTATTATTATCAGCAGGTAGCATACGCCCAAGCTTTACCGCATCTTCCGCCGCATAACCATCTGCACCATATTCATAGATATAGTCCCCCAAATGGATAATGACATCGACATTCTGTTTAGCCATTTCCCGATAGACATAAAAGTAACCCGCAGGATAATTCGAGCAAGAACATACTGCAAAGCTCACTTTATTCGTAGAAGTTGGTAATGTTTTCGTCTGTCCTACTGGTGAGACTTTACTACCAAATTTAAAACGATAGTAGTACACCGTATCTACTTGTAACCCAGCTGCATCAACTTTCACTGTAAAGTCATCAGTCTTGCTTGTTTCAACCATTCCCGTCTTTAAATTTTGTTTAAACTGATTATCGGTTGAAATTTCCCATACAACTTTTAAGCGCACCCCAGAGTCTGTCGGTGTTACTCGTGTCCACAAAATAACTTTATCTTGTAGTGGGTCCCCGCTTGCGACGCCATGAAGAAAATCTGCTTGTATTTCTGGACTTTCATCATCTGAGCCATCGTTACAACCTGTAAAAGCAACAGGTATAGATAAAGCCCCAAAACCGAATAGACTTTTTTGAATTAATTCTCGGCGTGAAATTTTCTCTGACATAAAATTCTCTAAGTTTTAAGCAATGAGTGCTTTAAACTTAAGTACATAACATGAACAGCTGATCTCAGTTTGATGAACAAATCATGACAAAAATTGGTTAATTTATATAAATACCGACAAGAACTGATTGAAAATAAAGCAAACTCTCCGATTTTCTCTTGCCAATCGCGCACTTGTCCTCTATTATTGCGCACATGCCCGGGTGGTGAAATAGGTAGACACAGGGGATTTAAAATCCCCCGCCCTCAAAGCGTGCCGGTTCGAGTCCGGCCCCGGGCACCATTTTCAACTATTGAATTTGGTGCTACAAAGAATCCAGCGTAAGCTGGTTTTTTTATGCCTAATGAAAATGATCCCATGATAAGAATATTAATACTTATATCCTCTCTACTCTTTATATCCTCTGCAAATGCTGAAGATATTTTTAACGGCACTATCTTATTTAAAAATAAATATTGGCATTTTATACGCTGTTCTATCACTCAAGATGACTATTTAATTGAAGCTTCTCAAGATGTGATTACTCAATTAAAAGCCTTACAGCAGAAAGAGAAAAAATATTGGGTAAGCTTATTAGCAAATGTCAAAGTACAGCAGAATGGAAATTTAATATTGGAAGTTGAGAAAATAGATGAAGTTCATTTAGGGTCATCATGTCATTTATTAGATGCACTTGAAAGCTTTGAAAATCGAGAGTAATTACCACTCTCGATTCATAACCAGCTCTTCCATTTCAAGATCTAAAAATCCTGCATCTTGCACCACCATCATCATTGCTTCCGCAATATAATCAGCAGCACTATCATCAAGCGATGAATCTAGATCTTCAAACTGCGGTTTCATTTCATTAATTTCACTTACAGTCTGATGAGCATATCGATAAACATCTTGATCAGCTAAAGCAGGCTTTTGAACTTTTTTAGCAAATTGCTCAATGAGCTGCTTAAGTTCAGCGACCAAAATATCTGGATAATATTCATCATCAAACATCGGGAGAAGTAGGTCTTCGAACATACAAAAGATTACACAACAGCAAAAACTTGCCGCTTATAACATATTTTCACAAAAATCACGAGATTTTTACCCGACTCACTCATCCACTTTATTTAGGACATCCATACCCTAGTCTATTTATACAAGGGAATTTCAAGCTTGTTGCATAGCTTGCCAAACCGAGATAGCGTCATGCATTGCTTTTACATCATGTGCTCTGACAATGGATGCTCCTTGCTGAATACTAAGCAAATGCCCAGTAACACTTCCGACAGCACGTTGATCAGCGGCAGCACCTTTTAAAGCTTCCCCGATAAACCGTTTACGAGAAAGACCAGATAAAATTGGATAGCCCAATTCATTAAGTTTCCAAAATTCTTTTAATAGTTTTAAATTTTGCTGAGCATTTTTTGCAAAACCAAATCCGGGGTCAACAATAATGTTGTGCTTTTTTACCCCAACAGCCAAAGCCTCATCAATACGTTGTTGCAACTCTTGCATCACATCAAGTGTTACATCAGCGTATTGATCCAACTGATTCATTGTGGTTGGCTCACCACGCATATGCATAATCACCACAGGGATATCTAGCTCTACAGCGGTTTTTAAAGCATTAGGACGTATTAAGGCGCGAACATCATTCCAGATATGTGCCCCTGCTGCTTTTGCTGCGCGAATAACTTCTGGCTGGCTCGTGTCGATCGATAAAATAATATTATGATGAGATAAAGCTTCCACAACAGGTACCACACGGCGCACTTCTTCTTCTACTGCAACTTCTGAAGCACCAGGTCTTGTAGATTCTCCTCCAATATCAATAATAGTCGCACCTTGCTCAATCATATTAAGTGCATGATCAACCGCTTGGTCTAATTGGTTATGTTTGCCACCATCACTGAAAGAATCAGGGGTAACATTTAAGATACCCATGACATGAGGCTGAGATAAATCTAATTGAAGCTGTCCACACTGTAAAATCCGCTTTGGTAAAGATATTAACTGCATAAAAAGCTCCGGTTCAAAATCAGCAGCTATTTTAACAAGTATGCTTTACATGCTGTCGATTTCTTTCAGCTTTATCGAAATTTAAGACAAATAAAAAAGCCACATGATTGTGGCTTTTTTATTAATTAACTTAATTCATTGCTGGTAATGGCGGTGGAGTAGATGGACCATCTTTTGGTGGTTCAAACGTAGATACCGGATTTTCAGCAATATAAACTTTAGGTGGTTGAGGCTCACGACCTTCCATGATGTCACGGATTTGATCACGATCAATGGTTTCCCATTCCATCAACGCTTTAACCATTGCATGTGCGATATCTTTATTATTTTCCAAGATATCACGAGCAACTTTATACTGTTCATCTAAAATACGGCGTACTTCCTGATCAACTTGCTGCTGAGTAGCTTCAGAAATTGTACGGCTACCTACATTACCGAAGAATCCATTTTGGTTTTCATCTTCGTAAACCATAACACCCATTTTGTCAGACATACCGTACTTCGTTACCATCGCACGAGCCATTTTTGTAGCACGTTCGAAGTCATTTGAAGCACCAGTCGATTGTTGCTGAATGAAAACTTCTTCAGCAATACGTCCACCAAACAAAATTGCAATTTCATTCAACATTTTGTCTTTATAGTGGCTAATCTGATCTTGTTCAGGTAACTGCCAAGTTACACCTAAAGCCCAACCACGCGGCATAATTGTTACCTTATGCACAGGGTCAGTACCCGGTAAAATCTCAGCAACAATTGCATGTCCAGCTTCATGGTAAGCAGTTGCACGACGCTCTTCTTCACGTAAAACCATTGATTTACGTTCAGGACCCATATAGATCTTATCTTTTGCATCTTCAAAGTCATGCATATCGACAGTGTTCTTATTACGGCGAGCAGCAAACAAAGCAGCTTCATTTACAAGGTTTGCCAACTGAGCACCAGAGAAACCAGGGGTACCACGAGATAAAACTTTAACATCTACACCAGTAACTGAAGGCAATTTTTTCAAATGTACATTCAGGATTTGTTCACGACCACGGATGTCAGGTAAACCAACCATAACTTGACGGTCGAAACGTCCTGGACGTAATAATGCTTTATCCAATACATCAACACGGTTAGTCGCAGCAATAACGATTACGCCTTCATTACCTTCAAAACCATCCATCTCTACGAGCATTTGGTTTAAGGTTTGCTCACGCTCATCATGTCCACCACCTGTACCCGAACCACGGTGACGGCCTACTGCATCAATCTCATCGATAAAGATGATACATGGTGCATGACGTTTTGCTTGTTCAAACATGTCACGGACACGGGACGCACCCACACCCACAAACATTTCAACAAAGTCAGAACCAGAAATGCTAAAGAATGGAACTTTTGCTTCACCAGCAATTGCTTTGGCTAATAACGTTTTACCAGTACCTGGAGGACCAACCATAAGTACGCCACGTGGAATCGTAGCGCCCAAGCGTTTGAATTTTGCAGGATCTTTTAAGAAATCTACAATTTCCACAACTTCTTGTTTCGCTTCATCACAACCAGCAACGTCAGCAAAAGTCACTTTGATTTGGTCTTCTGAAAGCATTTTCGCTTTCGATTTACCAAAACTCATCGGACCATTTTTACCGCCTGCACCACCACCCATGTTACGCATAAAGAACATGAATAACAGAATGATTAACAGTACAGGGAAACTAGCAATGAGAAGTTGCATCAAAATGCCTTGACGTTGTGGTGCTGTGCCCTCTACAACAACATTTTGCTTGTTTAAGCTTGGCATAAGTTCAGTGTCTTCAACTTGCGGACGAACAGTTTCAAACTGAGATCCGTTAGTTTTTTCACCACTAATATTTAAACCGTCAATCGTGACTTGCTTAATTTGGCCAGCATTCACCGCTGCAACAAAATCTGAATATTTCATTGCAGTAGGCTTATTGCGGTCACTGATATTACTGAAAATTAAAATCAGAACACCCAGTATTATTAGCCACAATACGGCATTCTTGAAGTAATCGCTCAAAGCTTTATTCCCATATCGATCTAATTTGATCATGCCCAATCTTGGCCGATCGTCTTAAAAACAGCAATTGTCTTGCTTGCGGATAACCTAAAAGATACAAAATGCACAATTTTTAGGAGCTTGGCAAGTAAACTTTATTGCAATGCTTTCTTACGCCCTTGTCCAACCAAAAAAACTTCTTTAGATCGTGCCCGAGAAGCTGCTGGTTTTGCTGTTTTTAACACATCAAAACTATCAACGACTTGTTTACGAAACTCATCAAATCCTGCGCCTTGGAACACTTTAACAACAAACTGTCCATTTGGACCCAAGACTTTCTGAGCAAAGTCTAAAGCAAGTTCACACAAGTAAATCTGTCGAGGTTGATCAACAGCCCTATTACCTGATGTATTGGGGGCCATATCAGAAATTACAATGTCTACTTGTCTTCCGTTTAAAATATTTAACAATTTTTCAAATACAGCTTCTTCTCTGAAGTCGCCTTGTAAGAAAGTGACATCCGGCAAAGCATCCATAGGTAAAATATCGGAAGCAATAACTAAACCCTTGCTACCAACAAGTTTCCCAGCAATTTGCGACCAACTCCCAGGAGCTGCTCCCAAATCAACCACTGTCATGCCTGGCTTGATCAACTTATATTTTTCTTGAATTTCAAGAAGTTTATAGGCTGCTCGTGCACGATATCCTTCCTTTTGTGCTTTTTTTACAAAAGGATCGTCTAGATGTTCCCTCATCCACGCACGACTACTTTTAGACAATTTTTGGTTTGTGATGCGTGTTGCCATAACTCACTAAATATCAAAAAAACTTCTGATTGCTCATTGTACGTGAAAATTACTCTCATTACAGTACGGATGTAACGTAATCTCAATAACTTTTACAGTTTTTTTCCAATAATGTTGATCGATTATTTATACAGTTTTTCGTACATTTGATTTTAAGTTTTTTGCTATACTAAGTCGTTTTTAAAATCAGGTATTTTTAATGGCCGCTTTATCTATTCATGAACGTAAACGTTTACGTCAAATTGGTCACGTGCTTAATCCGGTTGTCATGATTGGTGGACAAGGCTTAACAGATGCTGTAATCGAAGAAACGCTTCGTGCTTTAAATGATCATGAACTCATCAAAGTAAAAATTGCTGGTGAAGACCGTGAAGCTCGCGCAGCTGTAATTGATGCAATTGTAGAAGCAACTGGCGCTGAAGCTGTGCAGAAAATTGGTAAAATCGTTTTACTCTACAAAAAAGCAGCTAAGCAAAACCAACACTTATCTAACCTCGTTCGTCACGCTCACTTAGCAAACTAACTTATTGACTACTTATGGCAAGTTACGAACTTTCAGCTTTTGATCGTTTTCATGCTGTTTCTGTTGTTGGCGCAATTGAACAGCAAGCCCCGCATACATTAAATGTGGGTTTTTGGATTCGTGATCCAAACCA
This sequence comes from Acinetobacter sp. AOR41_HL, assembly GCF_027854645.1. NCBI lineage: Bacteria > Pseudomonadati > Pseudomonadota > Gammaproteobacteria > Moraxellales > Moraxellaceae > Acinetobacter > Acinetobacter sp. AOR41_HL. Next base: position 21,264 of record NZ_JAKTHZ010000006.1, on the reverse strand, counting down.
ACTTATTATCTGGCCCCAAGAAGTCGCGGCTCATCCTCGTCAAGATTTTTTGTGGGAAGAGACTTGTTTTGAAATTTTTATCGGCGTGCATGATGAAGATTTCTACCGGGAAATTAACCTTTCCCCTTCTCAAGCATGGCAGGCCTACCAGTTTGAAGAATATCGATATCCGGAAAGCATGCCTCCCCTCGTTGCTTACGATATCGAACTAAATCATCTCAAGCGTACCCATTATGGTTTAAATGTAAGTCTTGATTTAGGTCAGTTTATGCAACAGCACCGTTTGAAATGGGCAAACCTTTATTTAGGTTTAACTGCTGTTTTAAAAACAAAAGATGGTATGCAGTACTATGCAATGCAGCATAGTGGCAAAAATGCTGATTTTCACAATAAACGTGATTGGCTGCATCAGTTTTAAAAAAATAAAAAAGCGAGAAATTAATTCTCGCTTTTTTATTGAATTTTATTCTTCAATTCTTAGTGATCTCTTGCTTTGTTCCAAGCCTCAACCGCATTATTTTTTGTGCGCTTTAAACTCTCACTTAAAGAATCTTTATGTTTTAAAGAAATTTGACTAATGTCACCCTTAAGTTCTTTAGTCACTTTCGTTAAATCTTCAATTAATGCATTAATTTCAGCTTTTAATGTATTTTTCAGTTCATTTAGTCCTTCTTGAGAAGTATTGAACTGAGCTTTAATCACATCAAGACGTTGTAAAATATCTTGTTTAATCTGAGCAAACTGGTTTTGAATATTCTGATTCAATTCTTGAGTTTCAGCCCCAATTTTTTCTTCAGTCTCGGTAATTACAGCTTTAACTTGTTCTTGAGTTTCTGCAATAGCTTCTTTAACTTGCGAAGTTGCTTCATGAGCGACTTCTTTCACCTGTTCTGTTTTTTCAGCTACAACTTCTTTTACCTGTGTTGCTTTTGTACTCACTGCTTTTTTAGCTCGAGTTGTTGTTTTCGCTACAGCTTCTTTTGCTTCAGTTACTTCGGCTTTAACCGTCTCTGCTACAGACGAAGCATTCTCAGCTATATCTTTTGAAACTTGATTATTGCTCATGCTATTTCCTCATATTGTTTATTTTTTAGCTAGTATTACAATAAGTGGAATTGGCTTATTTCAGGCACCAGATTGTTAGACAATTTGCTAAAAGTATCAATTTCAGACAAGCGGATGAGTTTTTTTGCAAAAAGCAAGCAAGGAATTATATTTTTTAATCGAAAATAAATAGACTTTTTAGGGTTCCATGCGTATAATGCGCTGTTAAGTTACAAGCGGGCAGACCGATAGGGAGGGGCATGTTTTTTTAGAACATTGCCTATCTTTTTTAGGTCTACTCGCTTTTTTACAGCCGAAATTCAGGAGCTTTGGTTTGAGCACCCCCGCCATTTTAGCCCTCGCAGATGGAACGATCTTTAAAGGAACGTCAATCGGCGCAACGGGAAGTACGACTGGAGAAGTCGTTTTTAACACAGCCATGACAGGCTATCAAGAAATTTTGACTGACCCAAGTTATGCACAACAAATTGTGACATTAACTTACCCTCATATTGGTAACACTGGTTGCAACGAAGAAGACGTTGAATCTGGTCGTATCCATAAAGTATGGGCGAATGGTTTAATTATTCGTGACCTTCCACTATTACACAGCAACTTCCGTTCTGAGCAATCATTAAGTGAATATCTGCAAGCACACAATGTTGTCGCAATTGCTGATATTGACACACGTAAACTTACTCGTATTTTACGTGATAAAGGTGCACAAAATGGTTGCATCCTTGCCGGCGAAAATATTACTGAAGAAGAAGCGATTGCTAAAGCTCGCGCTTTTGGTGGTTTAAATGGTTTAGACCTTGCAAAAGAGTGCTGTGATCCAACAGGCTTTGAATGGTCTGAAGGTTCATGGGCATTAGGTAAAGGCTTTACTCAACCTGAGTTAAAATACCACGTGGTTGCATACGATTATGGTGTCAAAACCAACATCTTGCGTATGCTTGCAGACCGCGGTTGCAAACTCACTGTTGTTCCTGCTGAAACTCCGGCTGAAAAAGTATTAGCACTTAATCCAGATGGCGTATTCCTTTCAAACGGCCCTGGCGACCCAGCTGCTTGTGATTACGCTATCGAAGCTGTAAAAACTATTGTTGAAACCACAACATTACCTGTATTTGGTATCTGTTTAGGACACCAAATCTTGGCACTCGCTTCTGGTGCAAAAACTGTAAAAATGAATCATGGTCACCACGGTGCGAACCACCCTGTACAAAATCTTGAAGATGGTACAGTGATGATCACCTCTCAAAACCATGGTTTTGCTGTAGATGCAGAGACATTACCGGCTAACTTAAAAGCAACGCATAAATCATTGTTCGATGGCACCTTACAAGGTATCCATCGTACTGACAAACCAGCTTTCAGCTTCCAAGGTCACCCTGAAGCAAGCCCGGGTCCACATGATTGTGCACCATTGTTCGATCATTTCATCGAACTTATCGAAGCATCTAAACAGTAATTAAGGAGCGAATAATGCCTAAACGTACGGATATTAAAAGCATCTTAATTATTGGTGCTGGTCCAATTGTTATCGGTCAGGCTTGTGAGTTTGACTACTCTGGTGCTCAAGCATGTAAAGCGCTTCGTGAAGAAGGTTACCGTGTTATTTTGGTTAACTCTAACCCAGCGACCATTATGACTGACCCTTCAATGGCTGATGCAACTTACATTGAGCCAATTACTTGGCAAACTGTTGCTCAAATCATTGAAAAAGAACGTCCAGATGCGGTCCTTCCAACTATGGGCGGACAAACTGCACTGAACTGTGCGCTTGCACTTGATGAAAATGGCGTATTAGCGAAATACAACGTAGAACTTATTGGTGCAACGAAAGAAGCGATTGAAAAAGCCGAAGACCGTAAACTCTTCGACATCGCTATGCGCAAAATCGGTTTAGAGTGTCCAAAAGCTGCTATTGCTGAAACCATGGAAGAAGCATTGGAAATCCAATCTCGCTTTGGTTTCCCAGTAATTATCCGTCCATCATTTACAATGGGTGGTTCAGGCGGTGGTATTGCATATAACCGTGAAGAATTCCTTGAAATTTGTGAACGCGGTTTCGACCTCTCTCCTACTCACCAGTTATTGATTGATGAATCTTTAATTGGCTGGAAAGAATACGAAATGGAAGTTGTTCGTGACAAAAACGACAACTGTATTATCGTATGTGCGATCGAAAACTTTGATCCAATGGGTGTTCACACAGGTGACTCAATCACTGTAGCACCAGCTCAAACATTAACTGACAAAGAATACCAATTGATGCGTAATGCTTCAGTTGCGGTTCTTCGTGAAATTGGTGTTGAGACAGGTGGTTCTAACGTTCAGTTCGGTATTAACCCGAAAGACGGCCGTATGGTTGTGATCGAGATGAACCCTCGTGTATCTCGTTCGTCTGCTCTTGCTTCTAAAGCAACTGGTTTCCCGATTGCAAAAATTGCTGCGAAACTAGCTGTTGGTTATACCCTTGATGAATTGAAAAATGACATCACTGGCGGTGTAACTCCTGCGAGCTTTGAACCATCAATCGACTATGTTGTAACGAAGATTCCTCGTTTTAACTTCGAGAAATTCCCACAAGCAGAACCAGTTCTTACCACTCAGATGAAATCTGTTGGTGAAGTCATGGCAATTGGCCGTAACTTCCAAGAATCTGTACAAAAAGCATTACGTGGTCTTGAAGTTGGCGTAAGCGGTTTCGATGAAAAAATCGAAGCTGGTGCAACAAACGTAAAAGAAACCATTTTAAAAGAGCTTAAAGTTCCGGGTCCTGAGCGTATTTGGTACGTAGCAGATGCATTCCGTCATGGTTTCTCTTTAGGTGACGTATTTGAAGCAACTAAGATTGACCGTTGGTTCTTGATCCAAATTCAAGATATCGTTAAGACAGAAGCTCAAGTAAAAACTTTAGGTTTTGGTGATCTAACTGCTGAAAATATCCGTTCGTTCAAACGTAAAGGTTTATCTGACCTTCGTATTGCGAACCTTATGGGTATTTCTCAAAAGCAATTCCGTAAGCAACGTTGGAACTTGGGTGTTTATCCAGTTTACAAACGTGTTGATACATGTGCTGCAGAGTTTGAATCTGGTACAGCATATATGTATTCAACTTACGATGAAGAGTGTGAAGCAAATCCATCAAATCGTGACAAGATCATGGTTATTGGTGGTGGTCCGAACCGTATTGGTCAAGGTATCGAATTTGACTACTGCTGTGTACACGCTGCTTTAGCAATGCGTGAAGACGGTTACGAAACAATTATGGTGAACTGTAACCCTGAAACTGTTTCTACCGACTATGACACATCTGACCGTTTATACTTCGAACCTGTAACACTTGAAGATGTTCTTGAAATCGTACGTACTGAGAAGCCAAAAGGCGTAATCGTACAATACGGTGGTCAGACTCCACTTAAATTAGCACGTGCTTTAGAAGAAGCTGGTACTCCTATTATCGGTACTTCTCCAGATGCCATTGACCGCGCAGAAGACCGTGAACGTTTCCAACAAATGATTCAACGTTTACAGCTTCGCCAACCAAACAACAGCATCGTAAAATCTGCTGAAGAAGGTATCTCTGAAGCTGCGAAAGTTGGTTATCCGTTAGTTGTTCGTCCATCTTATGTATTAGGTGGCCGTGCAATGGAAATCGTATATAACGAAGATGAACTTAAACGTTATCTTCGTGAAGCAGTACAGGCTTCTAATGAAGCGCCTGTTCTTCTTGATCACTTCCTTGATGATGCAACTGAAGTTGACGTTGACTGCGTATCTGACGGTAAAGATGTCGTAATAGGCGGTATCATGCAGCACATCGAACAAGCTGGTATTCACTCTGGTGACTCTGCATGTTCTATCCCTCCTTACTCTCTTTCTAAAGAAGTACAGGATGAAATGCGTCGTCAAACCGTTGCTATGGCGAAAGAACTTGGTGTAGTTGGTTTGATGAACGTTCAGTTCGCAGTTAAAGGCGACGATATTTACGTTCTTGAAGTAAACCCACGTGCATCACGTACTGTTCCGTTCGTATCAAAATGTATTGGTGAATCTTTAGCAAAAGTAGCTGCTCGTTGTATGGCGGGTCAATCACTTGAATCTCAAGGCTTTACTAAAGAAATCATTCCAACTCACTTTGCTGTGAAGGAAGCTGTTTTCCCATTTGCTAAGTTCCAAGGCGTAGACCCAATGCTTGGGCCTGAGATGAAATCTACAGGTGAAGTAATGGGTGTTGGTAAAACATTTGGCGAAGCATTCTATAAAGCCGTTCTAGGTTCAAATGATCGCTTACCAGGTCTACCAACTGAAGGCGAAGAAAAAATTGCTTTCTTATCTGTTCGTGAATCTGATAAGAAATATATTGCTGATATCGCTAAAAAGTTCGTAGCTTATGGCTTCAAACTGGTAGCAACAGGTGGAACGTATAAAGTACTTAAAGAAGCAGGTTTGGAATGTGAATCTGTAAATAAAGTAACTGAAGGACGTCCACATATTGTTGACCGCTTGAAAAATGGTGAAATACACCTTATTGTCAACACTACTGAAGGCAAACAAGCTCAATATGATTCTGCAATGATTCGTCGTGCTGCCCTCCAAGGCAAAGTTTATTACACAACGACTATCAATGGTGCAGAAGCAGTTTGCCAAGCCTTTGCTGTGAAATTGCCAATGGATGTATACCGCTTGCAAGATTTAACTGTAGGTTAATTTTTTTCCGATAAGTCCCGCCACCTTATCGGTGGCGGGATTTTTTCATTTTTTTAACTGTGTTTTCTCAACTTAAGAGGGACCGAAATGCAACGTTATCCAATGACCCCTGAAGGTAAAATCGCCTTAGAGAAAGAATTACAACATCTGAAATCTGTTGAACGTCCACGTATTACTCAAGCGATTGCTGAAGCACGTGAACATGGGGACTTAAAAGAAAACGCAGAATACCATGCTGCTCGTGAACAGCAAGGTTTCTGTGAAGGCCGTATCCAAGATATCGAAGGGAAATTGGGTGCTGCACAAGTCATCGATGTTAAAGACTTAGAACAAAACGGTCGTGTTGTATTCGGTGTTACGGTAACGATTGAAAACCTTGATACTGAAGAACGTAAGACTTATAAGATTGTTGGTGATGATGAGGCTGATTTTAAAATCAATAAAATTTCAGTAAATTCACCAATTGCACGTGGCCTTTTGGGTAAAAATGAAGGTGATGAAGTAAAAATTACCACTCCTCAAGGCGAAGTTGAATACGAAGTTGTAAGTGTAGAATATCTTTAATTTTAATTAGATATACTTAGGCTATAAGACCCCTCAATTGAGGGGTTTTTACATTTAAGACAAATAGTAAAAAATTCACTATGCGTCTTTTAAAAAACCTGATGCAAAGATTTGAAAAGCATTTAATGCTTCAGGAAGTAGCTGTTCAGGATATTCACTAGAAGCCACCCATAAGGCTGCATTCATGGCAGCACCATTTAAAAGCACTGCTGCTGCTTCTGGATCTACAATTTTAATTCGTTCCTCTATCAAAAGCTGTTCAACGCACTCACGAGTAGACTGCAAACATCTATTTTGACTTGGCCAATGCGCCGGATCACCCAACACTGCAGGGCCATCACGTAGCACAATACGCTGAAATTCAGGCTTCAAAGCATTTTGAATATAAGTCTGCCCTTCAACTAGTAATCCTTCCCAAAGATCATCAAACTGCTCTCGATGCTGCTGAGCATATTCGGCCATCTGTGAATCAATTTGTTCTACAACTGCTGCAAATAAACCACGCTTATCGCCAAAATGATGATAAAGCGCCCCACGAGTCAATCCTGCCTCGGCCGTGAGTTTATCCATTGAAGTATCGGTATAGCCATATTCCGCAAATGCATGACGTGCTACTTCAATTAGTTTTTTGCGGGTTTCCGCCATTTTTCTTTCACGAACAGACATATATTTCACCAGCTAATCATCACAAAAAATATTAATTGACATACGCCTCGTATGTCAATTAAGTTTACATACGAGGCGTATGTGAAAATTAACCGACATTTATTGATTAGAAGTTAAATACTGAAGGAGAACAAACCTGATGAGAACTGCAATATTTCCCCAAAATCGTCATGCCTTATATGAACAGCATGGCTATTCAGCCGCAATTCAATCGAAAGATTTACTCTTTGTTTCAGGGCAGGTTGGTAGCCTGGAAGATGGCTCGCCTGTACCTGATTTTGAAAAACAGGTAACACAAGCTTTTAAAAACTTAGAAGAGACATTAAAAGCAGCAGGTTGCACTTTCGATGATATTATTGATGTCACTACCTTTCATACAGATCCCGAACGGCAGTTTGAAAGTATTATGAAGGTTAAAAATCAAATCTTTACACAAAAGCCTTATCCCAACTGGACAGCTGTTGGCGTAACTTGGTTAGCGGGTTTTGATTTTGAAATTAAAGTCATTGCACGTATTCCTCATAAGTAATGAAGACAAATTAGTACGTGCTTTAGTATTCGATTCATTAGCTGAACTGAGATTATTGGTTCAGCTTGAATCGCAATTCGGTATAATGACTTATTCCCTTTTTTATATCTTCCTTATGGCTGAAAAGTTAATTAGCTCCCCTGTCCGCCATTGGTGCGAATTTGAATTTATTTCCAAAACTGTAAAAAATCCGAATATCCATATTAAAGGTAATTATTCTTACTACTCAGCCTACTGGGATCAAGGTTTTGAACGCTGTGTCGTACGCTATTTACACGACAAACCATCTACTCCCGATAAACCAATCGATCAGCTTTATATTGGTAATTTTGTATGTTTTGGGGCTGAGTGTGTGATTATGATGGGTGGTAATCAGCTTCATAGACCAGACTGGATTTCGACTTTCCCTTTTGATACCCGCAGTTTTTTAGCAGCTGGCGACACCATCATTGCAGATGGTTGTTGGATTGGAAGCCGTGCCATGATTATGCAAGGTGTAAAAATCGGTGAAGGTGCTGTTATTGCAACTGGAGCTGTCGTCACTAAAGATGTCCCACCCTATGCAATTGTAGGTGGAGTTCCGGCAAAAGTTATTAAATACCGTTTTCCTCAAGAACAAATCGACAAATTACTTGCTTTAAAACTTTATGATTTAGATGAAAAACAAGTTTTAAAAATGCGTGAATATTTGCAAACTGATGATATTGACGCTTTAACAATCCATATTGAAAATTTAAGAGATAAGTAAAATATATTCTCAAGTTTTTCTTGTTTAAAAATCACAAATGATTACGTGGCCGAATTTAAATCGTAAGAAAAGAAGTATAAAGTATTGAATAAATAAGCATCATTACAATAAGGAACATTCTCATGTTATACCAACATATTCTTGTACCAATTGACGGTTCTGAAACATCTATGGTCGCTATGAAAGAAGCGATCAAACTTGGCAAAGCATTAAATAGTAAAATTACTATCGTACAGGTCATGGCACTTGATCCAATTATTGCAGATCTTTATGTAAAGACTGGCCAAACCAATGAACTAATTGAGCGGACTAGAACATACTTACTTGATATTTTAGAACAAGCCAAACAACAGTTTTTACAAGAAGGTCTTAGCGTAGAAACCAAATTACTTGAAGGTTTCGTTGTGCATGAAGAAATTATTCAAGCTGCACAAGAGCTTAATGCTGACTTGATTATAATGGGCTCTCATGGCCGTACAGGCGTACGAAAACTTGTATTAGGAAGTGTTGCACAAAAAGTTTTAGGTGAAAGCCATATTCCTGTTTTAATTGTTCGCTAAAAAATGCCTGTCTGGCTCAATTCGGCCAGATAGGCACCTATTTTTTAAAAGGAATAACGTCTTCTCTTGATTGCTCAACCGTTATTGTTTTTTTACTTTTAAAAGCATCCCAAGAATAATTTTTATAATTTAACTGCCATAAATAGTAAGATTGACCGATATCTTTAAACCTAATATTTAATGTCATCCATGTTTCATCATAGCAATGCTGTGACTTCTTATACTCTTGTTCTGAAAAACATGCTCGAATCATTTTACTCGAAGAAAAATTAATATCTTTTAAGGCAACTTGATACTGACCTTTAGACTTAAGCTCAATAAAATCAGCGTTTTCCTCAAAACGCCCTCCTCCAGAATAACCAGTAAACCATGTGTTTAGCACTGCTATTGCATGCTCATTTTTATTGAGTGGATATAGTGCTGGAAAGATTTTGAGTCCATTAGGGCCTAAATCATCAGAATGTGGCTCTTTATTACTATGTTCATAATTTTTAAAATTCCACTGATTCAGCACTGTATATTGATTATTTTGCTTTTTAACTTCAGCAAGTTGTGGAGTTTCATCTATTAAATAATAAATCTGATCTTGTGTGTTTTTGACTTTCCATAGCTTAGCTTCATCGCTACATTTATGACTTAACTGCTGACAAATCGAATGTATATCTTGTGATGAGACTTTCACATTTATAAAAGGTTGAGCTGAAATAGCCTGCTCTGCAAAACTCGATTGCACTGTTAAACCTAGTAGTAATATGGCTAGACTCTGCCATTTATAATTCTGCATTTGTATTTATTCTCTATTAATAATTTTAAGGTTGCCATGCGAATTGCTTTAAGTTCACTTTGTCATTCAACAAATAGACTCCTTCAGCTTCAAGCTTTAACTGCTGAACATTTTCACCTTTTTCATTAAACTTACTTAGGCTAATTTTACCTTGTGAGTTAATAACACGGTACCAAGGAACTTGATGATTTGCATCAAGATGCTTAAGAACATAACCTACTAATCTGGCGTGTTTGGGTAACCCTGCCATACGTGCTATTTGTCCGTAAGTTGCTACTTTTCCATATGGAATTAGAGCAATGACTTCTAAAATCTGTCGATGTAGTTCATACTGAGTTGTCAAAATGGAATCCATAAAAATTGACATCGTTCATATCATATAAAAATTTACTTTAAATCTCTTTAAAAGAATATGCAGAGACATTGCGATGAATATGAAAAAAACCTTACTGATGATTACAGGGACACTTCTGTGTGTTTCTTGTACGACCCGCCCTCCTCTACAAACGCCAGATTTATCAGAGGAACCTGCCAATAATAGACCTGTAGTTCCAGTTACTTTCGTTTTTACTACAGACAATCCTTCTGCTGCACGCTTTGATAACCTTACACAAATGCGAAAAGAAGTCCGCATCTTAAATAAATATTATTTAGATGACCAAGGCAATAAAATCTTTAATTTCAAATTAAACCGTTATATTTCTTACCAAGATTTTTCAAAAATGCATTGCGAACTTGGTAATGAAATAAACCAAGCTCGTCCTATTTCTATAGGCTCGATCCCTGCAAGCGTGAATGCATGCTTTCCTAAACGAACAGCACGTAAAGAAGTCATAGTCTTTATATACGATGCGTATTCAAAAAACTTAGAATTTGATGATGTTACTAGTCGTACATTCCGTAATAATGGAAAACCCTTTATTTTATTAGACTGGAATCGATTAAATTACAATATTCAAGCGGGTAGTATTCATGAAATGGGCCATGCTTTCGGCTTAAAACATGTATGTGTACCTAATGCAACTAAAACCACCCCCACCAATATTATGGCCAGTGCTGAGTGTAAATTAGGCAGTGGCGGCTTAAGAAATTTGGGGTTTACTCAGACACAGCTTCAAACCATCTTATCAACTTATAAACAATATTCTTAAAATTTAATTTCAACATATCTCCCCAAGTTATCTTGGGATGCCATGTAATTCTCATGGGTCAGTAAAGATGTCATATAAGTACTGGCCTTTGAGAAATCTTCAATATCTACTGGATACGGCTGCCAAAAAGTTTTTAAGTTATCCGTATAAATTGGATAAAGACGAAGTAAGTCATTTGCCAAATCGAGTTTGGCTATACAACCAAATGGCAAAGCATTTTGCTGTTCATATTCTCCATCACTATTAAACACAGCATTACCAATACTAAACACAACAGGCTTTTGATTGATGATCTGGATTGGCTGAATAGTATGAGCGCCATGACCAACTATAAGATCAGCTCCTGCTTGAGTAAGAATAGTCGCGAGTTTAGTTTGGTCTTTTGTAATAGGCTTAAAGTCGATACCCCAATGACAAATAACAATAATTTTGCGCTCTGGATGATTCTGTTTATAACGCATTATTTGTTCAAGTAAAACACCATTTAAACAAGCTACTCCACTTCTTGACCCTAGTGCATAGAAATCATAGTCTAGATAAGCACTGTCTCTATGCCAATAACCATTAAAAATCGTATAGTGCTTAGCTTCAAAAGCTATTTCAAAGTAATTGTGAGCATCTTTTTGGTTCAGTCCAGCGCCAATATAAGCAATACTCGCCTGATCCAACTGTTGTAATGTATGGGCTACTCCTTCATCGCCATAATCCTTCAGATGATTGTTCGCCAACACCAAATAATTCAAATGAATGCTCTTAAGCTCTTCTAATGTTTTTTTAGCGTCGGCTTTTAGAATGAATGGCTTTTTATCTTTTAACGGCGATTGATTTTCTAAAGAAAAGACTGCTTCAAAGTTAGCTATGTTTATGTCATTTTTACCTAAAAATGGCTGTATTTTTTCAAATGAATAGTGATATCCATACTGCTGTAAAGCATCTGTTTGTCCTCTAGACTTACGCTTTTCAGTGTACATTTCACCGAAATAGGTATCTCCCAGAATATTGATAATGCCTGTTTGAGAAGAACATTTTTTTGCCTCGACATACTTTTCTTGAAAAAAATGGTAGTACGGAACCAAATACTCAAGACGGTGAATATCATCTAAAAAAGAGAAAAATCCAATACTCTGATTCTGTTCGGAATAAGTGATATAAATCTGTCTAAAGGTATGTGAGAGATATAAAACCGAGGTGAGTACTGGATGAGCAAGCAAAGGCGTAATCGGTTGATATACTTTATTTTTAAAAAAAAGTGTTTTGATAAAGAAAAGGTTCTTTAGCTCGGCTGGATAGCTATAAATATTTTTTGCCAACAAAAATAGATTTTTTAATTGATTAGGCGCTTTTAAAGTTAATTTGTAGTTTTCCGCTCTCTTAGACAAGATCAATTGAGCTTGCTCAACGGAATCAAACAGTATATTGCTTAAGGCATCTTTAACATCATTTGCCTGAGTAAAAATTACGAATTGTAAAAGCTGGGCAAATGTATAAGATTCATTTTTTTCCAAGCCCAAATATTGTTCACCAATTTTCTTATTTTTTTGTTCAGAAACCCGATAGACTTTATCAGCTTGAACTTTTTTTTGATGGAATTGTTCTAATGCATAATCAATCAATAATAAAGTAGAAATGTCTCCATCAATTTCAAATGTCCAAATTGCCTCTTCAAATTGAGCATGATCAAGAGCAGCTAGCAGCTTAATTTCAAATAGAGGATCAGTCATATCTCCTCTCCTTCGAAATCTTTTACGTAGGCAATGTAGCCAGACAAGTTATGTTCCTGATCATCAATTCTTACTCTAAAGCGATCATGTCGTACATAAAAAGCATGCAATATTTTATCTGGACGCGCCATGTACATCGCTATTTCCGGATAGAAAAAACCTGTGGTTTGAAACTCAGCCCGAAATGTAATCAGTTTTTTAATTCGTGCATATAAGCTTGTTCAAAAAGTTTTTGATGGCCTTGCTCTTTTAAACGATTTACCATTTTATAAGCAGCCATTAGCATTTCTAACAAAGTTGCATACGTTGTTTTTCTATTTCGAATAAAAATAAAATGTTTTAAATAATTATTTAAACCAAAAATAAAATATTTTTCTTCAGGACTTATTTTTGTAAGCTCATTGGTACAGTAACTTAACCAATGATCATGATATTTTTCATATCTTTTATAAATAAAATTTTCAAACATCAATTTAACAGTGTCTAATAATCTTTTATCCTGATTTATTTGATACAACCTGAGTAAAGCTAATGCTGCTTCTCCATCATAATAAATGATTCTAAACCTTTCTTTTAAATCATAGTCTGGATAATTTAATACATGAGTAGTTAATCCATCTGAATCAACTAATTTTAAAATACCATTTGCAAGTTTCTCTGCATATTTTAAATAATCTATTTTTTGAGTAATTTCCTGATATTTCATTAACATTAAAATAGCTGCTGCGTTTGCACCTAATTTAATTTCAAATTCCCCTTCTTTACCATCAATCATAAAAGCAGTTCTAGAGTCTTTTTCTTTATAGAAAGTAGTAAGAGCGTATTGAATTGCTGCAATAATTTTAGGCCAGTACTCAGGTTTATCTTGTAATTCGAAAGTTTCTAATAGTGCATAAAGCGAAGTACAGTGACGTACAGTATTGTAGTTGCGGATATCTCGATCGAAGGCAGGAAAATAGCCATAAATGAATTTGCCATTTTCTTGAATCTGGCTGTGCAAAAACGCTGCATTTTTCTCAATGAGCTCTCTAAAATGCAGCTTCTTATTGGTCGCAATACCTCTAATACCATTTGCATCATAACGGCTTGCTAAATTAATAAACTGTCCATTTTCATAAAAAGTTGCATAGGTATCAAAGGTCCAAATGTCTTGCAGCTCTTGTAGTCTAATTTGTGGTTTAGTAGCGTTATATTTTTGCTTAATTGCATAGTTGAGATTGGTTTCATCAAAAAAGTTAGGTTTGTCATAACTCAAACCTCGAATAATTGCTTTGCCATATATCTCTTGCTCCAGAAAAACCACCGAACATGCTTCATCAAATGCAATTCCTCTGCGGTAATGATTATTATGAAATTGATGATGAACAAGTTGTTCTATTTGACTCCAACTTTGTTTTTCTAGGTTGTACGCAACATCAATTTTTATATAGTCTGGAAGTTGATCTGGAGAAAACTGTCTATTAATAAAATCGAGTAACTGTATAGTTGCTTGTGAAAAAGCTGTTTTTTCGGTATGCCAGACACTACATCTTTGATCTTTAGGACCAAATGATATAAACAAAATTGTTTTTTCCGGAAGGTCTGGAACATGCTGAGCGAAATGTTCCAACCAAAGCTTAAGTTGTCTTTTAAAGTCTAAAAATACCGCCACTCGAATTAAGTCCCTATCCGTTATTTGTTGTTCTATAAAATTCTCAATGCATCATAGCATGAACTCTCTAAAAGCTAGGTTAAAGTATTGTTTAAACATAAAAAAGAGAACCCTAGGGTTCTCTTTTTTATTTGGTTAATTATCTATTAATAGATAATTTGACCATTGTTAAGAAGATCATTAAGCGTTAATGATGTTCTTGGTTCATCTATATGAATCGTCAACAATTGTGTGCTTGTGTAAGTCGTACCTAAGCCATCACGGTCTACACTAATTGTGGCATTTTGTGTCGCTGCGTTATAGCTTACAGATACATACTGACCAATAGTTAAACTGTTCGGATGAGTAAGTAACAAGTTACTAATATCGATCTTATCAGCTTGGTTATCAGTTGCTGTATTACCTACATGGAAATCAGTCCATGTATCTACACCACCAGTTGTTGTGTTGCCACCTGTTGGATTGTTCACGCCAGCCGCAGTTAACGTATTGTAAATCAAGGTATCTGCGCCATTTCCAAGCGTGAATGTATCATTCGCTCCTGTACTTACAGCTAGGCTATTCAACTCTTGACTTAAGTTGATGGTCAATGTGCTAGTTGACTCTGCACCAGTCACGGATACGAGTTTGTAGTTAATCGTATCAATCGTAGCACTTGCCGCGCTATCAAGTGGTTTGTAATAGTACGAACCATCATGGTAGAGATACAACGTACCTTCGCCAGTATTGATCGCCTGACCAGCAGCAATTTGGTAATTTCCTGGTGTAACTTCAACATATAGTTGAGAAGCAGCTGAAGTATCTGCAACTCCACCAGTTGTATCGCCTAACAAGATATTGCCGTGAATCCAATCTGTTAAACCATCAGGTGTGTATTGATCTAGATGTGTAGCTTTTGTAGTTACTACAGAATCTAGAGTCACAGTTCCTAAAGAAATCAGACTAGATAAACTAAATACCACTCGATAAGTACCAGCAGATAAGTGAGATATGTCAGCTGAGTATGCTGGTGCACCTAATACTCCTGCCAAGGCTGTCGCAGAACCTGAGTAAACAGTATCTACCCATGTTGAACCCACCAATTGCTGGATTTTATAACCAGTTGTTGGAAGAGCCGACAAGCTTAATGATGCCGTATAGTCTAATTCAACATGAACATCACTTACCGTGTTAGCAGCAATAACGAATTGATTCGAAGTGACTGTATTGCTTAATACAGTTAATGGCGGGAAGCCTGCAAGGTTACCAATAGTTACCGTGCCACTTGGTACGTCAACAACAGCATCCGTTACTTGTTTCATACTAACAGTTGCATGATTAGTATCAGCATTTGCTACAGGTAACGGAATTACCGCATCTGCACCAGGGTTAGCATTATTCCAAGTGATATTCACATCTGGAGAACCAATTTGGATATGCAATGTTGCTGTGTCTGTTCTACCAGTTACAGGGTCTGTCACTGTATAGGTAAAGCTATCAACTTTTCCTATATTTTGTGTGTTCGCTGTAGCTTGATAACTATAAGTACCATCAGCATTAATCGTTAAGGAACCATAAGCACCCACAATAACTGTTGATGAACCTACATTTACAGCCTGCGTATTACCAGTTTCAGAAGTGACAGAAGTCACAACTGTCGTAGTCGTAATATAGTCTGGCGTATAGTTTGGTCCATATACAGCAGAGTTGTCGTCTGAAAGAACATTACCTGTAACCGGAGTTACAACCAAGTTAGGTACTTGCGTAATATCACCATTATTCAAAGTAATACTTGCTGTAACGCTACCCAGAGCTGTTAGAAGCGTATTGCTTTCCATAAATAGCTCATAGCTACCAGAACCTAAATTATCAACTTTGAATTTCACTTCAGAGCCAAAGATACCTAATAGGTCAAGCACTCCAGTATTCGCGCTATCTGCAATTACTGTACGAGTACCGTCTGGATTTACTCGTGTTAATACCACATGTAAACCATCAACAACTGTAGCTACTGAACCAAAGTTAACCGAGATAATGGCTTCAGACACATGTCCTTCAGCTACATTAAAGGTTGCTGTACCTTGTTTAGACCCAATAACGACTCCGCCAACTCCTAACAACCAGTTATAACTAATCGCGTTACTAAGAACTTGTTGTGTAGTTGGGTAAACCATGTCAATTGCTGCTGAAGCAACGTTATCCATTGCATCAACTGGAACATGACCTGTAATTACTGCAGGCTGAGATGGATCTGCTGCATTCCAAGTCATAGCAACCTTGTTACTATCCAAGTGGACATACAAGACAGCTTGAGATGTATTACCTGTTGCTGGGTCTAGTAACGTATACGAGAACTGATCAACTTTACCAAGGTTTAGACCATCTGCATTTGGTGTATAGGTATAATTACCATGTTGATCAATGACTAACGTACCGTAAGTACCAGTGATTGTAGTTGTACCCGTTGCGTTAACGGCATTTCCATTCACTGCTGAGATCACTGCATTATTACTTGCAGCATCTACTGCACCATTAATACCAGCATCTTTGATGACGTTACCAGAGATCGGATCAACTGAATATCCAGATACAACATATGGGTTATACACATCCATTGTACCTGTCAATGTACCACCAATACCCACACCTAGTAGACCACTGTAGCCCATAAATGCACGATATTGTCCTGGATCTAGCCCTTCAATGACTGCTGTTGGAGTACCTCCTATTAGAGATAGACTAACTAAAGTCGCTTGTGGGTTATTTCCGCCAATAGATACCCATTGTCCTGTTGCAGCATCATATTTTTGAACAACAATCGAATAATCATTCAATACACCAGCGTTGAGTAAACCACTGAATGTAAATGTCGCAGTACCTTGACGGTCAGCATCCACATTGAATGCAACTGTTGGGTTACCAAGGAGCTGTAAATCTAGACCTGCTAACGATATTGCAGCTACATAACTTGCACTACCAAGTGCTACGTCATTCGCAACAAGTAAAGATTCCGGATTAATTTCAGCAACTGCCAAGTTATCTGCAGCTTTGACAGAACTTAACTGAATGTTAAGAGCTGCTTGAGCTACATCACCAGTTACAGAATCTTTTAACGTATATACAAAGTGATCAACCTGTCCAACTCCAGAAGCATTTTGATTTGGAGTGTAAGTGTATGAACCATCAAGGTTAATCACCAATGTACCGTATGTACCATTAATGATTGTGCCATTAGCAAGAACAGGTTGGTTATTAACTTCACTCACAACTGTATTTGGAGTTACGACATCAGCTTGACCGTTTGAGTTAACATCTACGATCACATTACCATCTGCAGCTTCTGTATAGAAACCACCGATTTGAGTTGTATCATAAATGTCCATAGTACCTGTTAATGTACCTAGTAAACCAATACCTGCCAGACCGTTATAAGTCATAAAGGCACGATATTGACCTTGCTCAAGCCCATCGATAACAACACCTGGTGTAGAACCTAATAAAGTCAGGTGAAGAATATCTGCTTGACCACCGCCATATATAGAAGTCCATTGACCAGTAGCTGTATCAAATTTTTGTACAACTAATGAGTAATCAGATAGAGCATTAACCCCTATTAAAGCACTGTAGGTAAATGTCGCATTACCTTCTTGGTTGGCAGCTACATTAAAGTTAACCGCTTCAGAACCAAGCTGTAAGTTAAGTCCAGCAAGTGATACAAGCGCCAAGTAAGTTTTACTACCAAGAGCCGCATCATTTGCGATTTGTAATGGCTGTGGAGCAAGAACAGCTGTATCAAAGTTGTCATATGCAATGATAGAAGAACTTGCAATTGTATAACTTTGAGTAGCTTGCAAGTTACTACTGTTGCCAGCAGCATCCGTAAAGGTTGCTTTTGCATCAACTGTCAAATCAGTATCAGCTACAAGCTGGCTACCAGGAACACCTATTGTCCATGTTCCATTCGCCGGATCTACTACAGCCGTGTAATCCGTGCCATTAACGTTAACAACAACCGAGGTAACAGTTGCATCAGCAGGAATAGTCACTGTTCCAGTAATATTTACTGTTCCTGCAGTCTCAACCGGACTAAGGATGTTATCACCTGTAATCGGATTAATCGCAATTGCAGCAGCATTAATGTCTGGTGGCGTAGTATCCACAGTTACTGTGACATCAGTAGCATTATCGATATTGCCTTGCGCATCTACTGCTTGGGCATGGATAGTCACTGGCCCATCTGCAGTTACTGCGATCGCAGCAGTGATATAACCATTGCTTAAGTCAGTTGCATTGACTGTATAGTTAGTGCCATTAACATTTACAACTGTACCCACCGCTGCATCTGGACCTAATCCTACACGGGCATTAAAGCTACCGTCTGTACCAAGTTCTGATGCATTGATGATGCCGTCAATGTTTAAATCATCCGGTACTGTAATCGCAGTGATTAAATCAGCTGGTGTGGTATCTACAGTTACAGTGACATCTGTTGGACTGCTGATGTTGCCTTGCGCATCCACTGCTTGGGCATGGATGGTAATTGGGCCATCTGCTGTTACAGGAATCGCTGCTGTGATATAGCCATTGCCAAGGTCAGTTGCACTCACTGTGTAGTCAGTACCATTGACATTCACAACAGTACCTACCGCTGCATCTGGACCCAACGCTACACGCGCATTGAAGCTGCCGTCTGTGCCAAGTTCTGATGCATTGATAATACCGTCAGTATTTAAGTCATCCGGTACTGTAATCGCTCCAAGTAAGTTCGCTGGAACAGTATCGACAGTCACGATTACATCTGCTGGACTGCTGATATGACCTTGTGAATCCACTGCTTGGGCATGAATGGTAATTGGACCATCTGCAGTTACAGGAATTGCTGCGGTGATATAGCCATTCGTCAAGTCAGTTGCACTTACTGTGTAGTCAGTGCCGTTAACGTTTACGACTGTGCCTACCACTGCATCTGGACCCAATGCTACACGGGCATTAAAGCTGCCATCTGTGCCAAGTTCTGATGCATTGATAATACCATCAGCATTTAAGTCATCCGGTACTGTAATCGGACCAAGCAAGTTCGCTGCTGCAGTATCTACAGTCACGACCGCGCTACCTGTGCCCACATTACCTGCAGGGTCGGTTGCTGTCACAGTCACAGTATGCGGACCGTCAGCCAACACTGGAAGTGTATTGTCTGCAAGTGTCCAGCTACCATTGCCATTGTTCACCGCAGTATAGTTCACACCATTTACAGTCACCACAACAGTCGCTGTTGGATCATTCACTGTACCTGTTAATTCAGGTGTACTGTCATTGGTAGTGACATCACTTAAACCAACTGTCGGCGCAGTAGCGTCTAAAGTTACCGTCACATCTGCCGGGCTACTGATATTACCTTGTGAATCCACTGCTTGGGCATGAATGGTAATTGGGCCATCCGCTGTTACAGGAATCGCTGCGGTGATATAGCCATTGCCAAGGTCAGTTGCACTCACTGTGTAGTCAGTGCCATTAACATTCACAACAGTACCTACCGCTGCATCTGGACCCAACGCTACACGCGCATTGAAGCTACCGTCTGTGCCAAGTTCTGATGCATTGATGATACCGTCAGCATTTAAGTCATCCGGTACTGTGATCGCACCAAGCAAGTTCGCTGGTGTGGTATCCACAGTCACAGTGACATCGGTAGGACTGCTGATATTACCTTGTGCATCCACTGCTTGGGCATGGATGGTAATTGCACCATCGGCTGTTACAGGAATCGCTGCTGTGATATAGCCATTGCTTAAGTCAGTTGCACTCACTGTGTAGTCAGTGCCGTTAACATTCACAACAGTACCCACCGCTGCATCTGGACCCAACGTTACACGGGCATTAAAGCTACCGTCTGCGCCAAGTTCTGATGCATTGATAATACCATCAGCATTTAAGTCATCCGGTACTGTAATCGGACCAAGCAAGTTTGCTGGTGTTGTATCCACAGTCACAGTGACATCTGTTGGACTGCTGATATTACCTTGTGCATCCACTGCTTGGGCATGAATGGTAATTGGACCATCTGCAGTTACAGGAATTGCTGCGGTGATATAGCCATTCGTCAAGTCAGTTGCATTGACAGTGTAGTCAGTGCCGTTAACGTTTACGACAGTACCCACCGCTGCATCTGGACCCAATGCTACACGGGCATTAAAGCTACCGTCTGCGCCAAGTTCTGATGCATTGATGATGCCATCAGTATTTAAGTCATCCGGTACTGTGATCGCACCAAGCAAGTTCGCTGGTGTGGTATCTACAGTTACAGTGACATCTGTTGGACTGCTGATATTACCTTGTGCATCCACCGCTTGTGCATGGATGGTAATTGGGCCATCAGCAACCACTGGGATCACTGCTGTGATATAGCCATTCGTCAAGTCAGTTGCACTCACTGTGTAGTCAGTGCCGTTAACGTTTACGACAGTACCCACCGCTGCATCTGGACCTAATCCTACACGGGCATTGAAGCTATTGTCTGTACCAAGCTCTGATGCATTGATGATGCCATCAGTATTTAAGTCATCCGGTACTGTAATCGCACCAAGTAAGTTCGCTGGTGTGGTATCTACAGTTACAGTGACATCTGTTGGACTGCTGATGTTGCCTTGCGCATCCACTGCTTGTGCATGGATGGTAATTGGGCCATCCGCTGTTACAGGAATCGCTGCTGTGATATAGCCATTGCCAAGGTCAGTCGCACTCACTGTGTAATCAGTACCATTGACATTCACAACAGTACCCACCGCTGCGTCAGAACCCAATGCTACGCGGGCATTGATGCTGCCGTCTGTGCCAAGTTCTGATGCATTGATAATGCCGTCAGCATTTAAGTCATCCGGTACTGTAATCGCTCCAAGTAAGTTCGCTGGAAGCGTATCTACAGTCACGATTACATCTGCTGGACTACTGATATGACCTTGTGAATCCACTGCTTGTGCATGGATGGTGATTGGACCATCTGCAGTTACAGGAATTGCTGCGGTGATATAGCCATTGCCAAGGTCAGTTGCACTTACTGTGTAGTCAGTGCCGTTAACATTCACAACAGTACCTACCGCTGCATCTGGACCCAATGCTACACGGGCATTAAAGCTGCCGTCTGTGCCAAG
>NZ_JAKTHZ010000005.1:0-43913 GCF_027854645.1 Acinetobacter sp. AOR41_HL | reverse complement strand
CCGGCAACCACCATTAACCGTTTGTGTGGTTCATCACTCGATGCCATTGCCATTGCTGCCCGTGCCATTAAAGCAGGTGAAGCGAACTTGGTGATTGCAGGTGGTGTGGAAAGCATGAGCCGTGCACCTTATGTGATGGGTAAGTCAGACAGTGCCTTTGGCCGTAGCCAGAAGATTGAAGACACCACTATGGGTTGGCGCTTCATTAACCCGAAACTTAAAGAATTGTATGGTGTAGACACCATGCCCCAGACTGCCGAAAACGTGGCTGAACAGTTTAACGTCAATCGTGCAGATCAGGACCAGTTTGCCTTGGTGAGCCAACAACGCACCGCAAGCGCGCAAGCCAAAGGCTTTTTTTCTAAAGAAATCGTGGCAGTTGAAATCCCTCAGCGTAAGGGTGATGCGGTGGTGATTGATACTGATGAGCATCCTCGTGCATCAACCACACTTGAAGCTTTAAGCAAACTTAAACCTGTTGTGAAAGCAGATGGCACAGTCACTGCGGGAAATGCTTCAGGTATTAATGATGGTGCGGCAGCTCTATTGATTGCTTCTGATGATGCAGTTCAGGCATACAACTTAAAACCACGTGCCAAGATCATTGCTTCAACAGCCGTCGGTGTAGAACCACGCATTATGGGCTTTGCTCCAGCACCAGCCATTAAAAAATTACTTAAACAAGCCAACCTGACTTTAGATCAGATGGATGTGATTGAGCTCAATGAAGCCTTTGCTGCACAGGCTTTAGCAGTGACCCGTGACTTAGGCTTACCAGACAACTCTGACAAGGTAAATCCAAATGGTGGTGCCATTGCTTTAGGTCATCCGCTTGGTGCATCAGGTGCACGCCTTGTGACCACAGCTTTAAACCAGCTTGAAGAAACAGGTGGTCGTTATGCCTTATGTTCAATGTGTATTGGTGTGGGTCAAGGCATCGCATTGATTATTGAACGTGTTCAAGCACTTTAAGGAGAAAGAAATGCCATCTTTTCAATCTGTTGATGCACAAATTAACTATCAAACTTTTGGTGAGCCATCTTCCCCTGCTCTGGTGTTTTCCAATTCTTTAGGCACTAACTACGGTATGTGGCAAAAACAGTTTAATGAGTTAAAAGATCAATTTTTTGTGATCTGCTATGACACTCGTGGTCACGGTTCATCATCTACGCCTGACGGTCCATATACTGTAGAGCAATTAGGTGAAGATGTTGTCCGTTTACTGGATCATCTGAATATTAGCAAAGCTGCTTTTTGTGGTATTTCAATGGGTGGTTTAACCGGTCAATGGCTGGCAATTCACTACCCTGACCGTTTTAGTCATGTGGTTGTGGCAAATACTGCCGCTAAAATTGGACAAGAACAAGCATGGCTTGACCGTGCAAAATTAGTACGTGAGCAAGGTTTACAACCGATCGCAGCTACAGCAGCTTCGCGATGGTTTACAGATCCCTTTATCCAAAGTCATCCATCAATTGTCAACAACCTGTGTAACGACTTAAGTGCTGGCAGCGCAATGGGTTATGCCAATTGCTGTGAGGCTTTGGCTAAAGCGGATGTCCGTGAGCAATTAAAAGATATCAAAATTCCAGTATTAGTGATTGCTGGAACTCAAGACCCTGTAACGACAGATGCAGATGGAGAGTTTATGCAGCAACGTATTCCGCAATCAAAACTTGCAGAAATAGATGCCTCTCATATTTCTAATGTAGAGCAACCCGAAGCTTTTAATAAAATCTTAAAAGATTTTTTAGTAGGTTAATTTCGCTCTCAATAAACTTTATTCATTTCTAAAAAGGCCAATCATGGCCTTTTTTATTTTCTCAAAATAAAAAACTAAATAACTTGTTCGAGAAGGTATAAATATATACCTCAAATGTAATGGAAAATTACATGGATAAATAACAGTATTTTAAATTCATGAACAGGGCTTGTTCATCAGTGACGCGACTCTAAGTTGATTCTTAAATCGCTCACTTCTATTCATAATGAAAGTAAGGATATCTAAATTGAACATATCTATGCTGAACTCTCGGCCTCACCCTACACGCCCTTTAATTAAATATGGAACATTACTTTTAGGTGCGCTTTTAGCGGGTTGTAATTCCTCATCAAGTTTAGACCCCACACCGACACACAAGCAGATCACAATTAAGCGCGATAAATTCGGTACTCCTCATGTATATGCAAATGATACCTATGGACTTTTCTACGGTTATGGCTATTCAGTAGCGACCGATCGATTATTCCAGATGGAAATGTCAAAACGTACAGGACAAGGTGCAGTTGCCGAGGTACTCGGTCCCGACTATCTTCAATATGATATTGCAACACATAGCCGTTTTGACCCAGAAAATATTAAGCAACAACTCGCTGCACTCTCACCAGAAGACCGAGCAATTTTTGAAGGTTATGCCGCAGGTTTTAATAAGCGTGTTAAAGAGGTTTTAGCAGATCCAGCTCTTATGCCTAAAGAGTTCACAGATCATGGTTTTAAACCATCAACATGGCAACCAGAAGATATTGCTATGGTTTGGGTGGGCTTAATTTTAAATCGCTTCTTTTCAGCAAGTTCGGAAGTATCAAATTTAGATTTACTCACGCAATTGCAAAAAGAAAAAGGTCAAGAAGAAGGCCTTAAAGTCTATCAACAATTACGTTGGCTAGATGACCCAAGCGCTCCGACCATTATTCAATCTGCACAAAAACCACAGTTTATAGCTTGCCAACAGCAAACACTTAAAGATATTAGCCCTATTTCAAACAAAGCAGCCAGAACCTATCTAGCTCAAGCTCGCATTGCTTTAGGCAAAAGTGTGGTAGATGGTGTACCTACCGCCAGTAATGCATGGGTCTTAAAAGGTGATAAGACTGTTGAAGGACAAGCTGTTTTATACAATGGACCACAACAAGGATGGTATACGCCCGCAATTACCTACGCTATTGGATTACATGGTGCTGGCTATAATTTGACAGGTATAACTCCTGTTGGCTTACCTGCAATTTTATTTGGAACTAATGGCAAAATCGCATGGGGTTCGACGGTAGGTTCACTCGATACTAACGATGTTTATCAACTCACCCTGAATCCAAGTAATTCAAAAGAATATTTATATAAAGGGACATATATTCCATTTGAACACAAGCAAGTAAAAATAAAAATTAAGAATCAAGCCAACCATGTTTTAGATGTTTATAAGAGTAAACAAGGCTTTGTAAGTACATGGGATGAAAATAACCATACGGCGTATGCACAAAAACGTAGCTGGGAAGGCGTAGAAATTGAAACCTTATTAGGATGGGCAAATGCAGCCAAAGCCTCAAATTGGGATGAGTTTCTTGCTCAAGCCAAACGTGTCGCGGCCTCTATCACTTGGTTCTATGCCGATACTAAAGATAATATCGGTGTGGCTGCTTTAGGTCGTTTACCTATTCGCCCTGAAAACCAACATATTCAGCTTCCAGCTAAAGGTGATGGTTCAATGGAGTGGCAAGGTTTTTATGACTTCTCACACAACCCTAAAGAATACAATCCGCAAAAAGGTTATGTCACAAGCTGGAATAACAAAGCCTATGCAGGTTTACGCTCAGATTCGTCAAACTTTTCTTATGTTGATCGGGTCAATGAACTAATTGAACCTTTAGAAAGTAAAGCAAAACTGAGTCAGGAAGAAATTTGGGAAACTAATAAAACGGCTGCATGGTCTGATTTAAATGCGCGTTATTTTGTTCCTTATATGATTCAAGCTGCACAAAGTCCTAAGGCATCACCATTAGCTAAAAAAGTCGCGCCATTACTTGCTAGTTGGGACCTTAAATTACGCCCTGATAGTGAGGCGAAATATTATCAAGGTGCAGCACCTGCAATTACGCGTGCATGGCTTAATCAAATGATTGAACTGGTACTCAAGCCAAACCTTTCGGAAAATATTTATAAGCGGTATACCGATACGCTTTATCCGGTAAATAATGATCCGCGTAGTGCACAGCCAGCGAGTGCATCAAAATTAATCTGGAATGCACTGCAAGGAAAACAGGCAAGCGTTCCTCAGAATGTTGATTTCTTAAAAGGACAAACAGCAGATGAAGTCGTATTAAAAGCTTTAGAAAATGCGCTGAATGAACTTTCAAATCAATATCACTCTACCGACCCGAACGACTGGAAAATTCCGGTGGCAACCATGGGTTTTTCCAGCAAAAATTCGGTAGGCATTCCTTGGGCTGATCCATCACATGAACAACAGCTTAGTACTTATGGAAATACAGGAAGTGCTACTTTTAGAGTGGTCTTAAATCCAAATCAAGTCACCATGTGTTCGATTTTGGCCCCAGGACAAAGTGGTTTTATCAATCAGAATGGAAAACCTGATGCCCACTTTGCAGATCAGCTCTCTTTATTTGAAAGTTATAAATGTAAAGATGATGCGGTGAGTCAAAAAGAAGTCGACCAATCAACTCAACAAAGCATCACTTTAAAATACTAACTTTTTAGCCCAATTTTTATGTTAAAAGCCGAGGTTTGTTATTTATAAAATGACAAATCTCTTTATTGGCTTAATACCGAATCATCACCGATTTTAATTCGGTGTAATCTTCGATAAATGCATCTGAAAACTCTCTGCCAATTCCTGAAGCTTTCACCCCACCAAATGGCACTGATGGGTCTAAGAACGTATGCATATTGACCCATAAGGTCCCTGCTTCAATTTTAGGAATTAAACGCAAAGCTTTCGATAAGTCATTTGTCCAAATACTTGCCGTTAAACCAAAGCGCGACTGATTCATCAGTTGAACGAGTTCTTCATCAGTTTCGAATGGCATTACCCCGACTACTGGACCAAAAGTTTCTTCTGAAAATAAAGGATCATCGGTATTTTTGAAGGAAATTAAAGTCGGCTGAACAAAATACCCTGTCTGATCTAGAGCCTCACCACCAGCAATAATCTGGTTGTTGGTTTTAGCCATATCTAAATAATGTTTTACTTTATTAAAATGTGGCTGATTAGAGAGTGGGCCAAACATACTTCCCTCGTCCATTGCCGATCCAATTTTTAAACTAGAAAGTACTTTAGAAAGTTTCTCAACAAGTTCATCATATTTTGTACGGTGTACAAAAAAACGCTCTGGGGATGCGCAAACTTGACCTTGATGTACAAAAGTTGCTTGCAATAAAGTCGGTAAAATCTCATCAATATTTGCATCAATCAAAACAGCTATGGCATTTTTACCGCCCAGCTCCAGACTTACACGGGTTAAATCACTACTCATCGCAAGTTTACCGATGGCAATACCTGTTGGAACTGAACCTGTAAATGAAACTTTCTTAACGAGTGGCGACTCAATTAAATATTGCCCTGTATCGCCCTTACCTGTAACCACATTAATCACACCTGCCGGAATACCTGCCTCAATGGCAAGTTCAGCTAAACGTAATAAAGATAAGCTGGCAAACTCACTTGGTTTAAGCACAATGGTACAACCAGTTGTCAAAGCTGAACCTATTTTCCAAACTCCAATCATCAGTGAGAAATTCCAAGGCACAATACCTGCAACCACACCCACTGGTTGTCTTAAAGTAAAGGCCGTATATTTTTCACCTTGCATAGAAGGAATAGAAGGTTGCATGGTTTGACCATTAATTTTGGTTGCCCAACCAGCAAAATATCTTAAGAAAATAACAGATTGTGCGACTTCAAGATGACGGGAAATATTGATAAGCTTTCCGGTGGATAACGTCTCAAGCTGAGCAAGTTCTTCACCATGTTGCTCAATTAAATCTGCCAACTTATTTAATTTAACGCCACGTTCATACGGTGTAGTTTCGGCCCAAGCATTTTGAAAAGCATGTTCAGCACTTTTGACGGCGCTTGCGACATCTTGTTGACTACCAATACTAATTTGAGCAACCACTTGTTCAGTCGATGGATTTACAATATCCACTTTATCTAAAAGCTCGGCAGCAACTAATTTTCCATCAATAAAATGTCCATGTTGACGTGCCATAAAATGCTGCACGCTTTGTAAAATCTGAACTTCACTCATTTTTATTTCTCTCAATTCATTTAAAAGGATCTATTAATAGATGTATTGCAAAATTAACTGCGCATAGACATTGGTTTTGTCATCGTAGTTTTGTGTACCACCACTATGGATATCGTGTTTCGGTTTATAGATTCCCACTAAAGGAATCACGTTGAATTTTTTATTGACCGACCAAACCGAGAATACATCCAGCTCATGTCCATCTACATTGGTTAAAGATTTATTTACTGTTTTGAACTTATAGGCCAAAGCACCCAACATAAAATTTTCTTTCAAGTTCATCATGTAAGAAACTTGATGAATATCTGCATTTATATTGAATGGACCAGCATAGTTTCCGGCTACCTCCCCCTGAAACCACGTACCGAACCCGACCGTATTTCCATAAAACATAGGGTCATATTGGTCTGAAAAATGACTAAAACGGTAACCTAATGAAGGCGTATATTTTGAAGATAAAAAGTTATAGTTCAGCGCTAAGTAGCCAGCATTTTCATCGCCATCTTTTTTATCTTGAACCACAAACTCAGTTTTAACTTGTAGCTCTGGTAAAGGTTGATAATTCAAACGTAAAGCATAATTTTTAAGATCTTCACGCCCTGAAACGTGTTCAGCATCTTTAAGGTCTAATACGTTTAAGTAAGTGAACCCAAAGCCCTTATCTTTAAGTTGATACATTAAATCAGTCACAAACAGTTCAGGTGAAAATTGTGCTTTGTTGTTTGATTTTAAATAAGCCAACTTTAGCGTTGTATTCTCTTGCAGTTTGTATTGAAGCAAACTGGTAAAATCAAAGCTTCGACGGGCTGCCAGATAATATGCGCCGCCCCGATCGAGTGTGCCATCCGCAGGCGCTTTACCGAGGTTTAATGCGTCACCCGCAATGAAGAACCCGTCACCAATCATGATATTTTGTCGCCCGATACTTAAATCATAGGTCGTTAACTCATCTCTATTGGTGCCGTCTTTAAAACCAATGATCCATTCATTTACATCTGTTTTATGTTCTTTGCCATTACTATTTTGGCCTGCGTCGCCATCACCAAATGTTGCCGAGCTAATGCCACTTAAGCTTGCATAGAGCTGATTGTTTTTAAAGGTGTATTGTCCTTTAGCACCATATTTAAGATGACTTTCTTGCCAATTGATTCTTTTATCATCTAGGTTTTCGCCGTTATAGCTTTTACCACTACTAAAAGCTCCAAAAGTTGCTTCCAAAGTCGGTTTAATTTCAAGCTCACCAGCATGCACAGTTGAAAAAAATGAGACAAAGAGAGTCCCTCTCACAACCTGAGAAAATAAATTTTTCATTGAGAAATTCCTTTTTTGCGAACGGCTTAACCGTGCTCAGGTGTGGGTAACCGATTCGTTACCCACCCTCGTTCATCTTGGTCTTTAGTGATGGTCGTGCTGCGTGCTTTGCTCGTCTTCACCCAAGTTTAAAGTCGGGGTGTTGTCAAAGAAGTTCCAAGGTTTGATTAGGGTATAAACCCATTCTGTCGGCATAATTGGCCATTCTTCAGCACGTGCCACATGGGTTGTGCCTGTTGTCATCCAGACCACAAGGTCTTTATTTTCGATATTTTCGTTGTTACCAATGAACTGTCCTAAGCCTGTATCATGAGTTGAACGGTTTGAATATTTCCCTTCAGGATAGCGTTCATCCGGATTGTACTGAGTCACCCAAATTTGCTTATCCATAAAGTTCAAACGTTTAAATAACCATTCATCTTTAGAAAAATTGGCACCCTTCGCAACAGGATGTGTTCCACCTGCAAAAGGAATGAGTTGGTAAGAAACCGGATTACCTAATTTATTTTCCTTATTGAAATTCGTGAGTAAACGAATGGTAGACGGATCAAATTTTTCAGCTGCATTTTGCTCATTCGTAATGACTTTACTGTCAATTTGCATTGAACTTGTACGAACACCGCCTTTGTCGTTGGCTTTCACTACAGGGTCCATATGCATAAAGCTGTTGTTTTCCCCATCTACATCCATGTCTAAGCGGAAGTTATAGATATGTTGGTGCGTTGTACCGACAATATTATGGTCAATTAAAGTTCCATATTTGGTGTCTTCTTTGGCAGTACTGTCATGCATAGTGCGTGATTTAACGCCTTTAACAGCTTCAATACCCGTTGCACCCGCATTAATTCCAATTACACCATTTTGGGAAAATACCCAGTCAAACATGTAATCGTAGTTTCCAACCGTACTAATCCAGCGCACGACAAGTTCACGGCGTGCTTCACTGGCATCTTGGTTACCAAAAATTTCGTGATGTTTATATTCAGGTCCGGCATAACGTTCAAACACAGCAATGGCATTTGGAATTACTTGAGGCTGGCCTTTATAGTCTGCAATCACGGCATCAAGTAAAACAGCGTTGTCGGGTGCATCTGTTCCCGGAATAATAGATGAGGTAAGTGTTCCCATCCCATATTCGCCAGAGTCCAAATAAGATTTGAAGTACCAACCAATATCAGGGTCGCCATATGGAACCACCATTCCACCAAGGTTACCTTCATACATGACTTTACGCTTTACGCCCTTATCTTTATAAGTCACGGTTGAAAGCTGTAAGCCAACACGAGAGTCTAACGCCACATGCAAACACCAGTTGCCCCAATGTATGGTTTGACCAGTAATGCTAAAGTTTTTACCCTCAGGTTCAGTAATATTGAGTGGTTTTAGCTTACTTGCTACGGGCTTATTCGATATATAAGGCCGATTTGCCATCGGTACAGGAATGATTGCGCCTTCTTCAATCTTGATAATTTTTTCTTTATCTAAATCGACTACAGCAACTAGGTTCTCAATAGGATGTGCCCAGTAGTTACCATCTCCTACATCAAGGTAAGCGACGACTTTTAATATGTTGAGTTGTTTATCAAGCCCATCTTTACCGCCAAAATATCCAACAGTTAGCGGTGTAGCAATCACTTTCTTCACATCGGTAATGCCGCGTTTGCGTAAAGCTTCCTGATATTCTTTACTTGTCTCAATTACACGTTGTACAGCTTCAAAATTATCTAGCAGCACCATACCGTGAGTATCTTTAAGTACATTCCATTTTGTGACTTGTTGAGTATTAAGATTAACTTCACCTTCAATCGCTTGATTGCCCTTTAATAAAATAAATGAGGCAATACGATCTTCTTTAAAATCTTTATGATTAATAAAGTAATCCCATACTTTGGCTTTTTCAGGTTCTTTAAGCTTTAACTCGGCAAAACGCATATTTTTATAGGCGTATTTCGAGCGGTTAATTACATCAAATGTCTTTTTGATTTCATCAGAATTTAAGCTATTGAGCGGGTGAAAGGTATTTTCAACTTTAAAAGTTTGATCTAACCCCGACTGGAAGACTTCGTTAAAAAAATCTTTTCCAATAACAGGTTTACCATCTTTAATTAATAAAGGGACACTGAGTTTTAAAGGTTTGCCATTCACTAAAACTTGATTTGAGTTTGGCTTGGCTCTCACCACTATAGAGCCTTTGGTAATTGTATAGGTATTGGTAAAGTCATCTTTAACAACTTTAGCGCCTTGCTCACTCATGTTCTGATAAAGTGAGACCATGTCGGCCTTGCCACCATGCGCAAACGCTTGAGTATTGAGTCCCCAAAAGCTTGCAGCGATTGATAAGTTAAGTGCCAGTATTTTTTGTATGTCATTCAATAATCGTTGTTTACGCATTGGTTTCATCCTTTTCATCTATCCCTGAACTATCTGAATCAGACAGTTAAAATGCACTTTCCTGTGAGTGAAATTCATTAGACCAACTTAATAGTTCTATGGTTATTAAGCTTATCTAACCTGCTCTAATGAATTTAATTTCAACACAGTTACATTGGGCTAGCTTGTTCAAGAATGACGTCGAACTTGTCTAAAAATGACATTGAGAGTTAAAAATTTAAACTGATATACCCTCTCTAAATTCTTTAGGAGAGATACCATAGGTCTTTTTAAAGATTTTTGAAAAATGAGCACCGTCCCAAAAACCCCATTTCAAGGCAACTTGGGTAATTGAGCTTTGTTTGTTCTTTTTATCAAGCAAATCTGCTTTGACTTTTTCTAGGCGTTTGAGCTGTATATATTTATTAATAGATAAATTTTCTTGAAGGAATAAACGGTAGAGATGACGCAGTGACACTCCAATATGCTCTGCAATTAATTTAGGTGTTAAATCTGGTTTTGCTAAGTTTTCTATAATATAGCGCTCGGCTTTTTCCATCAGGTTATTGGAGCTATTTATATTTTTATAATTAATTGTGGGTTTGATTAAAGCAATTAACGCATCTTCAAAAGCATTACCATCTTCGGTTGCATACCAAAGTTTGATGTTTTCAGCAGACATATTTTTCAAAATATTTTTAAGTAAAAAACCACTCATATTTTGAGTAATAAGCTTTCCAAAATATTCGGTACTAATATTTTCTTTCAGTAATTTTTCACGCGACAGATGGACTGAAATCTGGCTGACTAATCCTTGCGGATACATTGAAATAGTTTCGACCGGGTCGACCAACACAATATCGCCTTCATTCAGACTTAGAGTCTCATTTTTATACTCGAGCAGCATTTTTCCCGAATACTGCAAAATCAAAAAACAAAAACGATTATTCACTCGATCGATTTCATCGGCTTTTCGGACTATTTTATTGGCATTGTTTTTAATAAAAGCAATTTCGGTATCGCCCAGTAAAAAGCATTGGACCTCACCGATGAATAGATTACGGGTTCCGTCAAAATCGGTTTCAAAATTGCCGCACACACTTTTAATATGGTGCGTCCATGTGAGTAATGCATCGCTTACATACTGGTTCATCCCTTACCTCTCTATACATATGCCACCGCTCAAAATTTTGCGTTTATGGTGGTGCACTGTCTTGGCTTATTCGCAATCTTGTTTTATTGATAAACAAATTGTGTGCCAAAAATTCCTTGTCCTTGGAATTGTTTTGATGATAGTCAGCTAGATGTAAAGAAGCTGATAAATCAATTCAATTTATCAGCTTAATGGGGCTTATGCTACTCCTGCAAAGTCTCGCAGCATGGTTATAAAAATATCCTTTTGCTCATCAGAATATTTTTTAAACACTTCATTTTGGTGGCTGTCGGCAATATCAAACAAATACTGCGCCGTTTGTTTACCTTTCTCTGTCAGTGCGTACAAATTATCGTGATCAACTAACAATCCTTCAAATTTTAAAATTTCAGCCGACCTTTCAACTTCTTGCATTGGCATAGCAATATCTCTAGGTAAATCTTCTTTACTTGAGGCAGTACCACTTGCCAAAACAAGTAAGAGACGTGATTCACTGATACGGAAACCCGAAGCCATTTGCTTTGGAATATAGTCAGTTTGATAAGCTTTAAAAGCACGGCTCATTAAGTAGCAGACATTATTATATAAATGCCCATAAT
This sequence comes from Acinetobacter sp. AOR41_HL, assembly GCF_027854645.1. NCBI lineage: Bacteria > Pseudomonadati > Pseudomonadota > Gammaproteobacteria > Moraxellales > Moraxellaceae > Acinetobacter > Acinetobacter sp. AOR41_HL. The sequence continues at coordinate 32,438 of NZ_JAKTHZ010000005.1, read as the reverse complement.
GTGTTTGGTCTACACCGCTCTGTTCAGTTTGTTTAACTTGAAGGCTTGGATGCGGCATTACACAAGAATATGCACCTTGATGGTAAACCAGCGGGCTTCGGCCTTGATCATGGAAACGGACTACTTTACCAATAATAATCCAGTGGTCACCACCTTCAATCACTTGATAACGTTCGCACTCAAACACTGCAGAACAATTTTCTAAAATGGGTGCGCGTCCTGCACCGAGTTGAAAATTTGTGTCAGCAAATTTATCAATATTGCGTCTCGAAAACTTATTAGACAGCTCAATTTGCGTGCCCGATAAAATATTGACAGCAAAATGTGTTGCTTCTTCAAATACTGAAAAACTTGAAGATTTTTTATCAATGCTCCACAAAATAAGTGGTGGGTCGAGCGATACCGAGTTAAAACTATTTGCAGTTACACCGACTTTCTCACCTTGTGCATTTTGTGCAGTAACAATGGTAACGCCTGTCGCAAAATTTCCTAATGCCCGTCGGAACTGTAGTGGATCGACCGTAAACTCATCTATTTGTTGTAATACATTCATCATCTTTCTCCTAAACCTTCTCTTACATCCATATAAATCGCGAGAGCATTAGATATCTAAAACTAATCTCGGTGTTTTAGAGCGCGAACAACACACCAATATTTGTTCATTGCTGGCTTTTTCTTCATCAGTAAAATAAACATCTCGATGATCAGGTTCGCCTTCAATCACATCGCACATGCAGGTTCCACATACACCTTGCTCGCAAGACATTTCAATCTCAATGCCTTCTTTAGCCAAAGCCTGCAAAATGGTTTCGCCAGCTTCAACCATAATAATTTTTCCGCTACGCTCAGCCACCACCTCAAATGAATCTCCCGAGGTATCAGTTTCGACTTGGAAATACTCTTTGTGGATTTGCTGCTCAGGAAAATCGTGAGTCATGGCGAGGTTAATCACCCAATCCATGAAACCGACTGGACCACAGGTATAAATATGACTCTCTAGGTCAATATCTTTAATGGCAGATTCAAAAAATGCTCTGTGGCTTGCGCCTTCGGATTTAAAATGGAAAGTTGTGTATTTTGCTAACTCACCATTTTTAATTTCATCAACAAACGCACATTTTTCAGGGCTAGCACCACAGTAGTGAAGCTCAAATGATGCACCTTCATGTGCAAGCTGATATGCCATCGTAATTAATGGCGTAATCCCGATTCCACCGCCAATCAATACACTGTGTTTAGCTTTTAAAAGTGGGAATAAGTTTTTCGGCTCACTGATCTGAATTTGCATACCATCTTTAATTTCATCAAATGCAGAAATCGAGCCGCCACGTGATTCAGGATCACGTAAAATCCCAAGGCGAAACTTACCTTCGTCATTTGGATTTTGGCAAAGCGAATATTGGCGCACCATACCATTCGGTAAGTGCACATCAATATGTGCACCAGGTTCAACCTTTGGTAATGCAGCAGAAGTTGCAGATTCAAACTCCATAACTGCAATATTTCCACCTTCCACATGGCGATTTTTAACGACAACGTCATAAAGTGTAGTCATGATTTAACTCCCTTTTCATGGTTAAGCGATTGGCTTAACGCATGAATAAACCACCGTTAATATCCCATGTTGCACCAGTCACAAAACTTGCATTTGGACTCGCAAGCAATCCACAAGTTTCAGCAATAAAATGCATACTTCCTAAGGCCTTAACCGGAATATTCTGGATGAACTGTTCCATTTTTTCGTCTGGCACCACACTATGAACGATTGGTGACTCCATTGGTCCCGGTGCAATCGCATTGACCGTAACACCTTTTGCCGCAAACTCTTTGGCAAAAATTTTGGTTAACGTCACAATAGCCCCTTTGGTTGCCGCGTAGTGTGCACCCGTTGCAGTACCGCCGTTTTGTCCCGCCAAAGACGCCATATTAATGATGCGTCCATAACCTTTTTTGGCCATGTATTGACCAATAATTTGACAAGCTTGAAAGGTGCCGCGTTGGTTAACTTGGGTCACCCAATCAAAATCGGCTGCGGTAATTTCTAATACGGGTGTTGCTTTAGTGACGGTAGCATTGTTAATTAACACATCAAGTTTAGAAAATTTCTCTTCAATCCATTGCACCGCTGCATGAAAATCTGCCTCTACCGAAATATCCAGCTTTAAAGGAAGCATATTTTGGGCATACTGACTTTGTGCTTTGGCATTTTCGGCTTTTTCAAGCGTACTTGCCGACAAAATCACTTGATGACCTTGGCTCGCAAAATATTCAGCAATCACATTACCGAGTCCAGAAGCAGCACCTGTCACTAAAACAACCTGTTTCATGTTACCGCTCCTAAAGAATGTAGCTAATACCAGCTAAGGTATCGGTTGAGTTAACCAAGTTAATGATTTTACGGTTAATCTTAAAACCAGTATCGGCATCACGGGTTAGATGGTACGTAATATCGGCCGTGTAATGCTTGAGGTTTTCTTTACGAAATTCACGCAGGTTTTGAGCGCAGCGTAAAACGATTTCATCATCTTGATCTTGAATCACTCGTACTCGCGAAATGCTGCGTACCGTATTCGCTTTCGGTGCCGTAGAAATTGCCTCACCATTTTCGAGTCGTTCTACACGTAACTTACGCATATGATTATCGTCATAGGCATAATTTAAGTTGTTTTCGTAGTCTGTGAGGTTCGGGTCAATCGGAATGATATAAACACCTTTTTCATTCCATAAATTGAGCCATTCACGGTACTCACTGTGATCTAACATATCTGCTTCAGCCCAGATGAAAGCAGTGACTTCATTTAATAATTGCAGATTCATATTCATTGCTCTCTCCTTAAGCTGTCATCATCTTTTTCCATTGCTGATATGCTGCACGCATACCTGTTTCAGCACTGACATCACTTTTTAAGCCATCTTCGGTTTTAACTTCGCCCGGTAAACCGCGGTTGAGCATGATCCATAAATCATTACCGGCATTGGCACCGTGTTGTACGCGTTCCCAAGCCTCAGAGTCATCTGGCGTGCCAAAACCAAATGGGCCTTGGAAATGTTCATGCAAACGTAAGCGATATTGATTGGCAATTTGTGGACCGCCATCCATCGTAATCACCGAGTGATGAATCTCTGTTTCAGCGACTGAAATTGGCTGTAAGACACGGAAGAACGCCATTGAGCATGCAATATTTGGGAATAAATTTAAGTTAAATCCAGAACCACCCACTGCTCGAACAATACGGCGTACTTCTAACTCTTCATGGCCTTCGTCACGCAAAGCTTGAGCCAAGTCTTCGAAACGCTCTTGAATTGGTCGCTCCATTAAGTCTTCTTCTAAATCGACCAGTTCAGGAATCATCACCATGACACTGTGACCGTTGCCTAAGTCTTCAACAAAGCCCGGCTGGTTTTCAAAGTTAAAGAGTTCTTCGGTTTTTTTATCTACAGAACTTAAGAATGACTTGTGCACCAACGGGAAATGATATGCATCGGTGGTATTTTCAAGCTGGATTTTCCAGTTACCCGGAAAACGGAAGCGGTGTTCACCCAACACTTTAATTGGATAACCCGCGCCTTGTTTCATAAACAGGTCAATCCATTTTTTTGCTGGTCCAAGGAACTCTTCAAGCGGTTGAATGTCTTCTTTAAATGAAGCGAAGATCATGCCGTTATATTCTTCTACACGTAGACTCACCAACGGTAATTCTGACTTATCTAAACAATCGCCGTAACTTTCTGGAGATGGCACACCACGTAAACTGCCATCAAGTGCATAACTCCAACCATGGTACGGACATACAAAACTATTAGTTTTTCCTTTTTTATGTTCGCATACGGTTGCTGCACGGTGACGGCAACGGTTTAAAAGTACATGGACTTTCTTTTTACGGTCACGTACCACAACCACAGGCTGTTTACCAATGTTAATGGTTTTATAGCTTCCGCCTTCCGGAATTTCGCTGGCATGCGCAACCCACACCCAAGTGCTATAAAAGATTTTTTCCATCTCTTCCTCAAAAATGCGTTCATCTTTATAAAGAGAAGTATGGGCACGGTCACTTTTAACTAAAGCATCGTAATCAATGCCAATGTTATGCGTTGGGATAATACTGTTCATATCAATAGTCCTTTTAAATATGTCCTGGGTCATTCCTGGGAAGGTACCGGCAACTCGGCTTCACTGTGCCAATGCGATACCGGACGACTGAAAATATTCTGTGTTTGGAAATATTTAATTTTCCATGTTCCATCTGCTTGCTTTTTAAACTTCACCTTGAGCTTTGCCGCATTTAGATGACTACGGCCATCTTGAAAAGTTGAAGTTTGCAACATCAGCCATGAAGCATTTGCATTATTTTGATTTACATAAATTTGTTCTGAATTTACAAAATGTGCATTCATGACAAAGTGAGATTCTTTTTGTGTATAGCGTTTGAACATGTCATAAATAGACTGCCAAGAATCATAGCGACCAAAGGATTTGGCATATTTGTCACCAATACCTTCCCAAATACAGTCTTGATCAAAAAGATTCATCAACTCATAAAGATCTGTATTTGCATTGAGCTCGTCGCAGATTTCCATATAACGGTTTATGCAGTTACGGATAGCATTGTGTGCTTCCAACTGTTCTAGCCGTTCTATGATTTCTGCAATATTCACTTTGTCAGTCATTGCGGTCGCCTTAACGTTGAATAATCAATTCACGCCCAACACGAGCTTCAACTTTGCAATATTTCCAAAGTTTGTATGGCCCTTCACCCACCACGGTCGTTCTAAACAAGTTACAAGCTGCATGTACTGTCTCAATATCCGGAACATCTGCAAGCAAATAAGTGGTCCAAGGCCAGCCCGTACTTGCACCCACCATGCTTTGGTCATCATCAAGATTCCCAAAAACATGCACACCAGGTAGGTCATGAATGCCATTCCACATTTCACCAAATGCTGCCCAAACCGCTTTTGCTTCAGCAGGTTCTGCATCAAAAAAGTTCTGGTTAATACCCATGCAAAACAACACGCGTAATGGTTTTTTAGCTTCCATCTCAATATTCCTTTTTAAAAATTTAAACTTATAGATAACCTGGGGTTGGCTTTAACCCGAAACTGACTAAACCTGCATTTTGTAAAGTTACATCACCCATAAAGGCATGTTGGGTCACCACATTGGTGTCATTTACAAAACGGCTAAATGGATTGTTGGTATAAATCGCTGTCATACCCGCGAGCATTTGCATTTTTCGGGTCACTTTGGCGCAAACGCGAGCTGCATGGGTACATGCCAAACGCATATCACTAATTTGTTCAGCAGTTGCTTCACGACCAGCAATAATTTCATTCCAGACAATATCCATGGTTTGATAAAACCAAGACTTTGCCGCCTGAAACTCTGCATCAGCTTGAGCAAACTCATATTGAGTCACTGGGCGGTTTGCAATTTCTGCCCCACCCGTAATAGATGCTTTACCCGGTGCTAATTTTTCAAATTCTTCTAATGCGGCAGCTGCAACACCAATACCCACCACGGTTAATACTTGAGTCGCTAAAGACAGTGATGGATATTTAAAAAATGGCTCGCTGAGTTTTGAAGGTTCACCACGTACAAAGGTCCATTTCTTTTCGACCAATACATCTTCAACCACCAAATCATGGCTTCCGGTACCTTTTAGGCCAACAGTGTCCCATGTCATTTCGATTTTGGCTTTGTTGGCAGGCATCACAGCCATACGTGGTAAACCTTGCATTTCATTGTTTTTAAGCGGTGAAATCCCCACGCCGACAATGTCAGCGCCCATACAACCACTTGAGAATTTCCAACGTCCGCGCACCACCACACCTTCATCGGTAATTTCGGCAGGCTGAGGTGGGAAAATACCTCCGGCAAACACGACATCTGGCCCATTTTGGTACAACTCTTTCAGCGTTTCTTCCGGCAAACTTCCTAAATACGCAGGGCTCATACCGAAACTTGCCACCCAACCCACTGAACCATCAGCTTTAGATAAAGTTTCGATCAACTCACAAAACTGCCGTGGTGACCATTCTTCACCACCAAAACGTTTAGGCACTAAGGCACGGTAAACACCAATTTTTTTAAGCTTTTCGATAATGTCTTGGCTCACATAGGCCTGATTATCAAATTCACCTGCACAGGCACGCTCACGAATTTCTTGGCACAAAGCATCTAAGTCAACTGCTTGGTCTTGAGAAGCAAACTCCATTTTAGACAACTTATTCATCATCTAACTCCTTGTAATTTATTGCATTGCATTAACACAAAATTTGGCTATTGCGCATAATTGCTCATCTTTTTGATGCTTTGATACGATCTGTAAGCCCACAGGCAAACCTTCACTGGTTTCAAGTGGCACTGAAATAGCTGGATGTCCTGATAAATTAAATGGTCGAACTAAACCGGTTAGGTTCAAAAAAGCGACCGTGTTTTCAGCTTCAAAAACTTTTGGTGGAATTTGTGGAAGTGTCGGCAGAACCAATGCATCATATTTATCTAATAAAGCATCGAGTTCCTCTGTCAGCTGCGCTTTTACAACTTCTGCTTGTTTTACTTGTTCTAAAGTGGTGTGTGCCGCTTTTAATAAACGATTATTTACATCAGAACCAATTAAGCCTGTTTGGGTTAATTCACCAAAAGCTTGCCAGTTTTCATAGTTAATAATTTGCATGCCTGCATCATAAGCTACTTCAAAATATTCAACTTTTTCTAAAACGGTCTCTAAATTTGCTTTTTGAAGTGTTTGATAAATACAGTTCCAAACAGCCTCATCTGCTTTGACATCGAGCACTGCAAGTTTTGGTGTACGAGTGCATTCAGCCCGCTTAAAAGTTGGATCAATAATTTGCATGGCTTTTTCAATCATCTCGACTGAATTTGCAAAAGGACCAACGCAATCTAAAGAACTTGACGGCGGGTATACGCCTTTGCGACTTACCCGACCGAAAGTCGGTTTTAAACCATAAACTCCACAACACGCAGCGGGCATACGAATTGAGCCGCCTGTGTCTGTCCCTAAAGTAAAGTCAGCTTGTTTTGCTGCAACTGCCGCGGCTGAACCACTCGAAGATCCACCCGGAATAAGTTCAGGATATTTAGGATTGATAGGTGTACCAAAAGCGTGGTTAATGCCTGTAATTCCAAAAGCCAATTCGTGCAAATTTGTCTTACCAATAATTTCGCAATCAGCTTTTAAGATGTTTTTAACCACCTCAGCATCATCGTGCGCGGGTTCAACTTCTAATAGAGCTTTACTGCCAGCAATGGTTTTTAGACCTTGAATATCTATAGTGTCTTTCACCATCACCTTAAGTTTGCCGCTTCCTTTTTGCACACTTTGGCTAATAATATTCATTCACTTTTCCATGTATTTTTATTCATTAATTAAAATATCAGAAAATTTAATGGAATTGTCAAGTAATTTTTCTAATGTGTGTTCAGGGAAATATGCAAAATTTTGTTTATAATAGGATTACCTTTTTTTACTAAGTTATTGCTTAGCTATGCTTGATCATTTAGAACAATTTCTTCCCAATAAAGAACCGTCGAGTATTCAAAACTTCCCCTTTTTCTGGGTTTCCCAAGTTAATGGTAAATATTCACAACTTATTGAAAAATCTATAAAGAAACTTGGCATTGATAATACTCGCCGTAAAATTATTTTAAGTACCAATGCGCTTGGGGAAGCCAGTATCACTGACATTGCCAATCTTTCTACTTTAAAACTCACGACAGCGACAAAGGCTGTATATCGATTGGTAGAAGATGGAATTGTGGAAGTCTACTCCTCTACCACTGATGAACGCATCTCAATGGTGAAATTAACGGCCAAAGGAGTTGAGCTGGTTGAACAGATTAATCAAATTAGTGTGGTTACCTTAGCTGGGATCCTCAATGCTTTTTCAGAGTACGAGCTACACAATTTAAATTCTCAGTTAAAAAAATTATTTGATCTCATGCCATCCAGTTAATTATTTCCATCGGCACTAAATTAACTTGGCTCTAGAGCAGTTAAAGCTAGTCATTCTTTAGCTGCTTACTATAAAAAGTCTAACCAAAAATAAAAATAAGTAAAATCATATTGTTATTTAATTAAATTCTTCCAGTAGCTCACTTAACATACTTTTTAGGTATCTAAACATACTCAACAAGTAATGGAATTTTACATATAAAAAGAAAATAATTATTCAACAATCTACCCAATCTTACTATTTCCGTTTGTGCTAAGACCTCTTCTTCAAGGTCCTTACCAAACCAAATTCAATCATTTCTAGCCGTTCCATTATTCATTTCAAATGGGGACGTATCAAAAATTTTGAGGATGAATAGAAGCTAGAAATCAATTTCTTTAAAGCGTTTTATACATAAGGATTAAGTGTATGAACCAAAGTAATATCGCTGTTGAAAGGATACAAAAGAAAACCAATGCATATGCATGGTATGTGGTCATACTTTGTATGTTGGCCTATATATTTTCATTTATTGACCGTCAAATTCTGGCGTTGATGATTGAACCCATCAAAGCAGACCTTCAACTTTCAGATACTCAATTTAGCTTATTACATGGCCTTGCCTTTTCACTATTCTATGCTGTGATGGGCTTACCATTAGCCTATATTGCCGACCGTTTTTCCCGACCAAAACTGATTTCAATCGGGATTATTGTCTGGAGCTTAGCAACAGCAACTTGCGGTTTAAGTAAAAACTTTATTCAACTATTCCTAAGCCGTATGGCTGTGGGCGTTGGTGAAGCAGCTTTATCTCCAGCGGCCTATTCAATGTTTAGTGACATGTTTAGTAAAGACAAACTAGGCCGCGCGGTCGGGATCTATTCAATTGGTGCTTTCTTAGGTGGAGGTATCGCCTTTTTAGTTGGCGGTTATGTGATTAACCTGCTTAAAGGCGTGACACTCATTGAAGTTCCTTTATTAGGTGCACTTAAAGCATGGCAAATTGCCTTTTTAGTGGTGGGCTTACCCGGCATCATTATTGGTTTGTTATTTATTTTGACAGTTAAAGACCCTGCACGTAAAGGCCAGCAACTCAACCAAAGCGGACAAGTTGACCAAGTTAAATTCACACAGTGCCTTCAGTTTATTAAAAAACATGCAAAAACTTTTGCTTGTCATTATTTAGGTTTTACCTTTTATGCAATGGCACTCTACAGTCTGACTAGTTGGACACCAGCATTTTACATTCGTAAGTTTCAACTCGCACCGACTGAAACAGGCTATATGCTCGGCACTATATTGCTGGTTGCAAATACTTTAGGCGTGTTTTGTGCAGGATGGCTAAACGACTGGTTTATTAAAAAAGGACGTCAAGATGCACCGATGTTCACAGGTGTGATTGGTATTATTGGCCTGATTATTCCAATTGCGTTTTTTACCCAAACAGATCAACTCTGGCTTTCAGTAACTTTGCTCATTCCTGCAATGTTCTTTGCCTCCTTCCCGCTTGTGATTTCGGCAACAGCATTACAAATGTTAGCACCCAACCAATTTAGAGCACGCCTTTCTGCCCTATTCCTTTTGGTGAGTAACTTAATTGGACTAGGTGTTGGTACAACATTAGTGGCAATTATTACAGATAAGGTTTTTGGCAATCCATTAATGGTGGGTTCTTCTTTATCTATTGTGGGTGGTTTGTCCTGTGTACTGGCTTTAGCTCTACTTTTTAAAGGCTGTAAATCCTTTAGTGAAAGCATGAAGCTTGAAAAATTACATTAATTGAAGCAACAGCCACTAAAAACAGGAGTTCCCTTTAAACAATTTAGGGAACAACACACCAATATTTCACAATACGTAATGCCGAGGACTGGCATATATCTTGGAAATGGATTATGGAATTATTTCACCGCTTTCAACCACATACTTTAGCTGTTGCCACTTTAATACTTATGTGTAGCAGCTCATGGGCTGCAAATCCAAATCAGCAACCTGAAGATGAATGGAAATTCATTTTAAAAAATGCCTATATCAACCGCGATTTTGATAATGACGCCCTTAAAGATACCGGTAGTTGGTCTCAGGCAGCATCTTTATTTTATAAATCGAAAATGCATGACACTCCACTAGTCATAGCAGATAAACCTATTACGATTGGAGCTGATGCTTCTGTTCAATACGCCGTGCGTTTAAGTTCAGACAAACATGTCGCAGATACTGTTTTGCCTTTTAATAAAGAAACGCAATCTCAAGCATCCGACTATTTAAAATACGGTGCCACCTTAAAACTAGGTTATGACAAAACACTTTTGAGTGTCGGCGAACTCTGGCTAGATTTACCTGTAACAGCAGTCGATGCTAGCCGTCAGTTACTCACTTCCTATTGGGGCACTAATCTTAAGTCACAGCTTTCAGATCAACTCTATGCAGAAATTGGTCGAGTTGAAAAAGTCTCTCCACGAAATGAAGAAGACTTTAAAAAGTTTTCTTTCACATCCAATGGAATTACTAAAGAATCTGATGGCTTAAATTATATTGACTTGCGCTATCAATTCACGCCGTCTTTAAAAGGTGAATATTATTTTGGTAATTTGGAAGACCTCTACAACAAACACTATGTAGGGCTTGAACATACATGGAAACAGCCTAACTTTGCCCTCACTTCTAAGTTTAAATACTTCAATGCGAAAGATGACGGTAATACTTTTAATATTGATGCCCAGAACATAGGCTTACTTGAAACTGTTAAAGTAAAAAATCATACCTTTGGTTTGGGTTACCAACAAATTATTGGAGAGTCAGCTTATCCGCTACCGGATGGTTTCTTACCAGAGACGTATTTCATTAACTGGAATGCTACGGGCTTTTTCAAAGAAGATGAAAAATCTTACCATGTCATGTATGGCTATGACTTTAAAGATTATGTACCGGGCTTAAACGCAATGGTGAAATATGTTTACGGTCATGACTTTAAAGCAGCTAATGGTGAGAAAAACCATGAAACCGAATCAAACATCATTCTGAACTATGCCTTTCAGCAGCCTTTCTTAAAAGGCTTTGCCCTGCAATATATTCGTATTGACTACAACGTTAAACATGGTAATGACTTTGGTGAAGATCGTTTATTTGTCAATTACACCAAAAAATTCTAAATAAAAATTACCCCCCTAAATTTGGGGGGTATTTTTTATCCTAATTTATTAACCAACTTTAACGGCAAAACTTTCATGGCAATACTCATTGGTAGCCATGGCCATTGTGGTACATACGCTTTTACAGGCTGTTTTTCAATCGCTTTGACTAAAGCTTTACACCCTGTTTTGGCATCGACTTCAAAAGGTAAATGTTTTGCACCTTCGTTCAATTCAGTACGAATGTAACCCGGAAAAATGGTTGAGACTTTAATTGGAGTATCTAGTAACTCAGCGCGAATACCCTCGGCCAAGTGAGCAACTGCAGCTTTACTTGCCGCATAGGTCGATAAATGTTTTGGTAATCCGCGCATCGCACTCATGGATGATATTACCACCAAATGACCTGCATTTTGCGCTCTAAAAATTTCAATCGCTGCCTCACACTGCGCTAAAGCAGAGATAAAGTTTGTTTCGGCCGTGGCTCTGTTAATTTCAAAATTACCTTTACCAATACGGCGACCATTTCCGACTCCGGCATTTACAATAATTCGGTCTAAATAGCCAAATTCTTGTTTAAAGGCACGAAAAACTTCAAAAACTTGATCGTAATTGGTAACGTCCAGACTTTTCGCAATTACCTTAATACCGTACTCATTTTCTAGTTCGGTTTTTAAAGTCTCTAATCGGTCTAAACGGCGTGCACAAATTGCCAAGTTATAACCTTTGGCTGCAAATTCATTCGCCATACCTGCACCTAAACCAGAACTTGCACCTGTAATTAAAATTGTCTTTGCCATGCTTTATCCTTATTTTTAAATCCATGTCAGTAAATCTGGACGCTCAGCTTTTATAAAATGATGTTCATTTAAACTTAAAACCTGAGCTTCGTTTCCAACTAAACGTAAAGTGGTGAGGCTTGTATTGGTAATTGCCCAATTCAAAGCAAAAGTTCGATTTGGGCTCAATTCAAGTAGCTTGCCAATTGCTACCGAAATCACACCACCCGAGGTAAAAACGACTGCATAACGAGGTTTGGTTTTTGCCAACTCATCACAAAGTTGCTGTAGCGCCGTTTCAACTCTGCTTTTAAAATGTGGCCAAGACTCATCATATTCATGATGAAAATCTCCGTCGGTCCATCGTTCAATCGCACCTTCAAATATTTTTGCAAGATACGCGCGAGGGTTATGCTCTTTTGTGACATCGGCTTTTAACAGTTCAGGCTGTTCAAAACGTGGCTCATAACGGGCAAAAACCTGTTGATGGTTAAACTCATTCCATAAATTATTATGATGAATTACCGCATCTGGAAAACATTCTTTTAGTGCGAGCTGTGCAGTTTGTTCATGGCGCTGCATAGTTCCTGCAACTATATAAGGTTGTTCTTTCAATATTTTCTTAAAATATTGACCTAATAAAGTCGCTTGAGCTTCACCATTTTCAGACAACTCATCATAGTTACTTTTACCAAATGATGCCTGTCCATGTCTTACCAGATAAATTGTGGTCATCTTCTTAAAATACCCTGTATTTTTTGTAGAGATTGCTGAGCAAATTCTGATTCTTGCAATTTTTGCTGCGCGATAAGTTTTAAGGCTCTGATATGTAGTGCATGGATCACGATCCAGAAATCTTTAAATGCAGGGTTTCGGGTCTGTTTATGGTAATAACGGTAATAGATTTGCTGAGCGATCACTGCTAAACGGAATACACCGAAGACTTCATAAAAAGTCCAGTTTTGAGGTTCCAGACCAGTTTTTTGCAAATAATAGTCAACGACTTCTTTGCGAGAGAACATTCCCTTTAAATGGGTAGGCTGACGGCGTGTTGATCTGAAGATCATATTATCCGTAGGCTCAACCCAATAAGCTAAAGCACTACCTAAATCCATTAATGGATCACCCAAGGTCGCCATTTCCCAATCCAGCACCCCAATCACTTCTGTTGGATGTTCCGGATTTAAAATTACATTATCAAAACGCCAATCATTGTGAATAATGCAAGTTGTAGAATCTTGAGGAATATTATCGTTTAGCCATTTTCGAACATATTTAAATGATGGTACGTTAATTGTGCGGACTTTTTCATAACGCTTATCCCAGCCCTCAACTTGTCTACGACAATAGCCAGTACCTTTACCTAGTTCAGCTAAAGGTGTGTTCTCATAAGGAACTTGATGCAGCTCAATGAGTTTATCAATAACGTTTACACAAAGCTCATGAACATCTTCTTCATTAAAGCCAAGCTCAGGCGGCAATTTTGCACGAGGAATAATTCCTTCAATGCGTTCCATGACATAAAAATCACAGCCAATGACCGATTCATCCTGACAAAGTGCCACCATTTTAGGAAGTACTGGATAATAAGGTGCAAGGTTTTTCTGCACCATATACTCACGGGCCATATCGTGGGCTGACTTGGCTTTTGTTCCTTTTGGTGGACGTCGTAAAATTAAATCCGTATTTTCATACTTTAAACGATAAGTCCAATTCGAAGCCCCGCCCGTATATTGAGTAACGACTGCTGGGCCAACTAACTCAACACCCTGGTTCTTTAACCAGTTTTCAACTGCCCCAATATCAAGTTCTTCACCTTCACGTACTTCACCGCCAATATCAATTACCGACATATTGTTTTCCTTTAAACTTATACTTTCTTATGACGACCATAACCACGTTTGGCCAACTCTAATTTGGCAATCATGCCTTTATGTACTTCATCTGGGCCATCAGCTAAACGTAAACTGCGTGCTTGGGCAAAGAAACCTGTTAATGGCGTATCTCTTGAAACGCCCGCACCGCCATGTAGCTGAATTGCCATGTCGACTACTTTTTCTAATACGCTTGGAGCGACTACTTTAATTGCAGATATTTCTGTTAAAGCGGCCATGTTTCCTAAAGTATCCATTTTATAAGCAGCATACAAGGTTAAAAGTCTAGCTTGATCTATGGCTACTCGCGCATCGGCTACACGCTCTAGGTTTCCACCGAGTTTTAGAATTTCTTTGCCAAACGCCGTTCTAGACATACCTCTATCAATCATAAGCTCTAGTGCTTTTTCAGCAGCTCCGATACAGCGCATACAATGATGAATACGCCCCGGCCCTAAACGACCTTGTGCAATTTCAAAACCTTGACCCGCTCCACCAATAAAGTTTTCAATAGGCACTCGAACATTATTAAAGTGAACCTCACCGTGTCCATGTGGCGCATCGTAGTCACCAAACACAGGTAACATCCGTTGAATTTCGACACCCGCCGTATCAATCGGTACTAAAACCATAGAGTGTTGATGATGGCGGTCTTTAGTTTCATCTGGAGTATGGGCCATAAAAATAATGACTTTAGCATTTGGGTCACCTAAACCAGACGACCACCACTTTTTGCCATTTAAAACAATTTCATTACCATCGATGAGTGCGGTCGCTTGCATATTGGTTGCATCGCTTGACGCGACATCTGGTTCAGTCATGCAAAAAACTGAGCGAATTTTTCCGTCCAATAAAGGCTCTAACCATTGTTGTTTTTGCTGTTCACTGCCATAACGCCATAACACCTCCATATTTCCCGTATCTGGTGCATTACAGTTAAAAACGGTTGGTGCCAATAAACTACGACCAGTTAATTCAGCAATATGCGCATATTCTTGAACAGTTAACCCTGCACCGAGTTTTTCATCGGGTAAAAACATATTCCAAAGGCCTGCCTGTTTGGCTTTAGATTTTAGAGTTTCTAAAAGCTCAGGCCACTGCCATTTTTTCCAGTTTCCATCTGGATTTAACTCGTGAACTTCTTCCCAAAATTTTGCTTCGACAGGTTCTATTTCTTCTTGAATAAATTTTTTAGTTCGCTTAGCAAAATCTTGAGCTTTCTTGGAGAGTTCAAACATTCTTTTTCCTTTACATCATTATCTGGTCTTTACATCAACATAGCTTGAAACTTAATATGAATGAAATGATTTTATTAAATAACGTATCATGAATAATATTCATAACCTCCATGGCCTAGACTTAAGTTTTTTTCACCGAATTGATATCAATTTATATCCGCTTTTTATCGCGATTTATGAGCAAAAAAGTATTTCAAATGCGGCAAGTAGTCTCAATATTACGCAGTCAGCAGCAAGTCATGCTTTGCAGCGTTTACGCCAGCAACTTGAAGATGATGTATTTATACGTGTAGGCAATAAAATGTCTGCAACGCCTTTTGCAGAACAGATTTATCCAACTGTTAAGCAAGCACTTTTAACCATTCAAAATATTAGCCAACAGAGACATGTGTTCGACCCAACAAGTTTAAAAAGCTTAAAAATCGCCGTGCATGATGAAATTGAGCCAATTATTCTTCCAAGATTGGCTCAACATTTTCAAAATCTTAATTTAGATTTGCAGTTTGTTAGTATGAAACTCGATCGAAAACATATTATGGCGGACTTGGCGACACAACAGCTCGATTTCGTGATTGACCTAGAACAATACTTGTCTCCGAAAATTACCTTTGATCTGCTGGTCACAGATGAGTTCATCATTTGTAGTCAACTTAAAGAAGTCGATTTATCTAGCTACATTAGTGGTAGACACATTGGTGTTTCATCACGCCGTACGGGCGCTTTACTTGAAGATATTTATTTAAACCAACATCAAAAAATCTCTAGAAATGTATTTATGCGCTGTCAAAATTATTCAACGGCGTTACAAGTTTTGGGAGCTCAAGCCGACGCAATACTCACCATGCCTCGTATGATTTTACAGCATTTATCTTATAGCCCTGATATTCAGCTCCATTCTCTACCTTTTGAGATGACCAATATTAAAATGGGTATGTTTTGGCACGAAGATTTGAGGGATAATTTAAGGCATCAATTTTTGCGACATGAAATTATTAAACTTTTTCAGTAAAGCAAATTGATCTACTAAGCTTCTATCGTACAAGGACCAGTAATGAGTAAAGATGAACGGATAATCCAGAATCAGGACAACAAAAAAACGATTCGTCATGAAGATTACATTGCTGGCATTGGTAAAGGCATGGCGATTTTAGATAGCTTTAGTAGTAATCAACATCGTTTAAACATTTCTATGGCGGCTGAAAAAACCGGGCTCACCCGAGCAGCAGCAAGACGTCACTTATTAACTTTAGAGTATTTAGGATATCTTGAGTCAGATGGCCACTATTACTATTTAACTCCAAAAGTTCTCAAATTTTCAGGAGCTTATTTAGGTGCAGCTCAGCTTCCAAAAGTATCTCAGCCTTTATTAAATCTTCTAACCAACCAAACCTCTCTCATTTATTCGGTGATGGTACTTGATGGTTATGAAGCGATTACAATTGCCCGTAGTGCTGCCCACCAACAAACTGACCGTGTAAATCCATATGGTTTGCACTTGGGTAACCGCTTGCCTGCCCATGCAACTTCGGCGGGTAAAATTTTACTGGCACATTTAAGCCAAGAAGAACAATTGGACTGGCTTCAAAAGTATCCACTTCAGCGTTTAACTAAATATACGCATGTCGAAAATGATAAATTTTTAGAGTTACTAAAAGAAATTAGAGAACAAGATTGGTGTTATTCGCGTGAAGAACACGAATTAGGAGTTCATGCGCTCGCCGTACCGATTTATGGACAAGACTTTAAAGTGGTTGCAGCTTTAAATATTGTTTCTCCAACCATGAGAACAACTGAAGAATATTTAATTCAACATATTCTGCCGCTATTGCAAGAGACTGCGCGGGATTTAAGACAAGTTCTTTAAATCTTACTTAGGCTATTTCCATAAAATTAATTTTACTTTGCTTAGGCTATTTGAGAACCTAAAATGATCGAAATGAATGCTTAGGCTATTTCTAAAAGTAATTAAATGGGATTTTTAAATAGCGGATACCATTTGCTTCAGGTTCCGGAAAATTTCCACCGTTCATATTAATTTGAATTGAAGGCAGAATTAATTTTGGCATTGCCAAAGTCGCATCTCTTTTCTGACGCATTTTTATGAATGAATCTTTGGAAACTCGTCGATTTAAATGGATATTGCTTTGTTTTTGAGTTTTTATATCAGTTTGACAGACATATTCATCACGACCTTCGGGCTTATAGTCATGACATAAAAACATACGCATATTGTCGGGAAGTGTATAAAGTTTTTGTACCGAATCATAAAGTGCAGCAGCACTTCCTTTAGGAAAGTCGCATCTGGCCGAACCATAATCAGGCATAAATAAAGTATCACCTACAAAAACAGCATCACTGATCACATAGCTTAAGCAAGCGGGTGTATGCCCTGGTGTAGGAATGTTATAGGCTTCTATCTCCCCTATTTTGAAATGTTCATAATCTTCAAACAAATAGTCAAAGGGCTGATTTTCATTAAATTTCTTAAAATCAAAATTATAAATAGCCGAAAATGTTTCTTGTACAACTGAGATTTTTTGACTAATCGCAACTGTACCACCCAATTTAGATTTTAAATATTGAGCCGCAGTCATATGGTCGGCATGTACATGGGTTTCTAAAATCCATTGTACTTTGAAGTTTTGCGCCAAGACATAATCAATAATTAAATCAGCATTAGTGGTTTTTGTAGTGGCCGACGCGGCATCATAGTCAAGCACACTATCAATAATGGCGCATTGACGAGTCGCTAAATCCGCAACAACATAGCTAAAAGTATTGGTATTTTCATCAAAAAAATCTTTTACTAGAGGTTGTTGCATATCTTTAATTTCCTTTATTTAAAATTCGGAAAATAAACATTCCTACTAACATCGCGACAATAAAATAAAGTGCTTCAAAATGTCCTAATCCAACAAGAGTTAAGGCAGGCGCTGGACATATACCTGCTATTCCCCAGCCTATACCGAAAATAAAAGCGCCTACAATTAACCTTTGGTCAATCTGTGTATTCGTTGGTAATTGAATTTGTTCATTAAAAATCGTTTTTGGTTTTTTAATAGCCCTTTGAAACGGAATAAATGCCACAGCAATAGCACCTAGCATCACAAACATTAAGCTAATATCCCATTGCCCAAAAATATCTAGAAACCCTAAAACCTTTGCAGGGTTAGACATACCAGAAATCATTAACCCCAATGAAAACAAACCGCCAAATATAAAAGCAAAGACATTTTTCATAAGATTACCCCAGCACATGGCGAATGATATAAACGGTTAACATGCCAGCAAACATAAAAACTGCTGTCGCTATTATTGAGCGTTTTGAGAGCCGACTCATACCACAAATGCCATGGCCACTTGTACATCCAGAGCCTAGCCGTGTTCCAAAACCAACAAGTAACCCTGCCAGAATAAGTGCAAATGAATTGGCTTTAATTTCAATGTCGGGCTGATAAAAATAACTGTATATGAAAGGCGTAATTACGAGCCCTGCAATAAACCAGAATGCAGAACTTTTAAAAGTATCTTTAGTTGGTCTAATAAGTTGTGCCATCAAACCACTAATTCCTGCTATACGACCATTTATATATAAATATCCAACTGTTGCGATGCCGAGTAATAAACCACCCAAAAAAGCATAGACAATATTTGACATATAGCCACTCTTAACAATATATGTTTTTGTAATCTGTATTATACGCTGATTCTTTTAAAAATACTTAATATAAAACTTTTAAGTTTATAATTCTTCTTAACAAGAAAAAGCCCCAAGATTTTGGGGCTTTTATCATTAAATTAGATCTTTAATGCCTAATTGTTCAGGTAATTTTTCCATAACTTTATTTAATCTATTATTTGCTGGAGAGATACAACCTGTGTAATGGCTTAATTTTGTTTCTGTACCATTTGGTTGAATCCAGGTGATGTAATAGCTAGACATGTCAGTTGCAGTTTGCTGGCAACCCGCAGTTTTAGATTGAGTTCCTGTTTGAGGACGATAAGTTTTTAATTCATTAGCAAGTTTTTGATAATCTTTTACGCTACCTTGGATTTCTTTAACACCAAGTGTTTTTGTATATTGTTTACCTTCAAAACGAATTAAGCCTGTAGGCGCCACTTCTACTGAATAAATTGGACATGCGCCGAAACATGGACTAGAAGCATAACGAATGGTTTCTTGTGTATTAGGTGCTTGCTGAACAGAAGCACAACCCATTAAAGCCAAACCGGATAAAGTTGCAAGAACTAAAAATCTCATTACATCACCTATTATTATCAAGTGGCTTTAATCTAACAAATCAGATCCAAATTGTCATTAAAGACTCATTTTTCATATCTTTATTTAATAAGACTTAGGCTATTTTTAATTTTATAAAGAAATTGTAATACAAAGCACATAAAAAAAGGCCCATCTTTCGATGAGCCTTAAGCCAATTAAAGCTTAAATTCCTGAAATACAAATTATTACTGGGTAGTAATAACCTGCGCCAACCATTCTATAGTAATGCAATACATTATTTAAATATAATATAAGTATATATTTACGCTTGTTTTTCCAACAAAAAAAACATGTTTTTCAAGCCTAAAAAGCTAATAATGTTTATTTTTAATTAAAATTCACAATCTTAAGTTAAACAAAACTTAATAAATTTATTAATCTTATTTATAGGTAAAACATTATAAAAAAATGCTTAATAGTTCGGCTATCTCTAGCGTTCAGAATAAAACATTTATAGGTATATTTTAAGTTTAGCAATAACTTCAAGCACTTTTTTACTATTTGGTAAAGCTATCTCACTAAAATTATAGAATTTCCGCAAACACTCTAATAGAAAAAAGATATTAAAAAAATAAGGGCAAAAGAAAATTTATCCTTTTGCCCTGTTTAATTACTTCTCTAAACTATATGCGATCACATAATCACCATGGTCCGGAGACTGACGTGCACCGCCCGCGGTAACCACTACATACTGTTTACCTGTTTTAGGTGAGACATAGCTGATTGGTGTACCTTGGCTACCTACTGGCATACGTGACTTCCACAGCTCTTTACCTGTAGATGAATCAAAAGCACGCAAGTAGTAATCTTGAGTTGCAGCAAAGAAGACTAAACCACCTTGAGTTGCCATCGGTCCACCAATAGTCGGCATACCAATCGGTGCTTTTAAGCCCATCTTAATACCTAAAGGTCCAGTGTCTTCAACTGTGCCAAGTGGTACTTGCCATGCAACCTGACGAGTTTTCATATCAATTGCAGTCATGGTACCAAATGGTGGTTTTTGACAAGGAATACTTAAAGCAGACATAAAGCGGTTTTTATTCACTTTATATGGTGTACCTTTCATTGGTACAGCACCCATACCTGTATTTACTTTTTCACCGCCACTCGCCTGAATCTTAATATCTTCAGGGGTTTGTTTAATGAGTTGAACCCATAAACCAAGACGCATGTCGTTTACGAACATGTAACGATGAGTCGGGTCAAAAGCAATACTTCCCCAGTTCATGCCACCTAAAGAACCAGGAAAACTTAATGAAACATCAGTACCCGGTGCAGTAAATAAACCTTCGTAACGCATTGACTTAAAGTTAATACGGCACATGAGCTGATCAAACGGTGTAGCACCCCACATATCTGACTCAGTTAAAGTCTGATTACCAATTTGAGGCATTTCAACAGAACGTGGTTGAGTTAAACTATATTGCTCACCCGGAATATTCGCAGCTTTCACTGGCTGTTCAATCACTTTAGTAAGTGGTTTACCAGTTACACGGTCTAGAACAAAGAATTGGCCTGATTTGGTTCCAATCACAACAGCTGGCTTAGTCGTACCATCTTTTAATGGAAAGTCGACTAGACTTGGTTGCATTGGTAAATCAAAGTCCCATAAGTCATTATGAACAGTTTGATATACCCACTTTTCTTTACCCGTTGTCGCATCAAGTGCCAACACAGAAGTATTGTATTTGTGATCTAACGGATTACGGTTACCACCCCAAATGTCGACAGATGAGCTACCCATCGGTAAGAACACTGTATTCATTTGTGGGTCATACGACATAGCGGCCCAAGAGTTTGCCGAACTACGTTTATACGTTTCACCTGGTTTTAGAACATGGTTAGGATCAGGGTTACGAGGGTCAAATGCCCAGCGGAGTTTACCTGTAATCACATCATAACCACGGATTACGCCACCAGGCATATCTGCTGCCACGTTATCTGCGATACGGCTGCCGACTACAATAGTAGTACCTGCTATCGTTGGTGCAGAAGTCACTTCAAAACGTGGAGCTTTTGTTCCATCGCCTAAGCCTTCGAGCAGGTTAACTGTTCCATTTACACCAAAGTCAGCACAACGTTCACCAGTATCTGCATTGACTGCAATTAAACGAGCATCGGGAGTATTGGTATATACACGGCGTGGACATGCTGTGTTGGTCGCAACAGTAGTGACCGGAGTTGCACCAGCTAAAGTTGGTTGTACAAGCGTTTTTGTTGAATCAAAGTATGCAACACCACGGCAACGCTCCCAAGCATCGGCCTTAGAGTTCACCTCAGCTTTCCAAAGCTGTTTACCCGAATCAGCATCTATTGCAAAAATATTGTTATGCGGCGTACATAAAAAGACTTTATTTCCAACTTGTAGGGGGGTCATTTGGTCTTCAGCACCATTACCGCTACCCGTTGTAAAATCACCTGTTCTAAAGCGCCATGCTTCTTTTAACTTATGAACGTTATCTCGATTAATTTGATCGAGAGCAACAAAGCGACTACCGCCAGAATCATTACCATAATTTTCCCAATTCACCTGTTTTTTAGCAGGGTCAACTGGCACTAAAGGTAGCTTTTGACCTGAGCTTGCTACTGTCGGGTGCGGTTGAAACATTTGGTAAAGCGCAATCAACATACCAACAACAACTAGTCCACCAACAGCATATGCTGAAGATGCTGAACCATTTTGAAATTGGTAACGTCGAATTGAAGGTAAGGTAAATAACAACGCAGCAAAAAGACCAGCAGGAAACATTAAGCGCGAGAATAACGGCCAAAATTCCCATCCAGCGTCAATCAGTGACCAAATTACCGTACCGATAAAAACAACTGCAAAAATCCAGACACCAAGTGCTTTTTTACGAAAGATACTAATTGCCGAAATGGTTATAAACAGTCCTGAGATAAGGAAATACCAAGAACCGCCGAGTGATACTAGTTTTCCACCACCTACAATGTAAAAAACACCGGTAGCCAATAAAACTAGACCTAAAATAAAACACCATATTTTGAATAAGATATGAAACTTAGAATCTGACTCAGACATAGATCCTACTCCACATATACTGAACACAAATAGTTCAAGCATTTGGGCCAGTTAAACTATGTCTAACCAGCCATCAATATTGTTAAAAATTAACTTTTACACTCAGGCCCGCCACCCAAGCATCATCAACTTCTTTTACACCAGCAGGTTGATGGATATATTGAATATTTGGTCGCAGCATGACGGCCGGAGACCATTGATAGGTATAGTTCAATTCAACGTTTAGTTCGTCGTCCTGAATTGGAATATAGTTAGATGCGATCGGATCATAGCTATAATATCCACGGCTTTCATTTGTCACGATCTGCTTATCTTTAGCACGGTCATTAACGACATAATTGGCAATACCAAAACCAATTGAATCATTTGGTCGGCTGTCAAATGGGCCCTTATACCAAAGTGCAAGTTGTTGTGTACTTTGTACAAAGGTCGTTGCTTTATCATTTACAACACCATTAAAACTTACATATAAACCGCGTTTCGGATCTTGGCCGGCATGGCTAAGTTGTTGCTGTGCATTGATCCAGAAGCTTTGTTTTCCGTCATGAACTTTACCTGCAGTTTTAATATCATTTGCTTCTGCGGTTGAGTAAAGTGCACCTACTTTATATTCACCCGGTAAACCATTGAAAGCAGCAAGTTTTGGTTTCCATGCAAGTTCAACCGGTATAGTAGCGCCCTTGACGTTATTCATATCCAGATTAAAACCATCACTGTTTGATTCGGTTTTAATATTGTCTGGATTGACCTCATACACGCCAACACCTAAAGTCCACTCAGGTGCAAACTGATATTTAACGTTTGCAGCCCAAACACCAACTGGTGAGTTATACCAAATTGAACCAATTGATTTTCCTAACTGCCCACCACAAAGCAATAAGTTCTGAAACTCACATTGAGAACTATTAAAGTCCTCTGACATTCCCATACGACCAGCTTTGACTTGTACGGTATTATCAGCAAAGCCTTTTTTTATCCATGCTTGAGATAAACGCCAGATTTTGCCACGACCATAAATCTCTTGTGCGTTACCAAGTTGGCTAGAGCGTGGGTCTTTAATACGCTCTAAAGTAAGCGCATTACCGTCACGTTTAGTCACAACTAAGCTCGCGGTTGTATCTTTCCATCCAGCAATTTTGTCTAAATCGAAAGTTGCACCCAAAGAAAGCTGCGCAGCATTCTCAAAAGTATTGCTGTCGTTATAGCCACCATCTAAATTTGTGGCAGCCTGGCTCATGATAGAAGCTGTAAATTTATAACCCTGTTGCTCTAATTGTTGACGCTCACCATTCCAGTCACCCAATAACCATTGGCGGTCTTGTGACCACGGCTCATTCGCAAGTGCAAATTGGCTACCTAATACAGCAATTGTTAATACACTCAGTTTGATTACGTTTGGCATTTCAAGTCCCTTTTATCTTTTCTAAAATGCGCCCCCTGTTTTGAGGCGCTTTATTTTTTTGTTATTTAACTTGCACAAACCCAAGCTCAGAAGTTGCACCAAAGTGATCAGTTACATTTGCTGTAATTGAGGCAACTTTGCCTGTTGGCTTCCAATTGGCTTTTGCGTTGCCTTGTGCGTCTGTGGCAACTGTTATAGTCCCTAAATACTGCTCAGCTTCTTTTGATGTCGTACTCTGGTTGCCAAAAAACTCAACTTGGTAACGTTGGTTTGGTAAACCATTTACCTCTATATTAACTGAACCTTTATTTGCTGTTAACTTAGGCGCTTTAATACCCTGATTCGGCTGCGCATTACAGCCTTGTTCATTTGGCTGAGTACATGTTTTTTGTAGTTTAGATGGCTCAATCACCACACCACCACCACGAGAACCAACAAATCCTTCATGCTCAAGCGCAGGAACTCCAAATACAATTGCACCTAAACGCTGATTTGGTACACATGAACCACCTGCTTCACAGCGTTTAATATCTTTACCGTTGTCCCAAATTAGGTTTTTCGTCAGTGTAATTCTTGCATTTGCATCTTTTTCTGAGCGAATGGCAACACCAATACGATTGCCATGCACTTTATTGCTATCAAGAATATTGCCATCACCCGTCATGTTAAAACCAATCGAGTTATTGGTCATTTCGTTGTAGGCAATATAGTTACGCTTACCCCAGTTAATCTGTAAGCCATCCGAATAATTTTCAAACTTATTTCCAACTACAGCATTGTCATTGCCCCACAAGATTTCAATACCTTGTGATGGTTCTGGATTTACTTTGGTAGAAACAAAATGGTTATTTGCAATCAGGTTAAAAGCAGCACCACGTGTCAGTTCTAAGCCATCACCATTGTCTTGGAAAATGTTATCTAAGACTTTGTTGTTATTAGTCGTGGTTGCAGTTGGGTTGCCTTTACCATCATCGCCCGTGATCATGACCCCAGCTCCACCATAGTTATTACTAATACGATTGTGTTGAATGAGGTTATTGCTTGAACGGTTAACCAATACGCCAATGCAGAACCGGTGGATATCTAGGCCTTTTAAAGTCACGTTATTGACATCACGTAGTACAAAACCCGGTAAAGTCATAGTACGTACATTGGTACCATACTGCTCAGGATTTGCTCCCGGGCAAGCTTTTGCACCTTCACCCTTAATATAATTTGAACCATCAATTGCAATGTATTCACCAGTTTTATCCCATTGGGTACCAATAATTTTGATAGGTGCTTTAATTTCAGGAAGCGGGCTGTTTAATTTAATTGCATAAGGTGCTTTGCCTACTGCTTGAATCAAGATATCGCTAGCTTCGCTTGGGTTTGCATTGGCTTGTTCAATTGCCCAGCGTAAAGAGCCTTTGTTGCTATCATCTTGATAACGGTCAACCACATAAGTTTGTGCTGCAGCTACTCCTGAAACCATCAAACCTAATGCAAGAGTAGTTAAACGTAATGTATTCATTTCATCATATCCTTATGATTTATGGGTTTGTTGGTTGAACGGTTTGTAAAATCTGTTTGAGCTTAGTCACATCAATTTGACCCGGTGCAGAAGCCTGACCAATCATGCCAAAGCTATAACTTCCGCCCATATTGGCAGTTGCAACACGAGAAATCGTACCTAATTGGCCCATCGACATCGTCAATAAAGGTTTAGTGGTCTGCTGACTTACTTTTAAAGTTGCGTTCATTAAAGTGAAAACATCTTGTTTAGATTTAGGCATTACAGCAATTTTGAGAACATCTGCACCCATTTGATCTTGTTTTAACAAGCGTTTTTCAATTTCATCTTGGCTTGGTGTTTTTTGGAAGTCGTGATTAGACATGACAACGAGCACTTTCTTTTGATGTGCTTTTTGAACAATTTCTGAAACTACTTTTTGATCACGGAACATTTCAACATCTAACCAGTCCATGAACGGATTTTTTAAGTAAGCTTGATAGGTCTTACCATAATCCGCATCACTAATTTCAAGCTGACCTCCTTCGTTTTTCGTACGAATGGTGGCAATCAATGGCTTGTTGCCTAAAATCTTTTTCAACTCATGACCTAAGGCAATGACTTGTTTTGTATCGCTGGCAAAGCTTAATAAATCGATACGGAACTCTGCCAAATCAGCATCTGCTGTGTTTGCAATCACTTGAGCCTGTGCCAGAGCTTGTTCTTTGGTTTTTGCGGTAATCGGAACAATCGTTTTAACAGCTGTAGATGCAGTTTGTGTTTGAGCAGCCAAAACGACAGGTTCAGCATTTGCCTGTGCTGTAAAAAATGGGACTACAAGCAAACTTAGGCTTAATAATGTTTTCATGTTCATAGAGTTCATCCTTAAAAAGGCTACACACATCCTTGAAT
Organism: Acinetobacter sp. AOR41_HL; assembly: GCF_027854645.1. Taxonomy (NCBI): domain Bacteria; kingdom Pseudomonadati; phylum Pseudomonadota; class Gammaproteobacteria; order Moraxellales; family Moraxellaceae; genus Acinetobacter; species Acinetobacter sp. AOR41_HL. The sequence continues at coordinate 6,335 of NZ_JAKTHZ010000005.1, read as the reverse complement.
AATCAGGTGTAGCCTTAGGTGTTTCTTAAATATCAAAAAATACAGTTTCGTCATCGCCTTGAATGCGAATATCGAAGCGATAAACAACTTCACCATTTTCTTCAAAACGTTTCGCAATAAGTGTTTGGCGACGTGGTGCCCATTCAATACTATTTAGAATTGGGTCGTTAGCATTTGCCTCAGCTTCATCGTCAAAATAAACACGTGTATGAAGACCTAAGTTAATACCGCGAGCGAAAATGACTAATGCAATATGTGGTGCCTGAGTTGAGCCTTTACGGCCTGCTGTCGCGCCCGGTTTAATCGTATTGAAGCTCCAAATACCTGTTTCAAAGTCTGCACCTGTACGACCCCAGCCGTGAAATGCAGGATCAGTTTTTTGCTCACGTGTATCGGCATGACTTGGGTAGATACCATTTGCATCGGCCTGCCAAATCTCGATAAGCACATCACGTAGCGGTAAACCTAATCCGTCAAACACTTGACCTTCAAGACGAATACGCTCACCTTTTGTCTGGTCTTGAACCAACTGGTTATTAAAGTTGTTTTCAAAAACTTCAATACCAGCTTGTTGTGGCAATAACCCAATGTGAACGTAAGGACCACCTGTTTGAGATGGAGTTTCTTTTAATTCCTGAAAATTCCAGTTATTCATGCTCGTGCTCCCGATTAAGTCAATTCATTTTCGAAGTAAGTCGCTCGACGACCACGCAAAGTGATGTCGAAACGGTAACAACGGCTATCGGCTTCGATAAAGTTGTTTTTATCTTCTAGTGCAATCAATGCACGACGTTGATCTTCAGAAGGAATTGTTTTTAAGATCGGGCAAGTGTCGATGAGCGTGTCGCCTTCAAAATAAAATTGCGAAATCAAACGCTGCGCCCAACCATCAGCAATTAATGAGAAATGAATATGGGCAGGACGCCATTCATTAATACGGTTACGCCATGGGTAAGGACCCGGTTTAATGGTACGGAAAATATAAAAACCGTTTTCATCTGTTAAGGTACGACCACAACCACCAAAGTTAGGGTCCATTGCACCAATAAACTTGTCATTTGGATGACGATAACGACCAGAAGCATTGGCTTGCCATACTTCTAGAAGTGCATTTTTTACAGGACGACCAAACTGATCACGAACATAGCCATGAACAATGACACGCTCACCAATTGGCAAACCATCTTTGGCATAGTTCAAAATCAAATCGTTATCTTTTGGACCAAATAGATTTGAAGAAAAATGCGGTGCAGTAACTTCAGTTAAAGTCTCGTTAATAGAGATCAATGCATTTTTTGGCGAACGCAATACACTTGTTTTATAACCTGGCGTATACGCTGGTGGATGATCATCTGTATTACGTTGGGCGTAGGCACCCCAGCTATGTTGTGACATCTTTATCTCCTTAATCCTGTTCTTTCGCTGCAATTGGGTTTACTTCTATTCCCAACTCTTTAAAGACTTCTTCAGCCATGTGCATTGCAGCGTTTGCAGCAGGTAAACCTGCATAGAGTGAACTGTGTAAGATCAGCTCTTTTAAATCTTCTTTGGTTACACCATTGTTGAAACAAGCACGTAAATGCATGCGTAGTTCATCTTCACGGCCCAGTGCCAATAAAATTGCGATAGTCACTAAACTACGTGTATGACGTGGCAAGCCCGGACGCGACCACACCTCACCCCATGCGTAACGGCTAATAAAATTTTGAAAATCTTGGTTAAAGTCATTTAGGTTTTGCAAAGACCGACCAACATGCTTTTCACCTAAAACTTCAGTCCGCACTTCAATGCCTTGTTTATAGCGTTGTTCATCATTCATTGTGATAGACCTCTATTAAGTTGCATCGGTATGCGCAACAAGTGATTTAACAAATACAGCAACAGCCGCAGCAGTCGCTGGAATTAGTAATAAACTGAGAATAGCGGTGAATGACCAATCATTACCGAGTAGCACCGCACCAATCCATGCACCAAATACCGCACCAAAACGCCCAATACCAGTCATCCAAGACACACCCGTTGCACGGCACTGAGTTGGATAGAAGCGTGCACTTAACGCAGGCATCGAAGATTGCGCACCATTAATGGCGATACCCGCACAAAGCACTAATACTGCAAGTAAGGTTGAGTTGCCTAAGCTTTGACCGACCGCGATTGCAAATAGACCTGCGGCAAAGTAGAAAATGGCGATGACTCGGTTTGGGTTGAATTTGTCCATTGCCCAGCCAATGAACAATGCGCTCACCACACCACCGAACTGGAACAAACCTCCAATAAATGCAGCACGCTCCATCGAAGCACCTGTTTCACGCATAAGTGTTGGTAACCAGCTTGTCAGCAAGTAAACAACCACGAGTCCCATGAAGTAAGTTACCCAAAGTAAAATTGTTCCTTTGGCATATGGCTTAGAAAACATAATTCCAAAGACATTTTTCTTTTGAGCTGTTTCAGTTTTCTCTTCAGGAACATGAAATACAGTCGCATTTTGAATTTGTGTTGGCGCGATATGATTTAAAATTTTGCGAACTTTTTCAGGATTCTTACCTTTCACAATTAAGAAGCGGTAAGACTCAGGTAGCACTACAATCACTAAAATCATTAAAATTAAAGGTGACCAGCCGCCGAGCAAAAATAAGCTATGCCAACCGTAGGTCGGGATAAGCCAACTGCTAATAAAACCACCTGTAGCCATACCCAAGTTGTAGCCACAGAACATACATGTCACGAGTAATGATCGAATGCGGGTTGGACAGTACTCAGAAAATAAAGTGGTCGCATTCGGCATTGCTGCACCAAGGCCAATACCGGTTAAAAAACGTAAAACGACAAGGCTATCCAAGTTGGTTGCATAAGCAGATGCCAAAGTAAAACCACCGAACACAAGCATTGCCACAGCTAAAACAACTTTTCGACCGAAACGGTCCGCTGTCGGACCAGAAACTAAAGCGCCAATAATCATTCCACCAAGTGCTGCACTCATCACCGGTCCTAACTGAGAACGATCAATTCCCCAGTCTTGTGCCAATGCTGGTGCAATAAAGCCCATCGCAGCTGTATCGATACCATCAGTAAAAATAATTAAGAAACAGATGATTGCGATCATCCATTGATATTTACTAAGTGGAGCATCATTAATCAGTGCTTGAGCATCGATGCTTTTGTTTGGTGTAGCGTAATCCTGAGACGCCATATTTGCCTCCTTAAGGCCAATTCCTTTTAAATTACTAAGCGATTAGATTTGCTGAATAAACCTAGTTAATTCCTGAGTAAATCTCTGTGGTTGCTCAATATTAGAAAGATGAGATGCTTCGAGTTTTGCTAACTGGCTGTTCTTAATTGCCTTCTGCATAAATTCGGCATCTGCTACTGTAGTTACCGGATCTTCTGTTCCTGCAATCAGCAGTACTGGAATTTGAATTTGTGCAATTTCATCTCTTAAATCGGCATACGCTAAAGCACGACATGCATTGGCATAACCTTGTGCTGGTGTGTTTGCCAGACTTTGAATCGTTGTCTGTGCAACAATATTATGTTGATAGTCGAATTTTTCACTGAACCATCGTGTATGCGTGGTTTTAACCAGCTCAGCTAAACCATTTTGTTCTACCGATTCAGCACGACTTAACCAAGCTTCAGTCTGTCCAATTTTGGCTGCCGAGTTTGCAACTGTAATGCTATTAAAACGATTTTGATGATGAATACCCAACCAAAGCCCTGTAATTCCGCCCATTGAAATGCCACAAAAATGAGCTTTTTCAATATTCAAGGCATCTAAAATATCAACAACATCTTCAGCTAAGTTTTGCAATGTGGTGTCACTAATTACATCACTTTCACCATGACCACGTGTGTCGTATGTAATGACATTAAAATGACTTTTTAATTCATTCAGCTGAGGTTGCCACATACCGTGGTCTGTTCCTAATGAATTAGAAAACACAAGCACAGGAGCATCTTTTAGACCATCTGTATAAACTGCTAACTGTTTTCCTTGACGATTATGAATAGTCTGTTTCACTTTGTCTCTCCTTGTGCTTCTTGCAAAACCGCATCAATCTGTTGCTGAATATTGCCTAAATAATTTTCTGGTTTGAAAATATCTCGTATTTCTTGCTGGTTAAACTGTCCTTTTACTTCATCTAGTTGGCTAACAACATCAAACAAATGCTGGTTTTGTGCTACCGCTGTTTTACATGCAGCTTCAACTAAATGATGAGCATTTAAACGGCCAATCTTGGGAGCAAGTGCCATCATCACAGCTTCTGCCATAATTAATCCGTTGGTACACTCAAGGTTCTGTTGCATATGTTCAGCATTAACTTCAAAACCTTGTAGAACTTCACTAGTACGGCTTAATGCTCCAGCACAAAGCTGAAAGATTTCTGGAACTGCTAACCATTCTGCATGCCATGCACCTAAACTCCGTTCATGTTCCTGTACCATGCTTTGATAAATGCTAGACATCAGCGCTGGTACACGATTCGCTGCTGCAAGTACTGAAGCTGCTGCGACTGGATTACGCTTATGAGGCATAGTAGAAGAACCACCGCGGCCCTTTGCGGCTGGCTCAAACAACTCTGCAATTTCAGTTTGCATCATGAGTGACCAGTCGCGTGCCATCTTGCCCGTATTCCCGACAATCATGCCAAGCACACTTGCAATTTCTACAATACGGTCACGCTCACCATGCCATGTACTTGTTGGTACAGTCAGATTCAGTTGCTTCGCAAATGCGCTGACCACAAGCGAACCTTGGTCTTGCAAAGAAGCTAATGAACCCACAGCACCGCCTAACTGAGCAGTGAGCACACGTGATTTCATAGCTTGTATACGGTCTAAATCACGTTTAAATGCAGAAGCCCAACGAGCAAGCTTATGCCCTAAAGTAATAGGTAAAGCTTGCTGTAACCATGTACGCCCAATCATGACTTGATGGCGATATTGTTTAGCTTTTTGTAATGCTGTGGTGTAGCACTGTTGAAGGTGTGCTTCCACAACACTCAACGCATCACGGCATTGCAAAATACAAGCTGTGTCTAAAATATCCTGACTGGTTGCACCCCAATGCACATAGCGGGAAGCATCCTCATCCACATCTTTAACAATTGCTGTAAGCTGTTTTACAAATGGAATTGCGATATTCCCAGCTAAACCAGTTGCTATCGCCAAAGCGGAAAAATCAAACTTGTCTAGTGCATGCTCAGCTACTTGGGCAATGGTATTTGCTGCATTTTGAGGAATCACGCCAACTTGTGCCTGCGCTTGGGCTAACGCAACTTCAACCTGAATCATGTATGCGATTAAGGATGAGTCACTAAAGATGTCAGTAACGTCTTTTTGGTAAAACAAGCTGGCATATAACTGACTCATGATTAGACTCTCTCAATAATCAAAGCAATGCCTTGTCCCACACCAATACACATTGAACACAAGGCATAACGACCGCCAGTCTGTTCAAGCTGGTTTAGGGCTGTGGTCACGAGGCGTGCACCTGAAGCACCAAGTGGATGGCCTAATGCAATTGCTCCACCGTTTGGATTTACCTTGTTGCTATCATCTGGCAAGCCTAAATCACGAGTCACTGCCAATGCCTGTGCAGCAAAGGCTTCATTGAGCTCAATTACATCCATCTGCTCTAAAGTCAGGTTGGCTTGTTTCAGTAATTTTTTAATGGCTGGTGCTGGAGCAAAACCCATAATGCGTGGTTCTACACCCACCGCTGTTGAAGCAATGATCTTGGCACGTGGTTTTAAGTTGTAAGCCTGAACTGCATCATCAGAAGCAATCAGCAATGCGGCTGCACCATCGTTGATGCCTGAAGCATTACCCGCAGTAACTGTACCCTCTGCTTTCACAACAGGTTTAAGTTTGCTTAAACCTTCAAGTGTGGTGGATGCACGTGGATGTTCATCAGTATCAATCACAACAGCCTCACCCTTACGCTGAGGGATTTCAACTGCCACGATTTCTTTAGAAAAAAAGCCTTTGGCTTGCGCGCTTGCGGTGCGTTGTTGGCTCACCAAGGCAAACTGGTCCTGATCTGCACGATTGACGTTAAACTGTTCAGCCACGTTTTCGGCAGTCTGGGGCATGGTGTCTACACCATACAATTCTTTAAGTTTCGGGTTAATGAAGCGCCAACCCATAGTGGTGTCTTCAATCTTCTGGCTACGGCCAAAGGCACTGTCTGACTTACCCATCACATAAGGTGCACGGCTCATGCTTTCCACACCACCTGCAATCACCAAGTTCGCTTCACCTGCTTTAATGGCACGGGCAGCAATGGCAATGGCATCGAGTGATGAACCACACAAACGGTTAATGGTGGTTGCCGG
>NZ_JAKTHZ010000004.1:0-1430 GCF_027854645.1 Acinetobacter sp. AOR41_HL | reverse complement strand
TTTGCGATGATGCGTGGTGGTCACCTTGATATAGCGGTACTTGGTGCCTTTCAGGTTGCAGCCAATGGTGACTTGGCGAACTGGCACACCGGTGCACCGGATGCGATTCCTGCCGTAGGTGGTGCGATGGATTTGGCAGTTGGTGCCAAGAAAGTATTTATCACTACAGACCACGTCACCAAACAAGGTGAACCAAAGATTGTCGCTGAGCTCACTTATCCGGTAACGGGTAAACACTGTGTGGATCGTATTTACACCGACCTGTGTGTGATTGATGTGACCAAAGACGGTTTAAAAGTAGTTGAGAAAGTTAAAGGTCTTAGCTTTGATGAGCTACAGGCTTTAACTGGTGCAACTTTGATTGATGCGACTCAAGATTAAAATTTAAAACAGCAGTAACTATCGTGACAGGCGACATGGATGTCGCCCGTTGGACAGGGAGGCATGGAAGCCTCCTCTGTTCAACAAAGGTTTTTGTTACTTTTGACCTTTCAAAAGTAAGGTATCGCTTATACGACAGACCTATGGGTATCACAGTAAATTACAGCTGTGATGTTATTCGTTGATATGAAAATTTATAAAGCATCACAACGGAGTCTTATCTGTTTAAGTCAGATGCCACCAGCTAATTCGTGTCACTTTTTTTAAAAAGTAACCAAAAACCTTTGTTACTCAGACACAACCTCCCTGTTGTGCTGAGCAACGAGGCGACATCCATGTCGCCACCGTGAAATACCTACGGAGAATGGCTAAAAAGGCCTGAAGTAAAGGACAAAAGTTAGAATGAAAAACGCTTATATCATCGATGCCATCCGTACTCCATTCGGCCGTTATGCCGGTGGCCTTGCACCTGTCCGTACCGATGACCTTGGCGCTGTGCCTATCAAAGCACTCATGCAGCGTAACCCAAGTGTAGATTGGGAACAGGTCGATGATGTGATTTATGGTTGTGCCAACCAAGCCGGTGAAGATAACCGTAACGTGGGCCGTATGTCAGCACTGCTTGCTGGGTTACCTTATCAGGTTCCGGCAACCACCATTAACCGTTTGTGTGGTTCATCACTCGATGCCATTGCCATTGCTGCCCGTGCCATTAAAGCAGGTGAAGCGAACTTGGTGATTGCAGGTGGTGTGGAAAGCATGAGCCGTGCACCTTATGTGATGGGTAAGTCAGACAGTGCCTTTGGCCGTAGCCAGAAGATTGAAGACACCACTATGGGTTGGCGCTTCATTAACCCGAAACTTAAAGAATTGTATGGTGTAGACACCATGCCCCAGACTGCCGAAAACGTGGCTGAACAGTTTAACGTCAATCGTGCAGATCAGGACCAGTTTGCCTTGGTGAGCCAACAACGCACCGCAAGCGCGCAAGCCAAAGGCTTTTTTTCTAAAGAAATCGTGGCAGTTGAAATCCCTCAGCGTAAGGGTGA
>NZ_JAKTHZ010000003.1:0-132007 GCF_027854645.1 Acinetobacter sp. AOR41_HL | reverse complement strand
GGGACTGTTCTAAATTTTGTGTAAGTACTTAATTTTCATTTATCCTTCAGAGGATAATTACAAAAGGTACTTCACATGGATGAAGCAACAATCAAAAGTATGGCTGCCGAATTGGCTAAAGGTCTAAAAACACCAGAAGACTTAAACCAAATGACAGCAGTCTTTAAAAAATTCATGATTGAAACTGCACTCAATACTGAACTTTCAGACCATCTCGGTTATGAAAAGCATCAGCCCAAGAAAGGCTCAAATAGCCGTAATGGGTTTAGTTCTAAAACCATTACAACTCAAGATGGACAACTGGCTTTAGATATTCCCCGTGATCGAGAAGGTTCATTTGAGCCACAAATTATAAAAAAGCACCAAACACGCATCACCAGTATGGATGACCAAATCCTCTCACTGTATGCAAAAGGAATGACTAATAGGGAAATTGTAGCCTTCTTCAAAGAAATGTACGATGCCGATGTGTCAGCATCTCTCATCAGCAAAGTTACCGATGCTGTGATTGAGCAAGTGACTGAGTGGCAAAATAGAGCCTTAGATAGCCTTTATCCTGTTGTCTATCTTGACTGTATTGTTGTCAAAGTCCGTCAGCACTCCAATGTGATTAACAAGTCCGTATACCTTGCTTTAGGCATCAATATGGATGGGCAAAAAGAATTACTGGGTATGTGGATTGCTCAGACAGAAGGTGCCAAATTCTGGCTGTCAGTCATGACAGAGCTAAAAAATCGAGGAGTACAGGACATTCTTGTTGCCTGTGTAGATGGATTAAAAGGCTTCCCTGACGCGATAGCCTCTGTTTACCCTCATACTGATATTCAACTGTGTATCGTGCATGTTGTACGCAATAGCCTGAGATTTGTAAGCTGGAAAGACTACAAAGCTGTTACGTCGGGTCTGAAAGCGATTTATCAGGCAAGTACAGAGGAAAATGCTTTAAAATCCCTAGACATCTTCTGTGATCAATGGAATCACCAGTATCCCAAAATTGGAGAATCCTGGCGGGCCAATTGGGAAAATATCCGAACGATCTTTAGCTATCCAGCCGAAATACGTCATGCAATTTATACAACAAATGCGATTGAGTCGTTGAATAGCGTAATACGCCATTCAACGAAGAAAAGGAAAATCTTTTCATCTGATGACTCAGTAAAGAAGGTCATTTACTTAGCAACATCAAATGCTGCGAAGAAATGGACGATGCCAATTCAAAATTGGCGTTTAGCAATGAATTGGTTTACGATTCAGTTCGATGATCGATTAAAAGATCATTTATAAAAAATGGAACTTACACAAAATAATTTACAGGCTCATCGTGACTTCTCTTCTTGCAGCCTATACTGGACTCTATTCAACCTATGAAGGTTTAAAAGCACCTGTTGAGCATTACACCCGCGCTGCATCGAAAGAATTTGGTGACCGCCAGATTTCTGTAACTGCTGTTGCACCAGGTCCAATGGACACACCCTTCTTTTATGGCCAAGAGTCTGCTGAAGCAGTCGCTTATCATAAATCAGCTTCAGCTTTAGGTGGACTTACTAAAATTGAAGATATTGAGCCTCTCGTTCGCTTTTTAGTCACTGATGGTTGGTGGATTACGGGCCAGACGATTTTCGCAAATGGCGGTTATACTACCCGCTAAAATTAAAAAAGCCGCATCTCATCGTGCGGCTTTTTCTTTAGGACTATTTAATTATAAAAACTCTTCGAGTACCGAATTTAAGAAAATATGCCCTTGCTCTGTACAGGCCAAACGAGTGCTGTCCTCTGCCAGAAGTTTCCTTGCCCGTAATGAAGTAAGCACATCATTTAAATCATCTAAACTTAAGCCTGTACGCTGTTTATATAAATCGGCTTTTACCCCATCATTTAAGCGTAAAGCATTCATCATAAACTCAAAAGGTAGTTCATCTGCTTCAATCTTTTTCATTTGTAAATGTTCTGCTGGAACTTTAGCTAAATAGTCTTTCGGCAAACGAGTCTTTTGGAAACGATAGACGCCATCTGACTGTGTTACTTTGCCATGTGCACCTGCACCAATTGCAAGGTAATCACCAAACTCCCAATAATTTAAATTATGAGCTGAAGGCTGCTCTTTACGCCAAGCTGACACTTCATAATTGATAAAGCCATTTGCTTTTAGATATGCTTCGCCTTGCTCTTGAATATCTTCTAACACTTCATCTTGAGGTAAAACAGGCTGTGTTCGGAAAAATACGGTATTTGGCTCAATAGTAAGTTGATACCAACTGATATGTGTAGCACCATGCTCTACAGCCATCTTTAAATCATAAAGTGCTTGTTCGAGTGTTTGTTCAGGCAGACCATGCATTAAATCGATATTAACTCGCTTAAAGCCTGCTTGTCGTGCTTGCTCTATTGCATCCATAGCATTATTTGCTGAATGAATACGTCCAAGCTTTTGCAAGTGATCGGTATTAAAAGTCTGTACACCAATCGACAACCGGTTAATACCCGCCTCTAAATAGCCTGCAAACGGGTCATGTTCTAGTGTTCCCGGATTAGCTTCTAAAGTAATTTCACAGTCATCTTCAAAGTTAAGTAATGACTTAAGCTGCTCAAACAGCCATGCATAACCTTTAGCAGAAATAAGTGAAGGCGTTCCCCCACCAATAAATACACTGTGAATTGAACGCCCTTGTGCCATCTCAACTTGAGTTTCAAAGTCGGCCACTAAGGCTTTTAAATAGATTTGCTCGAGTTCTGAAGAAAGCGCACCATCAGGCACCGCATGCGAGTTAAAGTCACAATATGGACATTTACGCACGCACCAAGGCATGTGGATATATAAAGATAACGGAACAGAAGCAGGGTTTAATACAGCCAAGGAACAAGGTCCAATTTACACAATATTTCTATTTTAACATGACTGCATCAATGGGCTTATGAAAACATACCTTAATTGCTTTAGACTGTTTTTAAACATACTTAAATATTGATAAAAATGATGAAATTCTCTAGTCAACTTTTCCTGATCTTACCCTTAGCTATGGGAATCGGTGTTGCCATGGCTTTTCAGACTGCAATCAATGCTCAGCTTCGTGAGCAATTACACTCACCATTACAAGCGGCATTGTTATCATTTTTCATAGGCACAATTGTCTTGGCCATTATGGTGTTCTTCCAAAGTGCTGAAAAACCCTCTTTAAGTGAAATATCTAATATTCCTTGGCTTCTTTGGACCGGAGGATTTCTTGGGGTTTATGCAATTAGCATGAGCATTTATACTGCACCTAAGCTTGGTTTTTTAACCTTTACAGGGTTAGTCGTTTTTGGACAATTGGTCATTTCTATGTTACTTGATCATTTTGGCTGGTTAGGCACCGAAAAGACACCTGTTACATGGCAACGGTTTCTTGGTGGAGTGGTCATCTTTGTTGGTGTGTTACTCACCTTGCAGCGCTAGTTTCATTTTTATATTTATAAAGAGTACCTTTTGTGTCGAATGTCACGTCGTTTCGGGCTGAATTAAAACAACTCTTCCATTTAATGTTACCTATTTTAATTACGCAGTTTGCTCAAGCAGGGTTCGGGTTAATTGATACCATTATGGCTGGGCATTTATCTGCCGCAGACTTAGCCGCTATTGCGGTAGGTGTAGGTTTATGGGTTCCGATTATGCTTCTGTTTAGTGGAATCATGATTGCCACTACGCCGTTAGTTGCAGAGGCAAAAGGCGCTAGAAATACAGAACAAATTCCTGTGATTGTTCGTCAGTCATTATGGGTTGCCATCATTTTAGGTGTAATGGCTATGCTCATTTTGCAGCTTATGCCTTTTTTCTTACACGTATTCGGTGTTCCAGAAAGTTTACGACCTAAAGCAAGTTTATTCTTGCATGCTATTGGTTTAGGTATGCCTGCCGTAACTATGTACGCAGCGCTACGTGGCTATTCAGAAGCTTTAGGCCACCCACGTCCTGTAACCGCGATTAGCTTATTGGCCTTAGTGGTTTTAATCCCACTTAACATGATTTTTATGCATGGCTTAGGACCAATTCCAGCCTTAGGTAGTGCAGGCTGTGGCTTTGCGACCTCCATTTTACAATGGCTGATGCTGATCACTTTAGCAGGCTATATTTATAAAGCTTCTGCTTATCGAAATACCTCTATTTTTAGTAGATTTGACAAAATTAATCTGACTTGGGTTAAAAGAATTTTAAAGCTTGGCTTGCCAATTGGTTTAGCAGTGTTCTTTGAAGTAAGTATTTTTAGTACAGGTGCATTAGTCCTTAGCCCATTAGGTGAAGTGTTTATTGCTGCACACCAAGTGGCTATTTCAGTTACTTCTGTGTTGTTTATGATTCCGCTATCACTTGCAATTGCCTTAACCATTCGCGTGGGGACGTATTATGGTGAAAAGAACTGGGCTTCCATGTACCAAGTACAAAAGATTGGTCTAAGCACAGCAGTATTTTTTGCTCTATTGACCATGTCTTTTATTGCTCTAGGCCGTGAACAAATTGTCTCGGTTTACACTCAAGATATAGACGTTGTACCTGTTGCCATGTATTTGCTCTGGTTCGCAATGGGGTATCAGTTGATGGATGCTCTACAAGTCAGCGCTGCCGGCTGTTTAAGAGGCATGCAAGACACACAAGCACCAATGTGGATTACCCTAATGGCTTATTGGGTGATCGCTTTCCCAATCGGGCTTTATTTGGCACGTTATACCCATTGGGGCGTAGCTGGCGTATGGCTTGGTTTAATTATTGGTTTAAGTATTGCCTGTGTTTTACTGCTCTCACGGCTCTACCTAAATACAAAGCGCCTAAGTCAAACCTAATAAAAAAGCCGATGAAATATCGGCTTTTTTATTTTATGCAGACTTTGCCCGCGGGCTTGCTCCAATTTGCCAGACAAAAGGTAAATCCGTACGGTTTACTTCCCAATCTCCAATCACTTTTTCTTTATAAATAAGCGGATTATGTGAAGATACAGTCCTTGCATTACGCCAGAAACGGTCAAGTTGTTTCGTTTGGCTACTTGCTGATGCACCTAATGCATTAAATAACTGACTTGTTAAATCAAGCACTAAATTAGAAATTACGACCTGCCCTTGTGCCGACTCAAGCTCAGCATCTACATTAAACTGATGCTCTTTCACTTCAGACTCGGCAAAATGGCTTTCATAAGCCTTTTGTAATGCCTCGGCCGTTTTTAAGGTGATTGCTTCACTTGCATAAGCTTGAGCTGAGGCCTTACCGACCACTTGTAAAACTTGTGGGTCGTGACGAACCAAGTCACCATTACCATGACTAAAAATACGTTTGCGTTCACGAATTTCCTGACTGAACGTCTCGACTGCAGCACGCGCAATACCTGTTAATGTTGCAAGATGCACCACCTGATAAAAAGCGGTTTGATACTTAAAACGTTGGTCAAATGGAATGAGGTTTGAAGCTGGCAAATGAACCTGATGTACTTTTAAAGTACCACTGCCCGTTGTCTTTTGACCAAAGCCATCCCAATCATCAAGTACACTTACACCTGTTTCATGACGGTAAATAGCAGCAATCACATGACGGTCATTCACCTCATCGTAAGCAAATAAATCAATCCAGTCAGCAAAAATACTTCCTGTTGAATAGTACTTTTCGCCATTTACCACCAAGTTACCCGAAGCGTCTTTGGTGACACGTGTAACGACATCACCAATCTGTACGTTTCCAACTTCTGTCCATGCATTTCCGACTAAATCGCCTTGTATAAAACGCTGAAACCAGACCTCTTGTGAGTGCTCTTTATGAGCAACCAAACGGTCTTCAACAAATGCAAAATGACCACGTAAAGCTTGTACAATATTGGAATCAGCTTCTGCTAACTCTGCTAAAAGCTGGAACAGTTGAGGTAATGAAACCCCATCTCCACCATATTTACGGGGTACTCGTACAGCACCCAACTTAGCTTCTTTTAACCACTGAATCGGTTCAAAAGGTAAGATTCGCTCTTTTTCCCGTTGAATTGCACCTTGCGCAATTTTCTCAAAAATAGGACGAAATCTGTTTGCAACCTTTTCATAATCCGCACCGACCGATAGTTCTTCTAATTCAATTTGAGCTGTTGTCATCGTTATTCTCCTAATTTTGTTTTTTCTTCAATTTAACTCCATGCATGACGAGGTGGTTGAACTCCATTGAGGTAGTAGTTACCGACAATGTGATATTTCCAACGCACAGGGTCATGCAAGGTATGGGTACGGGCATTGCGCCAGTGACGGTCAAGGTTGAGTTCAGATAAAGTAGAACGCGTACCCGATAACTCAAAAAGTTTATTGGCAGCCAAAATAGCAATTTCTGTAGTGAGTACTTTTGCCTCGGCAACCAATAGTGTCGCTTGGTTTACATGTTCTTCGGTGGTGTCAGCAATCGCCTGATCAATTGCATCTCCAGCCAAATCCAATACCGCTTCTGCTGCACGCAGTTTGATTTTTAAGTCACCAATATTTGCAATGGTGTAAGGGTCATCACTGGCTTTTTCCAAACCTGAATCAATCCATGCACGGCTGTGATTTTTGACGTATTGAATCGTTTCTTCAATTGCACCACGCGCAATACCTGCATCGACTGCAGCCTGAATAAACTGAGAAATAGCACCTGCTGGTGTTGGGCGTTCAAATGCTTGGTAAATCGGAACTAGATATTCTTCACGTACTGGCACCTGATTCAGCTCTACCGTACCGCTAGCCGTGGTACGTTGTCCAAAACCAGACCAGTCATTAATAATATTGACCCCAGATGTTTCACGTGGCACAAGTGCAGCATAAGGTTGCCCCTGTTCATTTACAGCAACAATTGGAATCCAGTGGGCAAGCAAAGCACCCGTTGCAAAGAATTTTTTGCCATTAATTTCATAGCCATGTTCGGTCTTTTCAAGTTTAGTTGTGAGCTCCGCGACTGTCTTACTGTGTTTTTCCGAAAATGCATTGCCAAAACGAATTCCTCTTAGCACCAAATTAAAGAAGAACTGTTGCTGTTCAGGTTTCGCATCTAGTCTTAAATGTTCAATAAAAGCCAAGTGATTTTGAGGCAACTGAGCAAGAGAAGGATCGACACTTGCAATTGTTTTGATCACTTCTGCTAAAGTTCGATACTTGACTTGTGCGCCACCAAATTGCTTAGGTACTGTAATGGCCCACAGGCCGCTTTGTGAGAACTGCTGAATTTCATTTAAGGGTAAACGGCGTTCTCTATCACGTTCAGATGCCTCTTGTGCAAACTCTTGAGCAAGTTGCTTGGCAATCTCAATTGCCTCCTCATCAGAACGAATAATATGTGCATCTTTCGACTGCTCGAATACAGATAAAGGAACCGCTTGAGAGCGCCCATAGGACGAATTTAGACTGGTCATAACTTTTATTGTCTCTATTTCTTATTTAACATGTCCTTCACCTTAGCACTAAAAAAACAGCGACTTTATAGATATTAAAGCTTTGTTTATGAAATGAATTTTGAAAAGCTTTTCACATTTTTTACTTTAAAAATAACGTTTTGTTTTTCGAAAATTTTCTTACATGCGATAAACAATTTCATATAGGCTTTTTAAGTTTTGTCACCTATGATCAAAACTAGACAATATTATGTTGTAGTCAACGAGGTATCGAAGATATGGCAAAGAATGCAAGTTCACCTGGCAAACGATTTATGAAACTTGCAGGAATGACCGCGAGCATTGCAACAAAAACCGTTTCTAACTCGATTCGAAACCTGACTGCGGATGAAGAACAGAAACTAGCTGCAAAAACTAAATTGTTTCAAGATATCGGTCTACAGATTGCAGACACCTTAGGCGAAATGAAAGGTGCTGTCATGAAAGTTGGGCAAATTGCATCGCAGTATAAAGATATCTTCCCACCAGAAGTTGCTAAAGCAATATCAAAACTACAACGCCAAGCTCCAGCCATGCCTTTTGCAGCAATTCAACAACAAGTTGAACGTGAGCTTGGAAAACCGCTCAACGCTGCCTTTAAATCTTTTGATGAACAGCCTTTTGCTGCTGCCTCGATTGGACAAGTTCACAAAGCAGTTTTGCCAAATGGTGAACAAGTTGTGGTTAAGGTTCAATATCCCGGTGTTGATGAAGCCTGCGAAAGTGACTTAAAACAAGTACGTTTAGCACTACGCTTAATGGGTGTACTTAAGATTGATAAAAAACTGCAAGATCAGCTTTTTGCAGAGATTCAAGATAGTCTATCAGCAGAGCTTAACTATGAAATCGAAGCTCAAAATCTTGAAGTCTTTAAAACTTTTCATAGCAAGTTAGATGACAAAATCATCATACCGACTGTTTATAAAGATTACTCTTCAAGACGTATTTTAACCTTAAGCCTTGAACAAGGTGACAGCATTGAAACTGCTAGTTCTTGGCCTATCGAAATTCGAAATACAATTGGCCGACGTTTAATCCGCGCTTTAGGTCAGGAAATGTTCTTTTTAAAACGTTTTCACTGTGACCCACATCCGGGTAACTTTGCCTTCCGCCAAGATGGCAGTGTCATTATTTATGACTATGGCAGTGTTAAAACACTTTCCAATGAAATTGTTTACAGTTTCAAACGACTGGTGAATGCAGCTCGTCATGAAGATATTGATCTTATTGAAACCGAATTACTTGCCCTGCACTCTTTGACCGAAAAAGGTAAATTCCCGAGCGATCTTTATAAACTCTGGATTGAAGTGTTATTGCGTCCGCTTACCAAAACCTATGATTTTGCAGAGAATTCATCCCATCATGATGGCATGTTACTCGTGAAAAAGTCTTTAAAATATTGGGATGTCTTTAAACCTTCACCAGATACATTAATGGTTAATAGAACCATTTCAGGACACTACTGGAACCTCATTCATTTAAAAGTACATGACAACCTGAATGATTTATTTGAAGAACTTGTTCCGCCTTCTAACTAATTCAATGAACTGATCAATGTAACCTTTCGGAGGTTACATTGACTTATTTATTGTTATGTTATAACATTTCTTTAATCAAAAATAATTTAGGACAATCTCTCATGCGTAAAGATATTCATCCTGCTTATCAACAAGTGTTATTTCATGACACCAATGCAGACGTGTACTTTTTAATTGGTAGTACCATTCAAACTAAACAAACTAAGGAATATCAAGGACAAGTCTATCCTTATGTGACTCTTGATATTTCAAGTGCTTCACATCCGTTCTATACAGGTGAAGTACGTCAAGCAAGTAATGAAGGTCGTGTTGCAAGCTTTAACAAACGCTTTGCTCGCTTCAATCGTAAGAGTTAATCTTACGTTAAGTTTTGACCAATACACTAAAATCATTGGAAGCCTAAGACTCATCTCCTCCACTTAGGCTTCTTTTTTTATGTACATTTTTTCAATGATTTTCTAAGGTGTGTATAAACCAAAACTTATCCACAATTTGGCTAAAAACGCTTCTTATTATTTTCAACAACCCATCATTTTTTATAGCTCTCAAGCTTTCAAAACGTGTATTCAATGCTATGCTTAAGCCCCATTTGATAGGAAGTTTAAGATTATGGCACAAGAGTTACTTGCCCAATTACAAGCAGGCACAGCAAAATTTTCAGATGTTTTAGCTCATATTGAAGCACGTTACCAACATACTCCCACAGCTTTTCAAAATGGCGCACAGCATAACGCTGCAAATGAAAATCAAGGCAGTGCGAAAGTTTTCTCTTTTGCCAAGTTACAAGGTTTAGATCAAGCACAAACTTTAAGTTTATTTGCAGAGCACTATGCATCTGTGTTGGCTACACCAGAGGGAACTGATCATCAAAATATTCGTCAGTTTATGCAAAATGGTTGGGATGGTGTGAAGTTTGAAGGTCAGGCTTTAACTGAAAAGTAATTAAGTATTTGTGAATACATGACGGAGTCTTACCGTTTATTCTCAAATGAAAGTAGCTAATTCTGTTACTTTGGTTTTGCCCAAAGTAACCAAAGGCATTTGTCATCAACAGAACCTGTTTCCCGTTTGCACTTATCCAATATTTTGCAAAAACAATATATAGCTGATTTCAGTCAGGCTGTTGATGACTTTAACGCGTATCAAATCCCAAAATAAATCAGATGTTTTTAATTCATCATTTACTATCGTGACAAGCGGCATGGATGCCGCTGTTTTGCTGTGCTACATGGATGTAGCATCAGCGAAACAAAAGATTTTTGCTTACTTTTGATCTCTCAAAAGTAAGGTATGCCTCTACAAATGGTCTTGGAGAATATCGTAAAACAGAGGCCGTGCAGTATATATCGCTCCTTAAACATCGGAATATCAGTTGCCTGCTACCCAATAATAAGTCGCCAACCCCAAACACGTAAAAATTAAAGACCCAATTAAATGAATAGAAATCGCTAACATCGCCATTCCCCACTTACCACTTTGCAATAAAGTCACAATCTCAATCGAGAACGTTGAAAAGGTGGTTAAAGCTCCACAAAAACCAGTAATCACAAAAAGCTTATAATTCGGGCTCAAATCACTATGAGCAAAATAAGCCATCGCAAAACCAATAATAAAGCCACCGACCAAATTAACAGTAACAGTACCCAGTGGAATTTGCGGATAAATCGGGTTGAGTTTTAAACCTAAAAACCAACGCAACCACGCCCCTAGAACTGAGCCTAAAGCAATTGAAAGTAAAGGATAATACATAGAACCACCCCTTTAGTAAGATGCTAAAAGAGCAAATAAAAATGACGGGAAAAGTGACATGGCGTACTCCAAAAATAAGCAGAGTACGCAATAACCTACGTACCCAGCGATATAAATACATGAGGGTAACGTAGGCATCATTAGCCAATACGGCGGTTTTTCAAGGGAGGAATGCCATCTCCCTGTTTTAAGTATATTAAATCATCTAAAAGTTGATTAAAACATACTTTTTTAAATCATGGACGTTCATCGTATTGCGGTAAATCGTCACAAATGCTTTCCCACTCTGCTTTTGAAGCCGCAAAAATATGCATTGTCGGCTTTTGGTCTAATGGTGTATCTAGTGTCCCAATTCTTAAACGATACATTTCTGGTTGGGCATCACGCGAGCTAATAAGCGGTGAACCACATTCACTACAAAACCAACGGTACACACCGTTCACAGCAAATTTTTTGACGAGGTCTTCACCTTGTGTAATTTTAAAATCTGCACTGTTGACAGGAGCATTCGTTGCAAATGCTGTTCCATTGGCTTTCCGACAGCGTTGGCAGTGGCACTGAATAATATCTCCGATACCGCCTTTAATTTCATAGCGGATACCCTGACATAAACAACTTCCTTGATAAACTGGTGATGTCTGAGACATGTTCTCATAAATCCTATTATTATTGATCGCTCAAAAATAACACTTTTTACATATCAAACATAGCACCAAATTCGCTGTTATTTTTCTAAGAATGAATGCACACCTTCACCAGCTGCTCGGCCCGTAGCAAAACATGCTGTAAGCAAATATCCGCCTGTAGGAGCATCCCAATCCAGCATTTCGCCACAGCAAAAAACACCAGAGGTTTGTTTCAGCTCTAAGCTTTCAGTTAATGCATCTTGCTTGACACCACCAGCACAACTAATTGCTTCTTCAATCGGTCTAAAACCATCTAACTTAATTTGAAGTGCTTTAATTTGCTGAGCCATAACCTCTGGTTGGCTCCATAGCGATTTATCAACCACTTCTCTAATTAAGTTAATTTTGGCCGTGTCTAAGCCTGCTTTACGCCAGATATTAGTAAGCGATTGTTTTTTGCTAGCCTGTAACTTTTTAACTAACCGTGTAAGCTCTACATCAGGCAATAAGTCTAAAAATAGATTTAAGCCTTTTCCTTGTTTTTGTTGTTCTCTTAAAGCTCGTCCAAGTTTATAAATGACACCACTTTCTAAACCGTAGTGAGTAATCACAATATCACCATGAGTAAATTGGTTAGCTTCAACCCACGCATTGATACGCTTTAAAGGTTCCCCAAAACAACTTTCCATAAAAGCTGACCAAGTGTGCAATACCCCTGCGTTACTCGCTTGAAAAGGCTCGATACTGGATTGATCCATCCATTTTTGCCAAGCACCATCACTACCCAATTGAGACCAAGACACCGCCCCACATGCTAATACGACTGCATCGTATTGTTGGGTAAAAGTTTCAGTGCTTTGATTATTTTGGTTTTCTAAAGTCACTGTTGTACCTTGCAAATTAATACAACGATGACGATAAAAGAATTTAACTTGCTGTTCTGCTAAACGTTTTAACCAAGCACGAAGTAAAGGAGCCGCTTTCATTTCAACAGGGAAAATACGACCGGAACTACCTACATACGAGTCTATTCCCAGACTTTTCATCCAGTTCTGAATCCAGACTGCATCCCATTTTTTAACCCACGGTTTGAGCCATTCTGCATGGTCATAACGTTCAATGAACTGGGCTAATGGTTCAGCATGCGAAATATTTAAGCCCGTTTTGCCTGCCATCAAAAACTTACGCGCAGCCGAAGGTTTTTGCTCAAACACATCAATTTCATAAGCATACTGACTCAGTACCTCAGCTGCCATTAAACCAGCCGGACCCGCACCAATAATGGCAATCCGCTTATTCGCCATGTGTTTGCCCTTGCATTGGCGTAAACTCATCAAATCGAGTTTGATAACCTTCCGGCTTGGTCATAATGAGCTGTTGACAAGGCTCGCCACGCTCTAAATATTTAATTTCAAAATGAGTGCGTGCAGAGGTTTGCGCAATTTTTTCTTTTTGGTAAGGCAGCTTCCACACGTTTAATAACTGTTGTTCAGCTTCTTCAATATATTCAGGAATATTACTTGCTAAAGTAATGGTTCCACCTGTTTTCAGGCGTGATAATAAAAACTCAAAAAATGGCATGTTCAACCAGCGTTGTGCTGGATTATGAGGTTCTGGGTTGGGATATAGAATAAAAAAATGTTCAACTTGAGCAGGGTGTAATGCATGTACCACCCACGGCAAAGCATCTGCATGTACAGGTACCAAGTTGTCTCTTGGTTCCAAACCATGCTGCTTTTGCATGGCTAAGAATTTTTCTCTAGTTCGTTCAATTGCATATAACGTGTGCTGAGGATTTTGCCCACTAAATAGCAGAGCATGTTTACCTTTGCCTGCCCCAATTTCTACACAAATTGGAGTATTTTCAATTGGGGTAAAATCACGAGGCGCTTGCATACGTTGTGCTTGAAATTGACGAATCTGCATAATCACATCAAACTAAATAAAAATCGGCACAAGTCTAACAAGTCACCTGACTTTTGCCTAATCTATTTCTCTTCACTTTGAGGATATCGCTTTATGCCACGTACATTCCCCTGCCCACGTTGTGGTGAACCAAGTGTTTGGGAAGGCAATGAATTTCGTCCGTTTTGTTCTGAACGTTGTAAACTCATTGATTTAGGCGCTTGGGCAAACGATGAATATAGACTGCCTACCCAAGATGCTCCTCAGCAAGACAAGGGTAGTCAGCATGAAGATGATTATGAGGATTAACCCGCTTTACCCGCGACAAAAGGGTTAAATTGTTTTTCATAGCCAATGGTACTCATTGGACCATGACCCGAAATAAACTGGGTTTGATCTGGCAAGCTAAAGCATTCACGTTGAATCGACTCAATGAGTTGCTCATGGTTACCACGTGGAAAGTCTGTTCTTCCTATTGAGCCTTTAAACAGGACATCGCCAGTCCAGAGTAAACCATGATTCTTATTATAGAACATGACGTGACCTGGTGTATGTCCTGGTGCAAAACGCACTTCAAACTCATCTTCACCGAGTTTTAGCACTTCACCGCCTTCAAGCCATTGATCAACTTTTACTGGCTGTGGAATTGGAAAACCATAACGTGCTGAAACTTCCTGAATCATATCTAGCCAGAACTGATCTTCTTTATGCGGACCAACAACAGGAACACTCCATTCTTGTGCGAGCTCACCCACCGCCCCTGCGTGATCTAAATGCCCATGAGTGAGCCATAGTGCCTTTACTTTTAAACCTAAAGCTTCTACTTCTTTCTTCAAAACAGCAGCGTCACCGCCTGCATCAATCAAAACTGCTTCTTTTGTTTCACTGTCCCAAACTAAAGAACAATTTTGAGCAAAAGCAGTAACTGGAACAATTTTGACTTGCAGCATAAGAACCTCTGGCTAAAACGCAATTAACGGTGGGCTAAGGTATGGGTAAGGGCATCAAGATTAGCCTGAACTAAACCTGCAAGCAAATCAATATGAGCCTGATCACTATTTAAAGCAGGAATGTAAGCGTAGCTTCCGCCACCTGCCTCTTGAAACAACTCAGCGTTTTGTATAGCGAGCTCTTCAAGTGTTTCTAAACAGTCAGCAGAGAAAGCGGGACTTAAAACCTGAACAGACTTAACGCCTTGCTTCGCCCAATCTTGTAAAAGCTGGTCAGTATAAGGTTTCACCCATTCTTGTTTTCCAAACCGTGATTGGAAACTAATAGCCCATTCATCATCTTTTAAATGCAAAGCTTCAGCGACTAACTTTGCAGTAATACGACAACGATCTGCATAAGGATCTCCTTTATCTGCATAAGGCTGCGGAATACCATGAAAAGACATCAATAGTTTTTCAGGCTTACCATGCTGTGCTTGATAAGCTAAAACACTTTCTGCCAGTGCTTGAATAAACATTGGATGCTGGTAGTAGTCTTTAATAATAGTCAAACCCGGCAAATTTCGCTGAGTAGGAATCCACTTAGCAAATGCGTCGTATAACGGTGCTGTCGATGTGGCAGAATACTGAGGAAATAAAGGCAATAAAATGACATGCTCTTGTGGATGAGCTGCCAACTTTTCTAAAACTGCATCAATACCCGGATTACCATAAGTCATGGCGGGCAACACAGTTAAGTCAAACTGTTTATTTTCACGCTCCAAATAAGCCTGCACACGTTGAGTTTGCTCAAATACAATTTCACGCATGGGCGAATCGGTAGACCATACCGAAGCATAAGCATGCGCTACTCTTTTTGGGCGAAAAGGCAAAACAAACAGATTTAAGATAATCCACCAGATGAATTTTGGTATTTCAATCACACGTGAATCAGATAAAAACTGCTTTAAAAAACGGCGCACCGCTGGGACAGTTGCCTCATCCGGTGTGCCTAAATTCGCTAAAATGACAGTAACTTTCGGTTTTTGTTCAAACGACATGCGCAAATGCCTTTCAGTTCATCTTATGACACTAATGTAACAGTTTTCATGGTCATATCTAAATTGAATTGCTCTAAGCTTTTAATCGAGTCACCCGATGGTTCCATTTATAACTCAGCAAGAGCTTTTGCGCTTTTGTCGTTACCTTCCATAAACTATGCTGCTGATCAATCTTGGTTGGAACAATCCAACCCTGTGATTGCATCTGATTTTTAATACGGAATAGTGCCTTGTGATTAATCTGTGCGCCAGCCACCGCATGTGCTCTTGGCAGCTCCTGACGGGCATCCTCTAGTCCTGCATGATTGAGATATTCATTGAGACAAGTTCCAAAGTTTTCTTCTGGCATGGCTGTCTCAAAATGTTTAGCCAATATACTTAAGAGCTGTGACCAAGTCATTTGTCTCTGACGCTTAAGCTCTCTAAAGTTGCCATCTTGAAAAGCTTGAATCTGATATTCAAACGCAAAAACATCATGTGGAGCCACTTCATTGGTTTGAGTTGATGACTCTACTAACTGTTGCTCTAATTGTGAAATTTTACTTTTTAATCGATTAATTTCATCTTCTAATTGATGTGCTTGGTGTGCAGGTACCCAGCCTTGCCCCACATGCTGTTCAACTATTAGAGGCATATTTAAACGGACCGCTAACTCTAAGTCACGAGGGCTTTTAAAGTAAAATATGTGGTGAGCTTCATGTAATAGTTTTTTTCTAAATGCGAGAAATTTTTCTTTAAGCTGTGGATGAGCCTCTTGTAAATGCATCTCGCGGCTTTCCGGCTGTTCATGCATAAATACAACAATCGGTTTAGCTCGACTTAAAGCGTATTCATACTCTAGAGCAAAGTAACTAGCACCAGAAATAGATTGTTCACCATACTGGCTACCTAGCAACAAAACAACATAATCCGATTCATCAATTTGCCGACGGGCAAGTGTTGTAGTTAAAGGACTTCTATACTCTAAACCCCAAGCAAAAAAACCCATACTGACTAAAGTTTGAGAGAGAACCATACGTTCAGGTTGCATCTCGCGACCTGATGTTGAAATAAAAATCTGATAGCGTGTATCGAGCATAACAATACCCTTATCGCCCCATAATCTTAATATGGCCCAAATAAGCCAAGATTATGAACCGCCCCAAATAAGAAAAATAAATATAAAAAAACGCTTTCTTCTGAATGCCTACAACAGAGCTCAACTCAGATTGTGTAGCGTCCATGTCAATTCTTGTGGAATCATATTCTGTAAAACAGGTTGCAATGCTTCGGCATTATTACCACTTACATAACATTCAATACGTGCAACATTCTGACGTATTTGGTCACATAATAACTCATTTTTTATTAAAATACGGGCTGTTTGTCGGGCAACTGCTAATCCCGAATCAACCAGTGTGAATTGGTTATCAAAAAGATGATGAATTGCTTCATTTAAGAACGGATAATGTGTACAACCGAGTACTAAATAGTCAGCCCCTTGATCGGCTGCAGGCTGTAAAACCTCTTTTAATGCATTTAAACAAACAGGACTCATTTGCTGTCCTGCTTCTACACAAGGAACAAGCTCCAGATTGGTTAAAGTCATGACTTTAACACCCGCTGGAACAGCAAATTTTTCCACAACATCTTTAATGAGTTGCCCACGAAAAGTAGCAGGCGTTGCCAACACTGCAACTACTTTAGAACGGGTTTGTAATACGGCAGGTTTTAATGCCGGTACTAAACCAACAATGGGAAAGTGCTCGCCATAATGTTCACGTAAATGGTCAAGACTAAATGCTGAGGCAGTATTACATGCCACGACTGCAATTTTACAACCTTGGCGGTATAACCAGTCGACAGCGCGAGCGGTAAGCTCTCTAATTTCTTCATCAGAACGAGGGCCATAAGGAACATAGGCTGTATCGGCATAATACACAATATGTTCGTTTGGCAAATATCTGGCAATTTCTGCTGCAACTGACATACCTCCAATACCTGAATCAAAAATACCAATTGGGGCATCTGCCGATGCTTTAGGCATAGATTCTAATTCGGTAAATAAAGGCTGTATGGCTGTCATGGCAGTACTAGAGAGTGTCAGAAAATTTCACTCTATAAAGCTTAAACCTCAAGTGCCTAATTGCAAGTGCAAATTACCACTTTTTAACTGCAAAATGGTTTCGCCTTTATCATTTTCGACCAATGTTCCATAGTTCACGAGATGATAGAAAGCCTGACGTTGAATAAGCGCATTAATACCAAATCGGACATGCACGTATGGGCGTAATTCTCCTGCATATTCGCGCATAAAAATCGGGTGTTCTGCATCAACTAAAATCACATCTTGATTGGTGGTAGTCAGTTGCAAAAACTGATCACCTGAAATTTCAACCTGATCGACCTGATTGACCAATAAAGGTTCATCTTCAACTTCGATTTCAATTTGTTCTACAGGGGTTTTCAGGTAGAATTTACCCTCTTCTTTCCATAGGACTTTGGTAAACAAATCCAATAGGGCTTGGCGCTTGATTAATTGACCTTCGTGCCACCATTCTCCATTGGCTTTAACCGTTAAATCCATTTTACCGCAATGCTTTGGATGCCATTGCTCTAAAGGTGGGATTGACCTTTTGTGACTTTGCTGTACACCTTTTAAGTATTGTGCAATGTTCATTAAGTTTTTATCATCAGATAACGGTATTTTTCCCATATCCGATGGGGAATTATTTTGATTTACCATAGTTTATGCCTTGCTGACGAGAAAATATGACGACTCAGCCAATTGGCTAGATCATGGTTTAAAACTATACTAGCCAAAACGATAAAAGGCACAATAGCATATTTGCGCCTATGGATTAAAACTCACGGCAGCACCGGATGATCTGACATTACGGTTGCCACCTTTAAGTATTGAGGAGTCCTACATGGAACACATCGAACGCGAATCGATGGAGTTTGACGTTGTCATCGTAGGTGCAGGACCTGCAGGTCTATCTGCTGCGATTAAGATCCGTCAATTAGCGATTGAGAATAACTTACCCGATCTTTCAGTTTGTGTAGTTGAAAAAGGCTCTGAAGTAGGTGCGCATATCTTATCTGGTGCTGTACTTGAACCGCGTGCTATTAATGAACTTTTCCCAAACTGGAAAGAAGAAGGTGCGCCTCTTAACGTGCCTGTAACTGAAGACAAAACTTTCTTCTTGCTTTCAGAAACTACGTCTAAAGAAGCACCTCACTGGATGGTTCCAAAAACCATGCACAATGACGGTAACTATGTTATCTCGCTAGGTAACGTTGTTCGCTGGTTAGGTCAAAAAGCTGAAGAATTAGAAGTTTCTATTTTCCCTGGTTTTGCTGCATCTGAAGTGCTTTACCATGAAGACGGTACTGTAAAAGGTATTCAAACTGGCGACATGGGTATTGGTAAAGATGGCGAACCAACGCATAACTTTACTCCGGGTTATGAGCTTCACGCTAAATACACCCTCTTTGCTGAAGGTTGCCGTGGTCACTTAGGTAAACGCCTAATTGCAAAATATAATCTTGATAAAGATGCTGACCCTCAGCACTACGGTATCGGGATTAAAGAACTTTGGGAAATTGACCCAGCAAAACATAAGCCGGGCTTAGTGATGCACGGTGCAGGTTGGCCATTATCTGAAACTGGTTCGTCTGGTGGTTGGTGGTTATATCATGCTGAAAACAACCAAGTGACTTTGGGTATGATTGTGGACTTGTCTTATGAAAATCCACACATGTATCCATTTATGGAAATGCAGCGCTGGAAAACTCACCCACTTATTAAACAGTATTTAGAAGGTGGTAAGCGTATTTCTTACGGCGCACGTGCTGTAGTGAAAGGCGGTTTCAACTCATTGCCTAAATTGACTTTCCCAGGTGGTTGCTTAATTGGTGATGATGCAGGCTTCTTAAACTTTGCAAAAATCAAAGGCTCACACACTGCCATGAAATCAGGCATGTTATGTGGTGAAGCTGTATTTGAAGCGATTGCTGCTGGTGTAGAAAAAGGCGGTGACCTTGCGATTGCTCGTGTTACTGAAGGTGAAGATTTATTCGTTAAAGAATTAACTTCATACACTGACAAATTTAACAACAGCTGGTTAAAAGAAGAGCTTTATAACTCTCGTAACTTTGGCCCAGCAATGCATAAATTTGGTCAATGGATTGGTGGTGCATTTAACTTTATCGACCAGAACGTCTTTAAAGTTCCATTCACTTTGCATGATTTGAAACAAGACTTCGCTGCATTGAAAACTGTTGATGCAACGAGCTTTAAGCCAAACTATCCAAAACCAGATGGCAAGCTTACATTTGATCGTTTGTCTTCGGTGTTTATCTCAAACACTGTACATGAAGAAAATCAGCCAGCTCACTTGAAGCTTACTGATCCTTCAATTCCAGTGAATGTGAACTTACCAAAATGGGATGAGCCTGCTCAGCGCTACTGCCCTGCTGGTGTTTATGAAATCATGGAAAATGATGATGGTTCTAAACGCTTCCAGATTAACGCAGCAAACTGTGTTCACTGTAAGACTTGTGATATTAAAGACCCATCTCAAAACATTACATGGGTAACGCCTGAAGGCGGCGGTGGTCCGAATTACCCGAACATGTAATTCCTTAAAAAAACTCCCCTCAAATGAGGGGAGTTTTTTTATTAGAATATCTTCGATTTTTTACTAAATACCATAACTGTTGGCCCAATGGCTGTATGTGCAGCACCATAGTCCTGATGAATCTCAATTCGGTAATCATCACATTGATAAATATATTTATTGTTCTTTTGCACCCAGCCTTTTTGGGGCACCTTAAAATTTTTGAGAATTCTACTTTTAAAAAGATCTAAATCCGTCTCATAACTTGCCATAGGGCCATCAAGAAAACTTAAACTAAATGAAGTAATCACTTCACTATCCAGATCGTAAGCAATATGATCAATCCAAGTCACGCCTGTTTTTTTGATCTGGGCATCAACCCCATCGGCAAACTCTAAATGGTAACTATCTCCTCCTAACACCACTTGCCTTACTGAAGGGTGAAGCTTTTGAAACTCACGAATATTTTGCCCAACCTTTAAACCTGCGACATTCATAGTTTGTATAGGAATTTCACAGGTTTTTGCATATGCGATTGAATTAAATAAGGCACAAATAGCAAGCCCTAAGCATAGATGAGAACTTTTCATCTTTACGTCCTGAAATGAAGTGTATTCAGTGTTTTAGTTTTTATTAGATTCAAGAACATGGAGCTAAAGCTTTAGATATTTGCTTTAACCCTTTTTCACCAGATAATGAAATTCTTTATGACCATTTTCATCTAAGCGTTCTTCTTGTAAAAGCAACTCGTGACCTAAATGCATACAAAATTTAGGAATATCCCACGAAGTCGAATTGTCTGTTGCGAAGACCTCAACCACATCTCCAGACTTAGATTTACGAATGGCTTGATGTAACATCATGACAGGTTCCGGACAACGTAAACCACGCGTATTGAGTTGTACAGTAGGTGAAATAGGTTGTTCTGACATAACAAACTCGAACAAATAGAATTTTCACATTTTAGCATAAACCGATCACTGACTTATGAACTGTAACTGGTGTTTACATAACAATATGTGTTTTGTCTTTTACTTTGTTTTATAGATGCATAAGGGCCTTTTCTTCGGTATGATCAATGTATTCATTTGATACATTGAGTCTTTAGGAAAGATCATGCAAGAGGAACCGAGTCCGTCGTGGGGAATGCGAGGCTTACGAAAGTGGTTAGGTACAGCGCCCGAAACCCGAGATGAATTATTAAAACTAGTCCAAAATTCACGTCGTTTTTTAGAACCTGATACTGTTGCCATGCTTGAAGGTGTTCTTGACCTTCCTGCTACAAAAATTCGTGAAGTTATGACGCCACGAACAGCAATGATCAGTATGCAAGAAGATGATCAGTTACTTGATATTCTTCACGTATTGGTTGAGTCTGCTCACTCACGTTTTCCAGTTTTCTCAGCTGACCAACCCGATAACGTCGTCGGTATTTTATTGGCAAAAGATTTACTGCCATTTTTGACTGAACCGAATACCAAATTAGATATTGGCTCGCTTATGCGCCAGCCATTATTTGTGCCTGAAAGCGCACGTTCAGATCAAGTTCTTCGTATGCTTAAACATACCCAAACCCATATCGCAATTGTCATTGATGAATATGGCTCTACGGCTGGTCTTGTTACGCTTGAAGATATTCTTGAAGAGATCGTTGGTGAAATTGAAGACGAACATGATACTGCTGATGAAGATGCACAGTACATTGTTCCAGATAACGACCATACTGTAGCGAATGCATGGATGGTGCAGGCACTTACACCAATTGAACACTTCAACACTGTTTTAGATGCTGATTTTTCTGACGATGAAGTAGAAACTGTCGGCGGTTTATTGCTTCAAGAAATTGGTCTAGTCAGTGATTTACAAGGTCAGACAGTTGAACTTGGAAAATGGTTATTTACGATTGTTGAAGCAGATGCCCGCACTATTCATCTGATTCGAGCTGTACGTCAATGAGAGCATACTTTGAAAAGCTGTTAGATTCTTCGCAACAACAAAAACAGCTTCCTTTAATTTTTCCATTGCTCATTGCTTTATTTTCAGGTGCCTTGTTCAGTTTTGCACTGGCACCTTATTATTGGTGGTGGCTGGCAATTTTGTCTCCTGCCCTACTCTATGCGACATTGCATAAACGCTCAGCTAAACAAGCATTTGCGATTGGCTGGAGTTATGGTTTTGGTTTATGGTTTGTAGGGGCTTTCTGGCTCTATACATCTATCCATGTATATGGCGATACCAATGCCTTTTTAAGCGTATGTATGATTGCTGTTATGGCTCTTGTGATGGGGTTATTTACAGCATTTCAAACTTGGGTTTATCGACGCTTCTTCCCTGAAACACCGCTGACTTTCGCCCCTCTCTGGATTGTTTTTGAGTGGGCTAAAACTTGGGTGTTTACAGGTTTCCCATGGCTATTTGTAGGGTACGCTTTTACCGAACGTTTACTTGATGGCTATGCACCGCTATTTGGTATTTATGCAATTTCTTTCGTGGCAATTGTACTAGCATGTGCTTTAGTTGAAGTTCTGCGTAAGCGTATTTTCTGGGTTATTCCTTCTGCCCTATTAGTTTTAGGTGCATGGGGAGCATCATATATTCAGTTTGTACAACCTAAAGCGGCTAAACCACTGAGCGTTTCGCTTATTCAAGGTAACATTCCACAAGATTTAAAATGGCTAACCGAGTATCAAGTTAGAACATTAGAAATTTATGCAGGTTTAACTCAATCTGAATGGGGCCGTGACCTCATTGTATGGCCTGAGTCTTCAATTCCACTCTTCCAAACCGACATTGAACCGTTTTTGGATGCCATGGATGCACAAGCGAAAAAGAACCATACTGCTTGGGTAACCGGTATTCCTTATTGGGATGTTGCAAAATCACATCAAGTCGGCAGTCCTCTGTATTACAACAGTATTATGGCGTCTGGCAGCGATTCAAGCGGCCTTTATAAAAAGCAGCGTCTTGTGCCGTTTGGTGAATATATTCCGCTTTCAGGTTTACTCTCTTGGGTATTACCAGCCATGCAAAATGATATTAGCATGAGCGGATTTACACGTGGTGAGAGCAACCAGAAACCACTCTTAATTAAAGGGCATGCGCTTGCTGCTGCAATTTGTTATGAAGTGGCATATCCAAACCTGACACGACGTAATGCAGAAGATAGCGACTTCTTGGTGACTGTATCTAATGATGCTTGGTTTACAGGTACTGCTGGCCCATGGCAACATTTACAAATGGTACAAATGCGCGCGAAAGAAAATGGTCGCTGGTTTATTCGTGCAACCAACACAGGTGTAACAGCATTTATTGATCAAAATGGTCATATCACTGAACAAGCACCGATTGATAAAGAGTTTGTCTTGAGAGGTGATTTACCGGCTATGCAAGGCCAAACTCTCTATAACCGTTTAGGTGATTATCCAATTTTAGGATTTGCAGTATTACTGTTGGTTTTAGGTTGGATCTATCGTCCACGTAAAGTTGATGTGTCTTATAAATCACGTCGCTAAGTTATAATAGCTTTGTACCCAGAGGAACTTCAAACTCTGGGATACAAAGTGCTACATCCCCATCTGCGTTATGAAACCCTGTCACTAAGCATTCTGACTGAATAGGCCCTATTTGCTTTTTAGGGAAATTCACGACCGCAACCACTAATTTATCAATCAAGTCCTGCGGTTGATAAAGTTTAGTAATCTGGGCACTCGATTTACGTACACCCAATTCTTCACCAAAATCTACATGCAGAATATAAGCAGGTTTACGCGCCTTTTCAAAAACCTCAGCTTGAATAATTTTACCTACACGAAGCTCTACTTTTAAAAAATCATTCCACTCGATTTGTTCCATTTACTTTTCTCATATTCTTAAATATCTGATTTGAAGCATATAATATGTACAAATAAAGAAACACCCTCTTTTTATTTTCAGCTCTCAAAATTCATGTTAAATTAAATCTGCTGATTCAAAAGCCGTAAACGTTTACGTCAATCAACGTGCCAACATACCTCCAACAATGCTTGGAGCTATTTATTCAAAATATTTTTATATTTTGAATGGCACGGGCGTTTGTTGGTTTACGGAGTTAGAATGAAAAATTCAAAATCTTTATCTAGTTTTAGAAAACTTCCAAATCGCTATACCTCTATCGTTTTACCCTTTCTTTTATCGATCATTATGACTTTTGTGGTTTCAATGATTAGTACATTACGAAGTTTGGGATTAGAAGAATTTTCCCTATATATATGGATGTCGGCATGGGCAATTTCTTGGATAATCGCTTTTCCAACATTACTTTTAGTCTTACCGATCGTCCGTAAAATCACGACACTATTGGTACAGCCTGCTTAAAAAAAAGACGTAGATTTAATATCTACGTCTTTTTCAAAAATGAAGTTAGCTATCAGTATTAAAAAGCGCTAGATAACTGCAAAGATAAATAAGCAACTAGACTTGATAAAAAAACCATTGGTACATAGCGATAAGCTTTAAAAACTAATTGCTCATATTTAGATGATATTTGTTTCGCTTGCCATATGCTTGCTTTTAATGCAGTGAAAAAGCTCACCATTAACCATGCACTGACAATACTTAATGCGAAGAAACCAATCATGATTTGGCTGCTACCTTCTGTACTCAGCCATAGTTTTAATGAAACTTCAGAAATTGGTAATAATGCTAAAATCAATAGGACAGACTTAAGCATCGCCCAATGAAACTGATTCAGTTCATCAAGTACGAGAAATGCTTTCATTTAATCTCTCCCATAGTTTTATAAAGTGGTTTTTATTTATTATGCAAAGCTTTTATTTAAATATATAGCTTATTTTCTCTCATATTTTAACTTTCTTGTAACTATTAAATATGGGAATAATTCTTATTTTAAATCTCAAAATTAGATATTAACTTTTTTACCTTATTTTCAATTAGTTATTATATTTTTGTGATTAAGAAAGATTATCAATTCGGATTATCGTTTTATCATATCAACCGAATCGATAATCTCTCTTATATTTTAATTAAGGTTGGTAGTAAATATCGGCATCGTTGCCCTCACCACCTTCTTTACCGTCTGCACCAAATGAATATAAGTCAAAAGGATGACCGTCTTTTCCTGGAATGACATATTGAATATCATTTTTCCAACTGTCTTTAGGATAACCACCTTTCACATAACCACCTGGCATCCAGTTTTTTGCTGTAGCAGGTTGATTAATAAGTGCATCTAGTCCGCCTTCTTGCATAGTTGGGAAATGTCCGTTATCGAGCTTGTACTGATCTAAAGCACCCGCTACCCCCTTCAACGTAATTTGAGTGGTATCGATTTTAGCTTTTTCACTACGACCCATGACGTTCGGCACAATTAAAGCCGCCAACACACCTAAAATAACAATCACGACCATGACTTCAATAAGGGTAAAGCCTGAGGCACGTTTCATTCGAGCACCGCTCGAACGTGCCGAAAGTCTGAAAGCTACGCTTGAGGTTTTTTGAGCATCCTTAACGTGCTCTTTTTGTTTCATGACCATCTTCATCATTATCTCTAATATCAAAGTTATTAAATCATATTGTTCATATTTACGATTGGCAGCATAACCGCAATTACAATAACCAACACAATGCTTGCCATTAATACCAGCATAAGCGGTTCAAGTAATGCCAATAAGGTTGAAATAAATGTCGTCACCTCACGGTCTTGCATAGTTGATGCACGTTCCAGCATACGGTCAAGCTCACCTGATGCCTCACCACTTCGAATCATTTGTACCATCATTGGTGGGAAATAACCACTGCGCTCCAATTGCGTACCCAAGTTACCACCTTCGGTAACACGCTCAGCAGCATGGGCAATAGAGTCACGGATGACCCAGTTATTGGTCACAGCAGCACCAATTTTTAGAGCATCCACCAACGGCACACCCGAACGAGTCAAAATAGATAAAGTACTGGCAAAGCGTGCAGCATTAATACCACGAGACAGTTTACCGAATAATGGCAATTTGAGTGTTAAGCGATCAAAAGCATAATGACCAGCCGTTGTTTTTAAAAACCGTACAAACGCAACAACGCCTATAACAGCAAAAAGGATGATAAAAACCCACGCATGGCGAATAAAATCACTCGCTTTCATTAAAGCGACTGTAATCCATGGTAAGGCATCTTTGCTTTGATCGAAGGTTTTTACAATCTCTGGAACCACATAGGTCATTAATCCCATCACAATACCAAATGACATCAGCATTAAAATGATCGGGTAAATCATGGCACCTTGAACTTTCTTTTGCATGGCAAAACGGTTCTCAGTGTAGTCTGATAGCTGATCTAAAATAAGATCTAAGTGTCCTGAACGCTCACCTGCCGCAACCGTTGCAATATAAAGGTCAGGAAAACGACCTGACTGTTGCATGCCTTGCGCAAGTGAGTGCCCTTCTAATACTCTTGAACGAACCGAGAGTAAAAGATTTTGCACATGTGCTTTTTCACTTTGTCTGCTCACGGCGCGTAAAGCTTCTTCTAGAGGAATTGCAGCAGCAACCAAAACGGAGAGTTGTCTGGTCATCAGTGCTAAATCATAAGCACTAAACTTTTTCTGGAATAACCCGTGGCTTTGATGCTTATCTTTTTGCTCAACAGGGTCAACGCTAATCGGAGTCCATGCTTTATCGCGTAATTGTTGGCGAATCTGACGTGCTGAGTCTCCTTCAAGCACCCCCTTTTGCTGCTTCCCTGAAGCATCAATAGCAGTAAATTGATATGCAGGCATGGTAATGTTCTAATTTTCCAAAAATAATAGTCGCTGCTGTTGCATCTATGCTACGCAATCATTCATATTCATTCTATAGCCTGTGTAGAATACCCAAGTCCTCTTCACGACGCTATGCCGTTTTTTAAAATTGACGAAATGAGCCTCTATGACCATAACGCCAAAGCCTGATTCAGTTGTTTATCGTGTGCGTGTTGCCGTACCTGTGCATCTGTACGACACTTTTGACTATACACTCACCAAAGCACAATATGAACGGGCTCAAGTAGGTTCACGCGTCGCAATTTCATTTGGACGGCAAAACCTGATTGGTATCATTACTGAAAAAGTTGACCCACAAGAATCATTTACAGGTAACTTTCAGCTTAAAGCCATTTCTGAACTTTTAGATGATGAGCCTATTTTAGATGAACAAGTTTTAAATTTATTGACATGGTCAGCACAATATTACCAATTTCCGATTGGTGAGGTCATGCAAACTGCTTTACCTGCGTTATTACGTCAGGGTAAACCGATGGATGTTTTATTTCATCTATGGAAAATCATTCCATGTGACAATGTTGAAGCTCTGCTAAAACGCTCAATCAAACAACAAGACGCTTATCAAATTTTAAAATTACACCCTGCTGGAACTACAGAAAATATTCTTAATTTGAGTGGTGTAGAAACTGCGACACTTAAAGCACTTCAAAAGAAAGGTCTCGTAGACTGTACGCTTGAGCCTCATGACTTTAGCCCAGCACCCGTACAATTGGCGCAAATGCCACTCACGCTAAATGATGACCAAAAGAAAGCCACTCAGCACGTCATTAATACACAGCATCAATATCAAGCGTTTTTGTTAGATGGTTTAACGGGAAGTGGTAAAACTGAAGTTTACCTGCACATCATGCATGAAGTGCTAAAGCAAGGTAAGCAAGTATTGGTGTTAGTTCCTGAAATTGGTTTGACCCCTCAAACCATTTCGCGCTTTAAGTCTCGTTTTAACTGCGACATTGCTTTATTACATTCGGGCTTAAATGACTCTAAACGCTTACAAGCATGGCAACAGGCACAGACTGGAAAAGCCTCTATTATTTTAGGGACGCGTTCAGCCATTTATACACCACTGCCACGTTTGGGCCTTATCATTTTAGATGAAGAACACGACCTGTCTTATAAACAGCAAGAAGGCTTCCGTTACCATGCCCGTGATGTCGCGCTTTATCGAGGACATTTACAAGGCTGTCCTGTTCTTTTAGGTTCGGCAACCCCAAGCATTGATAGCTATCACTTAGTCGAAACTGGCAAGTTAACTGCACTTCAGCTGAACCAACGTGCAGGCCATGCACTTTTACCAAAAATGCATTTGATTGATCTTAAAATTGTCAAAAAACAACATGGTATTAGTCAGCCTTTAATCGAACAGATTAAAAATACCTTAGCAAGAAAAGAACAGGTTTTAATTTTTTTAAACCGACGTGGTTATGCACCTGTTCTGGTCTGTGAAAGTTGTGGTTGGCAAGCGAATTGTCCGCATTGTGATGCGCATTTTACGTTGCACACTCAGCCCTACTCTTACTTACATTGCCACCACTGCGGCACAGTTCATCGCTTGCCAGATCACTGCCCTGAATGTCAGCAAAAGAGCCTCAAAACTTTAGGTGCCGGAACAGCCAAGGTTGAAGAGCATTTACAAGAATTATTTCCAGATCATGATGTGATTCGGGTCGATCGTGACAGCACCAGCCGAGTCGGTAGCTGGCAAAAAATTTATGATCGCATTCAGCAAAATAAACCTTCGATTTTGCTTGGTACGCAAATGTTGGCAAAAGGTCACCATTTTCCGCATGTGACCTTGGTTGCTATTTTAGACATCGATGCAGGTTTATTGAGTGTCGATATTCGAGCACCAGAGCGTACTGCTCAATTGATTGTACAAGTGGCTGGTCGTGCAGGTCGTGGAGAACATAAAGGCCATGTTTATTTACAGACTTTAAGGCCAGATCACCCTTTATTAACCACGCTTATTGAAAAAGATTATCGGGCAGTCGCGAAACAAACATTGGCTGAACGTAAAGTTGCATTACTGCCGCCTTATCGCTATGCCGTACTTATACGCGCTGAATCGAAAGATCGCGATTATACCTTGCATTTTTTAAATGAAGCTGCCGAGCAACTTCGCCAAATTGCAGGTGATATTGTTGATATCTGGGGGCCAATTCCAGCACCAATGGAACGTAAAGCGGGACGTTACCGCGCACATATGGTGATTTTGTCTGCTGACCGCGCTCGTCTGCATTTTTATTTAAGACAATGGTGGGCTCAGTTGGTTCATGCACCAAGACAGCATCAACTCCGACTCTCTATTGATGTTGACCCGCAAGAATTTAGTTAGATGATTTGAATATCATGGTGTGAAGAAACCTTTTTGGCTTTACACTTAAAAAGATCAATACATTCGGGGTAATGAATGTCATTCCTACTGCAAGCAACTATTTTTCTTGGAGCTTCTCTGATTTTAGTCCCTTTGGGTAAACGCTTGGGGATTGCAACAGTTTTAGGTTATTTATTTACGGGCATACTTCTTGGCCCAAGTGTTTTAAATATTGCCCATGACCCTGAAGCCATTATGGAATTGGCTGAGTTTGGGGTCATCTTACTTATGTTCCTGATTGGCTTAGAGTTACGTCCACAGCGCTTATGGGAAATGCGTGACTCTATTTTCGTGATGGGAAGTTTGCAAGTGGTGATTACGGGCATAATTCTCATGCTCACCATATTCCTGCTATTTCAACAACACCTCGCTGCGAGCTTTGTGATTGGTTTTGCGCTTGCGCTATCTTCTACGGCTTTTGTATTACAGCTTCTGTCTGAAAAACAACAGCTCAATACGACTTATGGCCAGCAATCATTTTCAATTTTACTGTTCCAAGATATTGCAGCAATACCTTTACTAGCAGTCATTCCCCTCTTGGCAGGAACCGAATCTACCCATCATGGTATTGCTTATTTTGCTGCCATCATCGCAACATTTAGTGGACTATTCCTATTTAGTCGTTATGTGATGCGTCCATTTTTTCGTTTTGTCGCAAAAAGTGGTGCGACCGAACTGATTACGGCTGTAGGGTTATTTATTATTCTTGCTGTTGTGCTACTTATGGACACTTTAGGAATTAGCACGACACTAGGCGCTTTTCTCACTGGGGTACTTTTAGCCGACTCAGAATTTCGTCATGAACTTGAAGCAAGTATTGCTCCGTTTAAAGGGCTATTACTTGGTTTGTTCTTTATGACTGTGGGCATGACCACACAACTGTCTTTATTTATTGAAATGCCTTGGCTCATTATTGGCGGAGCGATTGGCTTACTGGTTATAAAAACCCTCGTGTTGACCGCTATTGCCCGCTATAAAAAATATAGTTGGAACAATAGCCTGCTGCTTGGAACATGTTTAGCGCAAGGTGGTGAATTTGCATTTGTCATTTTAAGCCTTGCTAAAAGTGAAAAAGTTTTAACTGATGCTTTATTAGAACCTGTTACCCTGATTGTGACATTGTCGATGGTCCTTACCCCAGTGATTTACTGGATTATGGCAACTAAAATCATTCCTTTGTTTAATAAAGAACGCCCACCTGAATATGATGAAATTCCGCAACAAGATAATCCAATTATCATTGCTGGGTTTGGTCGCTTTGGACAAATTATTGCGCGTATTGCCCGCTTGCAGCACTTAGGTTTTACTGCCATCGACAACAACCTTCACCAAGTGGACTTTGTGCGTCGATACGGCGGTAAACTCTACTATGGAGATGTCACCCAACCTGACTTACTTCGCTCGGCAGGCATAGAAAAAGCCCAAGTATTTATTCTCGCAATAGACGATGTCGAAGACTCTATGAACGTTGCACGGCATTTAAGATTGAACTATCCACACATAAAGTTACTAGCACGTGCACGTGACAGACACCATGTACATCTATTAAGAGACTTAGGTGTTGAACATATTTGGCGTGAAACCTATTTATCATCATTAGGTATGGCTTATCGCGCTTTACGCGAACTTGGTATTTCCGATGAACAAGCCTATAACAATATCGAAATCTTTCGAGATTATGATGAGAAATTACTCATTCAGCAGCAAAGCATTTATACCGATGAACAAAAGGTTTTTGAAACTCATCGTAATGCGCTGGCTGAACTTGAACATCTCTTTGAAAGCGATGCACAGCAAGCCACATCAAGACATGACGTGAATTTAAAGCGTCATTTACAACCAAATCGTATCGACATTACACGAGATCACGAAGAATAACTTGAGATTTCGCAAAATGGCTATATTAAGGACTTATTCACATTGCCTAAATGATTGCGACAATCGGTACAAGAGTTACCGATGTCCTGCTTGCAGCCACGCTGCATTCCCTAAGCTTGATTAAACCGAAGTTGTTATAATCTGCTTAGGGCCCTGGAGAATATTATGTCTGATTTACGCCAACGCTTTTATATAGAGGACTTTCCTGTTCGCGGTGAAGTAGTTCATCTGGAAGAAGCATTACAAACTATTTTAGCTCAACGC
This sequence comes from Acinetobacter sp. AOR41_HL, assembly GCF_027854645.1. Lineage (NCBI taxonomy): Bacteria > Pseudomonadati > Pseudomonadota > Gammaproteobacteria > Moraxellales > Moraxellaceae > Acinetobacter > Acinetobacter sp. AOR41_HL. The sequence continues at coordinate 100,880 of NZ_JAKTHZ010000003.1, read as the reverse complement.
GACTACATGCCTGCGGTTAAGATTCTATTAGGCGAGATGTTGAGCGCGACTGCATTACTTGCAAGTACTTTAAAAATCAAAGGCCGTATCAGCTTGCAAATCCAGGCTAGCGGCTCTTTCAAATGGGCCATGGCTGAATGTAATCACTTAGGTGAAGTTCGTGCTTTAGCAGATTACGAAACAGATCCACGTTTTGTTGAAGCAACTGACAGCAGTACAGTCCTTGGTGCTTTAGTTAATCCAATTTTATTTATTAACATCGAACCTGAGCATGGTGAGCGTTATCAAGGGATCGTACCTCTTGACCAAACAAACTTAGCTGGCTGTTTGATGCAGTATTATGATTTATCTGCTCAAATTCCAACTCGTATTGTATTGGCAAGTACAGCTAAACGCTCTGGTGGTTTACTCATTCAGTTGTTACCTCGTCATGATGAGGAAGAGCAAAAACTGGTTGATGAAGATTTATGGCCACGTTTAACCATGCTGACTGAAACGCTCAAGCCTGAAGAACTAACTGAGCTTTCAGCGAATGAAATTTTGTATCGTCTCTATAATGAAGAAGAAGTACGCTTGCCAGAGGTTGAACATTTAAAATTTGGCTGTACTTGCTCTAAAGAGCGCTGTGCTAAAGCACTCATTCAAATTGGTGTTGATGCTGTTCATGAAACATTGGAAGCACAAAACCCGATTCAAATGGATTGCCAGTTCTGTAATACTCGTTATGAATTCACTGCCGAAGAAGCATTAGGTCTGTTTGGTGAACACTTGAGTTAATCCCTTACTTTATAAAAAGGCGGTCAAACCGCCTTTTTATTTATCTATAATTTTTGATGATAATTTTCAGCATGTTATTTTAAATCAGTTAATATGAGCTTACTTGATAACCCAATAAATAAGATGCTTATATTTCATGAATTATTTTGATTATTTTCTCTTTATTTTCAGTGTCATTATTATGATTGCGACCCCTGGCCCTGTCATGATCTTGGTGGCAAGCGCCGGACTGAAAGGCGGATATAAAAAAGCACTGGAAACCATTTTTGGTACAAATCTCGCCTCACTGGTTTTAATTTTTATTTCGGTACTCGTACTTAAAGGAGTACTCGGTATTAATGAAAGCTATTTAAATATTATTCGTATTTTAGGCTGTCTCTATATTGGCTATTTAGGACTTAATATTCTCAAAGAAGTCATCCAAGCCCCTCATCCGGAAGCAATACAAACCGTTTCTGCCCAAAATGGTGGTTTTAAAAAAGGCTTTTTAGTGGGTATTTCAAACCCTAAAGATATTATTTTCTTTTCAGCTTTCTTTCCTCAATTTGTCTCTATTTCACCTAACCTAAATTTCAGTTTGACCCTTCTTACACTGACATGGATTGTTTTAGATTTTTTAACCCTATCTTTAGTTTATGTATTCTTCCGTCGCCTTTCTAACAGCCACTTATACCCTAAAATACTCGGCTTATGCGGCCTATTGCTTTTATTAATTGCCCTATACGGTTTATATCAAACTTTCATATAAAGAATGAGAGGCATAGTCCTAATTGACTTATGTCTCTTCCACCTAGTCTCCCATTTTTGTAAGAGAACAACTCTTATACAATCTAGCTCATTGAAAGCCTTAAAAATTGTTTCATAATGAAATAAACAACACCATCGTGATAAAACATTATGGCCAAAAATTATTATGAAGAATTAGGGGTTAAACGAGAAGCCTCTGCTGATGAAATTAAAAAAGCATATCGCAAATTAGCTCGTAAATATCACCCCGATATCAGCAAAGAAAAAGATGCAGAAGAAAAGATGCAGGCTATTAACGTCGCCTACGACACCTTAAGTAATGCCGAAAAAAAGGCTGAATATGACCAAATGTTAGACCACCCACAAGGTTTCAACGGCTTTGGCCAAGGTGCAGCTCAAGGTGGATTTGATGGTGCACGCTTTTATCGTCAAGGCTTCTCAGGCGGCGGTGAACAAGCTGACTTTAGCGGCTTTGAAGACTTATTTGGTCGTTTTGGTGCAGGCTTTGGTGGTGGACAGCAACAATACCAAAGGCAACAACGTAGTTATCGGGGTGAAGATCAACATGCCAGCATAGAGGTCGATCTTGATATTGCCTATCATGGGTCAACACAACAGATTACCTTGCAAATTCCGACTGTGAATGTTTATGGTGAGCCTGAGGTACAGCGCAAAACCCTACAGGTGAAAATACCTAAAGGGATGAAGGAAGGTCAACAAATTCGTCTAAGCGGACAAGGACAAAGTGGCATCAATGGTGGTGCCAACGGCGATCTTTATATCGAGATTCAATATAAAGATACAAATCGTGTTCATGTAGAAGGCAGTGATGTATATTTAACTGTAGATGTAGCGCCATGGGAGGCCGCATTAGGTCAAGGTATTGAAGTAAAAACACCTGCAGGACCTTTACATGTCAATTTACCAAAAAATGCAAAACAGGGACAACAGCTACGTTTAAAAGACAAAGGGATACCAAATAAAACGCCAGGCCATCTTTATTTAATTTTAAATATTGTATTCCCACCTGTGCATTCTGAAAAAGAAAAAGAAGCCTATCAGCAATTGGCAGAAGCCTTTGCTTCATTCGAACCTCGTTCATCTCATTAGGGAGCAAGATCATGACAACCATCCATTATCGAGAAATTGTATGTGACGGCCACACCTTTAGTGCTGAAGTCGTTGATGAACAATGTACATTTGATCTGCAACAATTTGCTCAAGCCTGTGGTCAAAGCCCGGACTGGATTCTAGAGCTCATTGAGTACGATATTTTAGCGATTGATACTCCACCTGAAAAACATCAGTTTATGGGTGAAGATGTTATTCGCGCTCGTAAAGCCTATCGTTTGCAACGTGACTTTGATGCAAGTTTGGCAGCAGTTGCGGTGATGTTAGATTTGATTGATGAAGTGCAACAACTTAGAAAACAGTTGAAGCATTTCCATTAAGATTTTTTCTTCTAAATAATCTTTAAAGTAGGTATGAACTAACGTGATGGGCGGCATGGATGCCGCCTTTTGGACTGCGGTAACATGGATGTACCGTCAGTCCAATAAAGGGGTTTTGTTACTTTTGCCCAGTCAAAAGTAAGGATATGCCTATACAAAAAATATCTAATTAATCCATATATTTGAGGCAGTACTAACAAATCAACTTTACTGATCTTTGAAAATTCCTATTACTTCAACCGAGTAATCTTCTCCACTTCCTTCAAAGTCTGCTTAATCGGTTCATATTCCAAAAACCAGAACAAATTCATACGCTCTTGGCGGTGCTGCTGAGCCAATAAATCAATAACGCTTTTCTCACCACGCCCCACTAAATGCTGTCTATAGAAGTAGTACAACAATAAAACTGTACTGAGCAACATGACACCGAGCATAATCCAGAAACCCACTGGCGACTTAAGCCCCGGAATAAACTCAAAGTTCATTCCGTAAATACCAGTTAAAAGCGTAAGTGGTGCAAACACAGCGGTAATAATGGCAAGAATACGCATATTTTCATTGGTCTGGTTTGCAATCGCTGAGAAATGCAAATCTATTGCCGATTGAATCGCACTCCGTAAACGTAAAGTATGTTTTTGAATACGCTCGACATGACTCATTAAATCATTCAAACGAACTAACAGAAGATCTTGTGAACTATGCGTACGCTCACCAATCACATGATGATAATTTTCTACAATTTCATCCCGAAACTCTTGTAGGGTTTCGATTTGTTCTTCACACAAGTTTTCGACCTGCTGAAAGGCCATGTTTTCATGAAACAGTTGATGCCATTGTTTAAAACGACGATTGCCCTGTAATAGTTGTTGTTGCCAGTGCTCGACCCTTCTGGTTAAAGGCGAACGAATATCAAGATAACCATCCACCATGCTATTGAGCAGACGTAAACATAAATCTACAGGCGAATTAGGCAACTTACGGGTTTTATTTTGTTCTTCTAAGGTTTTACATAAAATATTTTCAAGACGCTGAATATAATTTTCAATCGACTTGTTGCCCTGCTCACGTACACTAATCAGAACTTTAGGGGTAAAAATAAAACTAATTGGCGTGGTAGCTAAGCCAAACACACTCTCGTGTGTTTCTCCATTTTTAATTTCATCATCAGGTGTAACAAGCTTTTTGAAAATGAGCAGGTCATATTCTTCAAGCGTATCAAAGGCACAAGGATGCTCAATATTGGCAATATCTCGCATATGAAATTCATTAATTGCGACATCTGAAAGCTGCTGAATTTTTTGTTGCCACTCTTCATTATGGTTAACAACGTCAGATCTCACACTATCAATCCAGAAAAATTCCAGAACATGTTCAGTGTGCTTTTCTCGGCTCAAAAAAACATAGCCATCCTTTTGATGACGATAAAAATAATAAACCTGCATACCACGTCGATCTATTTGTGTGTTACTTGCATCATGCCATAAAAAAAGCCCGCATCAAGCGGACTTTTTTAGTGAGTTAAGCAATTATGCTTGCTCAATATCTTTCATAGTCAATTTGATACGACCACGGTTGTCAACATCAGCAACTTGTACTTTCACTTCCTGACCTTCTTTAAGAACATCAGTTACGTTCGCAATACGCTCATTAGAGATTTGCGAAATATGAAGAAGGCCATCAGTACCTGGCATAATGTTTACGAATGCACCAAATTCTACAATACGGATAACTTTACCGTCGTAGATTTTACCTGGTTCAACTTCAGCAGTAATCGCTTGGATTTTTGCAATTGCAGCTTTAGCAGCAGCTTTAGTTTCACCAAATACGCGAACTGTACCGTTATCTTCAATATCAATAGCAGCTTTAGTTTCTTCAGTAATTTGGCGGATTGTTGCACCACCTTTACCAATTACATCACGAATCTTGTCCGGATTAATTGTAATTACTTCGAATGTTGGAGCATGCATTGAAATTTCAGGACGAGCGCGTGAAATTACTTTGTTCATTTCATTAAGGATGTGCATACGACCAGCAAATGCTTGGTTTAACGCAACTTCCATAATTTCTTCAGTAATACCTTCGATCTTGATGTCCATTTGAAGTGCAGTAATACCGTTTGCAGAACCTGCTACTTTAAAGTCCATGTCACCAAGGTGGTCTTCGTCACCTAAGATGTCAGAAAGTACAGCAAAACGATCGCCTTCTTTCACTAAGCCCATTGCGATACCCGCAACTGGTGCTTTAAGTGGAACACCTGCATCCATAAGAGATAATGACGCACCACATACAGAAGCCATTGAAGATGAACCGTTAGATTCAGTAATATCAGATACAATACGAATAACGTATGGGAAGCGGTCAGCAGCAGGAAGAACAGCTTGAACACCACGACGTGCTAAACGACCATGGCCAATTTCACGACGCTTAGGACCAGACTCACGACCTGTTTCACCTACAGAGTATGCAGGGAAGTTGTAGTGCAACATGAAGTTGTCAGTTTTAGTACCAGAAAGCGTATCAACCATTAACGCATCACGAGTATTACCCAAAGTTGTTGTTACTAACGCCTGAGTTTCACCACGTGTAAATAATGCAGAACCATGTGCACGATCTAATACGCCAACTTGAACGTCGATCGCACGAACAGTTTTAGTATCACGACCATCAATACGCGGCTTACCTGACAAGATGTTGTCACGTACTGTACGATATTTAAGGTCTTCAAATAATTCGTTTACTTCGTCAGCAAGACCAGTTTCGTCATTTTCAGGAACGAACTGAGCTACAGCTTCTGCATAAAGTGCATCTAATGCTGCATAACGATCTTGTTTAACCGCAATCGTATACGCTTCAGAAATTTTAGCTTCGAAAGCTGCTTTTAATTGCTCACGAAGTGTTTCATTTTTAGCTGGAGCAACCCAAGTTGATTCCACTGCACCGGCAGCAGCAGCAAATTCTTTAATTGCTTGAATCGCGATTTGCATTTCGTCATGACCGAAAAGCACTGCACCAAGCATTTGGTCTTCTGAAAGTTCTTTTGCTTCAGATTCAACCATTAATACAGCCGCTTCTGTACCAGCAACTACAAGGTCAAGGTCAGACTGAGCCATTTGTTCAAAATTCGGGTTTAAAACATATTCGCCGTTAATTAAACCAACACGAGCTGCACCGATTGGGCCACGGAATGGTGTACCTGCAATTGCTAATGCAGCAGAAGTACCTAACATTGCAGCAATATCAGCTTCCATAGTTTTGTCAGAAGAAACAACTGTTGCTGTTACTTGAATTTCGTTGAAGTAACCTTCTGGGAACAATGGACGAATTGGACGGTCAATAAGACGTGAAATTAAAGTTTCAGCTTCAGAAGCACGACCTTCACGCTTACCGTAACCACCAGGGATACGACCAGCTGCATATTGTTTTTCTTGATAGTTAACTGTTAACGGGAAAAAGTCTTGACCCGCTTTTGCTTTAGATTGAGCAACAACTGCAACTAAAACAGTTACGCCGCCCATTGTAATTAAAACTGTATTTGCTTGACGTGCAACGCGACCCGTTTCTAAAACGACTTGATGTTGACCGAACTGGAATTCTTTACGAACGATGTTAAACATTGACATGTATTGTATTTTCCTAATTTTATTCTAGTGAGACCCCTAAGGTTTGGCATTCAGACTACAACTATTGGTAGATAAATGACAAAGCTTAGAAGCCATCACACTAGACCAAAAATTTTAAATAATATTAAACGCAAAGAAGGAGCGCACAAGCGCCCCTTCTATAAATCGCCTAACGGTTGATTAGGCGAAACTTTCTTTCCAGAAACAAAGCATAGCAACATGCGATAAACCGAAAACAAAGCAAAATCGAATTAACGACGTAGACCTAAAGCACCGATCAAAGCAGTGTAACGCTCGTGGTCTTTACCATTTAAGTAGTCAAGTAATTTACGACGTTGGTTAACCATACGGATCAAACCGCGACGGCTATGGTGGTCGTGTTTGTGAGCTTTAAAGTGACCTTGTAAATCATTGATTTGAGCAGTCAATAAAGCTACTTGTACTTCTGGTGAACCAGTGTCGTTTTCAGCGCGAGCAAATTTAGCAATGATCTCTGCGCGGTCTGCATTAGTTAAAGCCATTCGATTTCTCCGAGATGCTTAAAAAATAAAATGATATGAATCAGTTGAGCGCAACTGACTGCCGTGCATCACTACAGCAAGTTGCCTATTTTAAGGTATCTATATATGGATTGCAAAATTGTTTTCAGTTACCTGTCATTTTAGACACTGACATACGCATCCGAACCCTGCACACTTGACCGTCAATAAAAAGAAAGAAACGCGAGGGACGTGTGAAAATATTTTCGACCAACACCTGTCCAGTACCAGACGATATGGGATCGATCATTCATCACAAAGATGAGATACCTGCTGAACAAGGTGGAATGAGTGAACGTCAGGTTCAAAAGATCTGGAAGAGTATTGAATCGCTCTATAGAACCGGGAACTATCCGCTCATTACTTTTTGTTTACGTAGACAGGGGAAAATTTTATTAAATCGAAGCATTGGCTATGCTCAAGGGAACTCTCCAGAAGGTTTGCAAAATAATGCCCTCATCGCAACGCCGGATACTCCTGTTTGCTTATTTTCAGCATCCAAAATGATTACTGCCATGTTGATTCATCTTTTAGATGAAAAAGGTGAAATCAACTTACTTGACCCCGTCAGTTATTACATTCCTGAATATGGTGTAAATGGGAAGCGCCGTGCGACCATCTTTCATTTGTTAGCACATCGGGGAGGCATTCCTTATGTTGATGGAGAAGTCACTCCTGAACTGCTTTTTGATAAAGATGAAATTTTAAAGCGCCTATATGCAGCAAGACCTGTTTCTCCAGCAGGAAATCACCTCGCCTATCATGCAGTAACGGCAGGTTATATTTTAGGTGAAATTATTGAGCGAGTCACAGGGCAAGACCTTCGCCAATTTATGCATGAGACCATCGAGAAGCCGATGGACATGCCTTATTTCAACTATGGTTTGAAGCCAGAGTATCGCTCCAAAGTTGCACTCAATTGTGCAACAGGTTTACATCCTCGCTTAGGAACAGATCATTATCTCAATCATGTACTAGGTGGCGGCTTACAACTCGCTGTAGATGTCACTAATGATAGCCGTTTTATGGATACCATCTGCCCTGCTGGTAACATTTATACCAGTGCCGAACAAGTTGGACGCTTCTTTGAAATGCTTTTAAGTGGGGGAAGCTACCAAGGCAAACAAATTCTAAGTGAAAAAACAATTTTTAGAGCAACTCTACCGACCACAGGAGTTAACATTGACCGAACCTTATTAATACCGATGCGTTATGCACTAGGTCCCATGCTCGGTAGCAATCCAGTAGGTTTATTTGGTCCAATGACTGGACAAGCTTTTGGTCATCTCGGCTTTTCTAATATTTTATGTTGGGCCGACCCAGAGCGAGATATTAGCGTTTCACTGTTAACCACTGGAAAGTCCGTAGTAGGCACTCACCTTCCGGCTCTAGCCAACTTGCTCTATCAAATTTCTAGCCAATGCCCACGAATTCCTAGAGATCAGCGTCGCTCATTGTTTGGTAGCGATTCACATGAAACAGATCTAGTCTAAATCGTAACAACTTAGCGCTAAAATAAAAAACCCAAGCATTTCTGCTTGGGTTTTTGGCGCTGTAGTTCTTGTTTATCGGGTTTATCGCTGTTCTTATTGTTATGTGTGAGATGCTTTCCACATCCTTCTTCTCGTTTTACTCACTTCCGTTGTTTTTATTTCTATTTCCTTATGTGATGTATTTTGTCATATCCAATTATGAAGAAAAGTAGTATTTTTCTTATCATCATGTAAGCGAAAACGTACAGGTCTGTCTAATATTTAGCGTTTATCTGTAACAGCTAAATAACGTACGGTTCTGTATAACATTTAACTTAACAATTCACGCGAAAAATGCCCATTTAAGAATCATATTACAAATAAATATATTAATATGCTTGAGTTAAATTATTGATAATCAGAATAAGAAATAGCGTGACGCAAACAAGAGGTTATTTAATTTATTTAACGTGATAAAAACTCAAAATATAAAAAAGCCCTGTAGTCTCTCCCAAAACTACAAGGCTTAGCGGCTGTAAGTTTCCTCTTTATTCACCTACTTCATTGTAAGTTCGCAGTCTCTCGACTTAAGTTGTTATTATTGTGCGATTTTGCCCGACATTCCTTGCCAAGCTCGTTGTGCGTTTATAATCTCAAAAACAGGGTATGTTCTCTAGCAGCAAATATCTCGAATCCATGTAAGCTTTTTCTTACAAGGGTAAAAATATTAAGTTTGCCTTAACGAACTAACCGATTAACTTTTTCAACTAAACCGCTTTTTCTGGTCGTACGAACTGTAAAAGATTGTAATAAAGCCTCTGGGTGAACCAACAGACTGACTACTTTTTTCGCTCGTGTAATCGCAGTGTAAATTAACTCTTGGCTTAACAAATTCTTAGCGGCCTGATCGAGAACAACAGCAGTATGTGTAAATTCAGACCCTTGCGATTTGTGAATGGTTAAAGCAAATGCACTTTGAATACTTTTAGGTAATCGGTTTGCAGCAACCCACTTATTTAAACTTGGGAAATAGACTTCAAACTGTTGAGGCTGGGTTCTATGTTCAAAACATAAACCAATGTCACCATTTGAAATACCAAGCTGGTAATCGTTATAAGTCATCATGACCGGACGGCCTACATACCATCCTCCTAAAGTCACAATACCTAGCTGTTGTTGTAACCAGCGTTCGGCATATTGATTAAGTTGCTGCAAGCCAAATGGCCCATGACGAACTGCCGTTAAAATACGGTAGTCATCGAAGGACTTAACGATATTTTCAATATGCTCAAGTGATCGATCATCTTGTAAATAAGCTTTTAGGCTTTGCACATAGCCTTGAAAGCCCACCATCAATTTTTGATAGTAAGCTTCCAGCTCTGTAAATGATCCTTCAGGTAAATATTCAAGCTGAACTACATCGGGCATATCAGCTTCTAAAGGAATTGAGCGTAATTCTGAAACCTGAACAATATCAATTTCAAATTGTTGTAAAACTTGCTCATGGTTGATTTGACTAGTTTGCATTTGAATAAATCGAGCAACCTGACCAACCAAAGCACCTTGTGCAAAACGACGGCTGGTTTGAAGGTGAACACGGTTTTCAGATAAAGCCTCTATTTGCTGTAAATCTGCAAGTACTGCTCCAACATCTACAGAAGCAAGCTGGTTGGCATCACCTAATAAAATAATTCGACACGACTCAGGAACAGCTTCAAATAATAACGTTGCCAGATTTAAATCCAGCATAGAGGCTTCATCCACCACAATAACGTCATAAGGCAACGGCTGTTTTTGATTAAACCGTGGAGTTTGACTATGCCCCATACCTAATAACCGATGGATAGTTTGGGTACTTTGGTTTCTTAGCTCATCACTTATTAATCCCGACTCAAGCAGTTTGGGATCATTAAACGAGTTTTGTAAGGCTTCTTGCATACGTTGTGCAGCTTTACCCGTCGGAGCAGCCATCGCCACACGAATATGCGGAATTGCCTGACTAAGCACAGCAATAATACGAGCGAGCGTATAGGTCTTACCTGTACCCGGTCCACCTGTAATAATACTTAAGCTCTGCCGAGTCACCATTTGCAAAGCAGCTTGCTGATGAGGATCAGTGAGTAAGTCTAAATGCTCTTCACATGAAACAGGTTGAATTGGTTGTTGCTTTAATCGGCGAATTTGCTCAGCTAGACGTTGCTCTAGGTTCCAATATCGGTATAATGCCAACCCCTGCCCGTCGTGGACACAAGGGGCAACTTGAGACTTTGCTTGTTCAGCAGATATCACCAGTTGGCCAAGTGTTTCTATTTGCTCTGGGCTAATCTCAATACAACTGTCACCCTGCAAGCTCGCTTCAATCAGCTGCTGCAAAAAATAAGCTGCCTCTGGAGCTTGTGTCTGTGCAGTAAACGGGGCTTGATTTAGAAAGGTACTCCAAGTCATTAACCAGCTTAAATCGCTTTGTTCAGGGCTATTTAGATTGTCCACACACTTATCCACCTAGTTTTCCACACGCTTGTCCACATGGTTATAGACAGGCTTATCCACACCCCAAGTATTTGTTAATTCTAAAATTAGATCATTTATCAGCATTTTTTATGCAATTTTATCCTCAGCAAAGTACCCTAAAATAGCATCAAGGCGTAGAACAAATTCTGTACTTGGCTGCCAATAATAATAGCCTTGCTCAGCTTCGCCATTCATACCGCGTAAGTAAAGATAAGTTGCCCCACCTAAGTGTTGTTCAATATCATAATTCTGCATTTTGACTTTTAAATAACGATGTAACGCAACCAAATACAGGCCTGCTTGTAGCCAATAGCTGGCTAAAGACATACTTTGTGCAATGCTTTCTACACTGTAATCGGCAAGGTTTTCACCTAAGTAGTTACTCTTATAGTCAGCAATGTGATAACGCTGCCCATCAAAATAAACCAAGTCTATCGAACCATTTAAATAGCGAGCAGAACGAGCCTCTAATAACTCTGGCATTTCCATACCATATTCAGCAAAAAGTTGATGAATACGTTTCATGGCTAGCACACGATCTGACAGTGCTAAATAAAAAGGACACTCTGATAAATAGTGCTCTGGCTGTAACTGATTTAAACGAAAACCTTGATATAACGGCGTACTTAGAATCTCTTGCAACCATTCGGCCACAGCGTGATAAAGCGAATATTCCGCTTCTTGTTCTTCGGGAAAGCTTTCTTGGTATTTGATTAATAAATCTTGCCACAAACTACTGTAGTCATTTTTAAAACGACGGCGTATTTCACTTACCCACTCATCTGAACATTGAAAATCAATATGTTCAAAAATTTCATGTAAGAAATTACCTGCGAGCGTCCCTCTCGGAAAATTGCTTTTGATCCAGCTAATTGGCTGTGCTGCGGGCGCCTCAACAGAAATAACCTGATCGAGTTCATCCTCGGCTAAAACAGCTTCATGGCTCTGGCTCGCAAGTAAATCTGTACCTACTTTATGTCTTAAATGCTGTGCCAGATAACTAAAACTGGTTTTGCCTCTTGAATAAAAGCGCTGATCAGGAAAATGCTGTGCCTGTATCTCAATAATATTGATGTTTTGATTTAAATGCCTTGCAGCAGGTGGTTGCTCCAAAATTATTTCATCGGTACAACAACGGTGCTGGAATGGTTCAGCTCTGTTTTTCCAAAATGCCAAACCTGAAACAGACTTGCCATCCGTATCTTGTAAGAGCGCATAAACACGATGACTTGCCCGGGTTAAAGCAACGTACCATAGACGATTTTGTTCCGCTAAAGCCCGTTCTTCATGCTGCTTCAGCTCGGTTTCGTTTAAATATGTTTTATCGGCAATCGCAACGACACGTTGTGTTAGAGTTTGAGCCGACTCTGGAACCGTTATATCTTGGGTCGAGAAGTTAAGTGTCTTGTTATTTTCCCGAAATGGCTTGTCGGCCCCGAGCAAAAAGACAATTTTAAACTCAAGACCTTTTGACTGGTGAATGGTCATGAGCTGTACGCCAGCTTCACTCGACAACCTACGTTCTAACTCCCATTCACGGTCAAGCGGTGACTGTAGTTGCCTGAGATACCAATGATAGAGATTTTGCGCACCCTGATATTTCTCGCTATGTTGGCTCAAAATTTCGGTCAAATGACGCAAGTTCACCACAACCCGCTCATTATCTTTACTCTGGACAGCAACCAGATTTTTCCAAATGCCAAATTGGTTTAAACATTGCTGCCATGCTACTAAAAAGCCCTGAGCTGACCAAAGCTCACGAATAGCATCAAAACCAGTCATAAACTGGCTTAAACCTTCGGCCGTTTGTTCGAGTTGCAATAGCTGTTTAAGGTCCATAGCAAATAAACGACTAATCAAAGCTCGTTTCACTTTGGCCTCATCGTAAGGATGGAGTATCGCTGTGAGTAAGGCCCCAACATCCTGAGCAATTGTGCAATCAAAAACGCTTCGTTTTGATGGCCGGTTAACTCGTATTCCTAAACGTTCTAATTCAAATTGAACTTTATCAAGACCATCATGATTACGCGACAAGACTGCAATATCGTCTTCATTTAAGATTTGAGTCTGGGCATCTTTTTGAAAATAAAGTTGTCCTGCATGTGACTGATTGAGTAAATCACGTATTTTCCACGCGACTTGCTGTGCTTCCGTTTCCTTGTCTTTTAGCATAAGCCAACGTAAAGGATGCGGATTAGGCTGGTTTTGATCGATTAAAACCGGATGAGGTCGAGTCCCTGCCCGAATCGGGTCATATTGAACCTGTTCACCAAAGTCGATTTGCCTTTGAAATAACGCATCAACCACTTCAACCAAGTCAGCGACTGAACGGTGGTTATGAATTAACTTATATTCACGGCCATGCTTTGCCTGAATATCTTTGTAGGCATTTAAAAAGGTGAGCATATCCCCACCACGGAAACCGTAAATTGCCTGCTTACGGTCCCCCACCATAATCATGCAACCTTTTTGGTAACGTTCTGGATGACGCCAAATGCTGGCGAGCATGTCATCTTGGTCTTGGTTGGTGTCTTGAAACTCATCAACCAAAATTAAGGGGTATCGAGCCTGCACAAATACGGCGAAACGTTGCCCCTGCTCGCCCTTTAAAGCTTCTGACAAAGTGCGAATTTGCTGAGAAAAAGTCGTCTCGCCCTTGTTTTGTAAAACCTGTGGTAAACGTTTTTTAACCTCTACACACAAATAAGCTTTTAAATAAATATGAAGCTGATCGAACTGTTCAGCGTAGTTTTTCAGCACACCAAATAACTGCTGAATCTGCTGAATACAAGGATGCTGATAAAATCCATCCGAAATTTCGGCGGGACATTTCTTGAAAACTTTCTGATCGGCAAGCTGGCCTAAAAACTTAAAAATGAGTTCGCGTTGTACCGCTAAAGACCCATCAAAAACTAAAATACTGTCGCTTTGCTTTAAAACCTGTAATAACTGTGGCACACATTCACTAAATAACTTATTAAATGCGCCATTACGAAATATTGTGCCGCTTACATGTTTATAGTGTTCGCCATCAAGCAAGTAATACGGTTCTAGAAGACTGATATCAATTTCTGCTGCCAACTGTTTGAGCTGAGCAAGCTGTTCAAACTGAATGGTAGGCTTTTCGGGAAGTTTAAAATGAGCCGAACTAAAATTCAGTGAGTCTTCGACCAGTTTGACAAAACTATCAACACTTTTTAACTCACCTGCCAGATACAACGCATCAATCACGGTTTGAGGCTGAGACTGTATCCATTCACGTAAAACATCATGAATCAGTTGACGGCTATAGGTTTTGGCATCATCGGTAATTTGAGCACGTTCAATTTTGCCACTTTCAAAGGCAAACTCACGTAATAGCTTTTGGCTAAAGCTATCGAGTGTTCCGACAAACAGCTCATCTAACTGATCAATAACAAGCTTTAAGCGCTCACAGGCATAGGCAATACGTGTCGCAAAATGCTTTAGAACATGTTGCAGTAATAAGTCAGATTCTTGCTCGGCCTGTAAAAGGATCTCTTTTTCAGTCAAGCTCCGCTTGGCATCTAAGTAACGGTAGGTTTCGACCAAACGCGCACGAATTCGGCTTTTTAACTCGGCAGCGGCAGCACGGGTGAATGTTGTTGCAATGACTTGGCCCGGTAAATATTTCTCAAGAAAAATACGGACCATTAAACTCGACAGTGTATAGGTTTTCCCGGTACCCGCCGAAGCCTCAATTAAATGCAGTCCACTAAATTCAATATCAATAATAGGTTGATAAGACACCTGTACTCTTGAGTTCATGCCTTACTCCGAATGTTGAAATTGAAAAACCGGATGATACAGGTCATAGGCAAACTCATCACAAGCATGTTGAAGTAATGCTTGTGCATCTTGTTCTTGCAAAATGAAACGCCAGTCTTGATGTAACTTGCACGCTTCATTTTGTGTCATATCGATAGAGGTAAATGTCCCCGTTTCATTCCAGTATTTTAACAGCTCCGCATAGCTCTTCTCATCGAGTTTTATTTTTTCTGTCGGATTTGTTGTTTCCCACTGATATGCCTTAGCTTTTTCAAGTGGCTTTAATAATAAAGCTGCTGGTAACACGAGTGGCTGCTGTTGAGCATAACGCCAGATTTTAAACCAAGGCTGTAAATACTGCCGAGCTTGCTCCGAACTAATACCTTTACAGATGACGGTTTGGTCACTAAAAACCACAATACGGCGTCTTTCAGTTCCTGCACTTCCTACATTTAAATAGGCCAACCAAAGCAGGTACTCTAACCAGACTTTTGCACGTCTTTTTGCCCGAGCACTTGATGCTTCCATACTGACCCAATCCTGAGTTTCAGATTTTGGCACCGTAATATTCATATGAAGCTGTTTGGCAATTCGCCACACACGCTGAGTCGTTTGTGTCACGGCTGATGCATAGTGATGAAGACGCTCAAGCAAACATTCCTGTTCAAAAATGCCCTGTTGCCATGCGCTGTATTGAACTTTGCCTACAGGCAACTGATCAAGTAGAGCTTCTGGCTGTGCCTGCTGTTCATTTTGTTGTAAAAAATGTCGAATAGCATAGCGGCCCAAACCATCTAAAAGCAGAGGTTCATTCTGATCTAGCTCCCCAACACTTCCCAAGTTTTCTACACCTAAAGTTTTTAAATATAGGCGTGCGGGGAAAGTCACATCCTGTATCCACTGATGACTGTCTAAAACCAACATGTCAGGTATTTCTAAAGGATAAGATGTATTCGCCCAAGGCTTAAGAACACCGGAAGCTTGCTGAATTTGCATAGCTACATTAAACCAGTGATCTTGGTAGCGAATATAACTTTTCTCGGCCATAAAACCCTTCGGGTCAAACGGCTGTAAATAATGTAAGTGATAGAGCTGTTTTAATTGAGACGGAATTTCAATGCCTTCAATCACTTCACGGTCAGGTGCATTTGGCTCCGGTTTTACAATAAGCGCAAGATGCTCACGGAACTCTTGAAGAATACTAGAAGGATCTCTCACCTCACCGTCATTAACATCAAAACCGTTATAAAACAGCCATAAGTTTTCTTGGGCTAAAAGTAAGGCATCCAAGAAAGCACCTTGATCATCCTCAAGACGGGAACGGTCACCTAGTTGTTGACGTAAGGCATCCATCAAATCAAATGGCACGTGGGTATCACGGTTTGGAAACTGCCCTGCATCAAGGTTAAACATCACAATTAAGCGATAAGGTAAAGGACGAATTTGTCCAATCTGGGCAAAGGTAATCTGTCCGGTCGGTTCAGCTTGGGCGGTCTGATTTTCTAAAGTTCGCTGAATCTCATCCAGAATATAAGGCAAAGGCAAGGTGATTTTACGTAAGGTGCCTGTTTCTGTCTCGGCATAGTAGCTTGCGAGCGTTAACATACGCTCTTGTTTTTTTACAATTTCTCGCGCAGTTTTTAAAACAGCCACACCGGCCTGCTCAAACTCGATAATATCTTGCGAGAGTATTTGCAGCCAGTATTCCACCGTATGATTTTTTTTCTGCTCATGCATAATGAGCCAGTCACGGCGTTCATTTAAATCTTGATAAATCTGAATGAGCGTACCAATAAGCTCAAAATCACTCGGTTGGACCTTAGCGTAACTCAGCACCTGATTAAATGTAGCGTGTTCAGGAATTGCTATACCGAGCGCTAACCGCTCTAAAGCAAATTTAAAGCTATATCGATAATCATCATCGCCGTCACATAAACTACGTTTCAGATGCTCTGCATCAAGCCCACGTTTAAACCCTGCATCAACAAGTAAATTTAAAATTCGCTCTACTTGAGCATATTCAAGTGCATAACGCTGCTGCGTCGCATGCAAACCAAGCCAGTCAGCAAAGTCATCAAAGCCAAATCGCCCTTGCATGAGGTTAATTCGGCCAATTACGGCACGCCATGCATTGAGTGCATCAAGTGAGGCAACACCTGCTATTTTGACAGGCAAATGCACGCCTTGCTCAGTCGCTGTAGCAGGAAAAACACTTCGTATTAAAGGCTCTACCTCAGCCAAATTAGGAACCAAAACCAAAATATCATTTGGACGACGCGGCTGTTCGTGCGGTTTTGCCAACCAGCCAATCAATTGTTCTTTCAATACTTCAAGTTGCCGTAATGTCGAGTGGCAAACATGAATCTGAATTGAGTCATCGTGAGGGGCAAGCTCATATTGCTTGGCTTGGGGCTCCACCAAGTGCAAAATATCTGACTGAACTTTACCAAGTAAACTTTCTGGAAAATCATCTACAAAGGCATCCACCCACTTACCTTCTTCACCTGTAGACAAGTTTGAGAGTAATGAGAAATGGTCGCGGGCTTGTTTCCCTAATCTGGTTAAAAGTGGATGTCTTGACTCACGCGCCTCAGCATTAAAGTTAAGCGTAAACTTATTAAAGAAATCGGCAATTTCCGCATCGGTCGCTTGGGGATTCTTCGCTATAAAACGCTCTTTTACCCCTAAGTCATAGCGCTGTTTCCAGAGTGGGTCGACACTATCGGCCCAATATTCTTGCGAAGGGTTATAGTGCAAAATCAACACATCAATGTATTGCCCTAAACGGCGCAAAAACTGAAGCTGGCTAGGCGGTAAGTCTAGCAAAGTAAAAATGACTATTTGCTCCGGCAAACGAGCCAATGCCTTCTTCTGGCGCTCAGGATGCTCTAACTCTTGCCAAAACAACTCATCAATTTGCTGCATTTGCATAAAATCATCATGAAAATGCTGCTGCCATAACCAGCGCTGCCAACGCTCTAACTCTTGTGTTTGCTGTAAAGTAAATGCCGAAACTTCTTTATCTTTCTGCGCAATATACTTTTCGATATCAAGTGATCGACCTTGTCCCCACGCTGCTAACCAGTTATTTGGACAAGTACAGGTATTTTCACAACCACGCTGGCACTGTCCCCGATAGACCATGTAGTTACTAAATAAATCGGCAACCTGCTCGGCAACCCAATACAACATTTTTTGTTTTTTTAATTGCTTCTCTATCCCTTGTTCAAGCCGATCTGCGCTGTCATAAATACGTTGAACAATAGAATGCAGTGGATGAGAGCCATCTATACTGATCTCATCAGGCTGAATAAATTCTTGTAAGGCGTGATGTACACGCCATTTAAAAATCAAGCGTGGAATATTGGCTTTACGAACCTGTTCCTTATGCGCCGTGAGGACCTGTTGATAGGCATACCACTGAAACCCGCGCACACGTTGATGGAACTGGTAGTTGGCGCTCATTCCTTGTTGTTCTGCAAGTTTTTGTATCAGCCACTGCTCGATGGCAGGACTTGGCACAATGAAATGCTGGGCTTTCAAAACCTGTAAAGGATGCGTTGAAGGTTGGGACGTAGATGCCAGTACGCCCTGCAACAACACATCAATACGTTGACTTTGAATAACATGGATGCCCATTTATTTCATATCCTACTCGCATAATTTATGCACAAAATCATAAACATTCATTACTATACAACTGAATCTGACTATGTCACGTTGGTTTAAACACAGCATAATCTAACTTTAGGTGTCACTTACCTTATGTTGGCAAGACACCTTTAAGGAACCCATTACAGGTAAACATTATGAAAATTGATAACATTCCTGACTATATTGATCCTAGCCTAAATCTGGAACAAATTCGCGATGAGTGCCACGATCTCATTCAAAAAAGAGCTTACGTCTCTGCTGGTGCAGCAATTGTACCCATTCCTTTTTTTGACGTGGTAGTAGATTTGGGAATTTTGTCACAGCTTATTCCCGATATTAATTCCCGTTTTGGTTTAGCGCCTGAACATGTCAGCGTCTATGATCCAAAAACAAAAACCATTCATTGGGATGAATTGCGTAAACGTGGCTTTCAATTTTCAGGTTTTGTGGTCGCGCGTACAACCGTTAAAAAAACCTTTAACGGTTTCTTTGGCAAAATCGTAACGAAACAGGTGACGAAATTTATTCCGTTAGGCGGACAAATTGTTGCAGCAAGTTTAGGTTATTTTATGATGAAAAAAATAGCCCAAACTCATCTAAATGACAGCTACAACCTTGCTAAACGTATTCAACAAAAAGGACGCAGCTCAACAGTACTTGAGCATTAATATAGTCCTATCATAATTTTAAGGCACATGACTGTGCCTTATTTTTTACTTTTAAAATTTACACAATAAAACAAAAGATATATTAAAAACTTTAATCTTCACTTATTTTTTTAAGTTTTACTAAAGTTTAAAAGTCTATTATTCAGTTTACAATGCCAAATGAAATACGGAGAGCCATTGTGGAATATGGACAATCAACATCCCGTTTACGTGCCATTTTTAATGTGACCAGTGGCAACTTCCTAGAACAATATGACTTTTTTCTCTTCGGTCTGTATGCAAAAGCGATAGGTGAAACTTTTTTCCATTCTGATAGCAGCTACGCCGCACTAATGAAAACTTTTTTGGTATTTGCCGTTAGTTTTTTAATGCGACCAATTGGCGCACTCGTCTTAGGTCCATATGTCGATCGAATTGGACGCCGGAAAGGATTGATGGTCACCTTAAGTATTATGGCAATTGGCTCATTGTTAATTGCACTAACACCTGGATATGCCACTATCGGCTTTGCAGCCACTGTCTTAATATTTGTTGGCCGTTTAGCCCAAGGTTTCTCAGCTGGCGTTGAGTTAGGTGGTGTTTCGGTTTACTTATCTGAAATTGCGGAACCACATAACCGTGGTTTTATTACCAGTTGGCAATCTGCCAGCCAACAAGTTGCTGTAATTTTTGCTGCTACATTAGGCTATTTAGTCAGTCTAGCCTTTACAAAAGCTCAAGTTGATGCCTGGGCTTGGCGTATTCCATTTTTTGTCGGCTGTGCAATTATTCCGTTTATATTCTGGTTACGTAAATCCTTAGCCGAAACTGAAGCTTTTTCATCTCGAAAAGAGCATCCAACTACTAGACAAATTATGTCAACGCTTGCAGCGAATTGGAAAATTGTAGTTGTTGGAATGTGTATGGTTGCAACAACCACAACCATGTTCTATTTCATTACAGTTTATACCCCAACTTATGGAAAAGAAGTCCTACACTTAACAAGCACAGAAAGCTTATTTGCAACAGTGATGGTGGGAGCAAGTAATTTTATTTTATTACCTATTGGTGGTTATTTATCAGATAAAATTGGCCGAAAGCCATTATTAATCACCACAACCATTTTAATTTTTGTAAGTGCTTATCCTTTATTAAGTTGGCTAACTCAAAACATTAGTTTGGGACACATGTTACTTTCACTACTATGGCTATCTCTGCTCTATAGTTTCTATAACGGCGCATTGGTCGTTTCCCTAACTGAAATGATGCCAAGCTCCGTAAGAATTGCTGGTTTTTCTGTAGCGTATAGTCTTGCCACTTCTATATTTGGTGGGTTAACACCTATGATTGCCACATATCTTGTACAAGAATCTGGCAGCAAAAGTATGCCTGCTTTCTGGTTAATGTTTGCCGCAATCATTAGTTTGATTGCAACGCTTATTGTATTTCGCAATCGACAAACTCTTGCTACAAAATCCTCTTCAATTGAGGATCAATTTGTACAACCAACAGTTCAATAATATTCAAACAGTTAAAGGAGACATTAGTCTGCCTTTAACTGTTTTAAAATCGCTCTTAACACTTCTAAACGCGCAGTATATTTATCATCAGTGGCAACAATATGCCAAGGAGCATATTCGGTACTGGTTCGTTCAAACATATCTGCTGCTGCTTTTAAATAATCATCCCATTTGTCACGATTACGCCAGTCTTCTGCGGTAATTTTAAAGCGTTTATGCGGTGTCTCTTCTCTGGCTTTAAAACGTTGTTCTTGCTCATCTTTACTAATCGCTAGCCAAATTTTTACCACAATCGTTTGGCTATCAAATAAATCTTTTTCAAAGCGATTAATTTCGTCGTATGCTCTTTGCCATTCCAAAGGTGACGCAAAACCTTCAACACGTTCTACTAGCACTCGGCCATACCAAGTACGGTCAAAAATGGTAATTTTTTCGGCTTCATTAATGCGGTTCCAAAAACGCCACAAATAAGGATGCCTTGCTTCGAAACGTTCAGGTGCTCCAATACAATGAATATCATATTCACGTGGGTCTAGATTTTTGACAATTCGCTTAATGGCACCCCCTTTGCCCGAAGCATCCATTCCTTCAAAAGCAATCACAAAATTACGTTTATCAAAACGCATGGTATCGGCAATTTTTTTGCTGAGTTTATCGAGCTCTTTTTTGTACTCAGCTTTATCAAGCTGTTCTTGAGCAGGTTTTAATAAACTCTCGGGAATCTTGGCCTGCTGCCATTTCCCTTTGACTTCACTTTCATGTTCAGGTAGCTGACGCATATGTTGTAAAAGATACTGAGCAAAAAATTGATCGCGCTGTTTTTCATCTTCCCCATCAATAATGTACCAATCGTCGGTAAAGCGGCGGCGTAACTTTTGCAAAGTGTCATATTGTTTTTTATTACGCCAGTCTAGGCCGTGGAGTTTATGCCAATGTTGTTCAGAAGGGTCTATTTTATCTAAACGTTTTTGCAATGATTTCCAAGAAAGATCAAACCAGACTTTAATCACATCGACATAATTATTTTTTAGGTCTTGTTCAAATGAACGCATATTTTCCACATATGCATCAAAACGTGCCTCATCCAAAGGCTCTGACACATGCGTCGCGGTAACCAACAAGTCACTATACCAATTGCCAAACATCACCACAATTTGGCCCTCAGTCGGAATAAACTCTGAATATGACTGCCAAAAAGCTTCTGTATCTGTCAGCACACGCGGTGCATCTGCTTTTACCCTTAAATATCTCGGATCTAACCATTCTCGAAGCTGTTTAACAGCCTCACCTTTTCCGGCCAGTTCGATGCCACTCATTAAAATGAGCGTACTTTTAGCATTTTTTTTACCGCGACTATCTTTTAAAGCATATTGTGCTTCAATCAAATCGACCGAAAGCTGTTCTTCGTCTCGAATTTCAAATTTTGGTTGTTGTTCACTCATAGTCCACTGCTCTAATCTTTTATTGTTTAATTTCGTTGTTATTTAACTTATGCGCTTAGATGATGAATTGCTATACAAATTATGTCATTGCAGCAAAATTCTGTCTAAAAATTGACGCATAAATCATTTTTTTTACATCTACTCGCCATAGTAGAAGGTTACAATGCCTTTTATGATTTTTTGCAAATAGCCCAATATTAGAGCCTTAAATGTCTAAACTCGCTGCTTTTGATGATCTTTTACAACAATATAAAACATTTAATTATCACGATAATCCAGTGCTTGCCCAGCGTTTGCAAGATGTACAAACATGGTTAAAAGAGCGGATGAAAGAAACGCATCACGACTTTTTTAATCTGCCAGAGCACAAGCTCATGTCAGAGTATTTTTTAAACCGTTTATATGGTGGCCCAGAGTTTGATGCGCTTGCTGCACAAATTGAACGATTATTGAAATATGCCCATAAAGCAGAAAAAGTCCTACCTGAAAACGCAATTAAAACAGGAACAAAGTCGGTAAGTTTGGCTGTACTTGCCACGCAACTTGATGAACAAGTGGCTATGCAGCTTCTTGAAGACTACCCAGCAGATACAGTACTCACTGATGAGATCATGCGTTTAACCTTAATCAAGCTTGATCAGGCCGAAGCCCGTTACCAGCAACTTGCCCTTCTTGATGACTTAGGGATAGCACTCGATAAATACATGCGTTCATTTATGATGTTCACTGCTTTTAAAATGTGTAAAGGTATTGCACAAAAATATCACTTCGAATTGATGTATGATTTTATTCAAGATGGTTTTACCGCAATGAAACCATTAAAATCAGCAGAGGCTTTTATTAAGAATTTTACGGAAAAAGAACGTCAGATTGTTGAAAAAGTACATTCAGGACATCCGAATCCGTTTAGAGTGTGATAAGGTCGGCACATAGAAAAAACTCAACCTCGCGAAGTTGAGATTTTATTCATTATATTTGCATGATGATGCCTGTAAAAATAGACAAAATCTGTCATTATGCAGAACTTATTCCGTTTCACTTGAGTTTGAGTCTAGGAGAGACAATATGTCTAACGAAAACCAAAAGCCAACATCTCCAACTGAGCAGGCACAAAGTTCAGACAAAGTTAGCCCATTCCTAAGCTCACCTTTACCGCAAGGTACCCCTCAAGGGCAACAACAAACTTTACAGCAAACCTTAACAGATACACCTGTTAGCGGTTCTGTACCAAAATATAATTTACCACGTGGTGCAGGCAACACTGGCAACGTTGGTGAAACAACTCACTTTGGTTACTCAACAGTTCGAACCGAAGATAAAGCTCAAAAAGTTGCTGAAGTTTTTCACTCGGTTGCAAGCAAATATGACCTTATGAATGACTTGATGTCATTTGGTATTCACCGTTTATGGAAACGCTTTGCAATTAACATGTCTGGTGTTCGCCGTGGTCAACACGTGTTAGACATTGCTGGTGGTACAGGCGACTTAGCAAAAGTATTTAGCCGTGAAGTTGGTCCTCAAGGTCATGTGGTACTTTCAGACATTAACGAATCTATGCTGAATGTTGGCCGTGACCGTCTGATTGATGCAGGCTGTACCAATGTCGATTTCGTACTTGCCAATGCTGAAACTTTAGAACCTTTTGCAGATAACAGCTTTGACCTTGTTACCATTAGCTTTGGTCTACGCAACGTAACGGATAAAGATGCTGCGCTTGCTTCTATGTTCCGTGTACTTAAACCAGGTGGTCGTTTACTGATTCTTGAGTTTTCTAAACCAGTATTTGAGCCTTTTTCAAAACTTTATGACCTCTACTCATTCACCGCTTTACCGATTATGGGTAAATTGGTTGCCAATGACTCAGAAAGTTATAAATATTTGGCTGAATCAATTCGTATGCATCCAGACCAACGTACCTTAAAAGGCATGATGGAAAATGCTGGCTTCCAGAACTGTGACTATCACAACCTGACTGGCGGTATTGTTGCTGTTCACCGCGGTTTCAAACTGTAAGGGATAGCGATATGTGGTCGATTCTAGCACTCGGTGCAGTCGAACGTATCATTCATCATCTGATCGATCTGGATGCATTAACCCGCATTCAGCTCAATCAGTTACAGGGCAAAATGTTGCGTGTTGTCATCGATAGCCCGCAGCTTTCTGTCGATGTATTCTTTGACCAAGAAAAAGTACGTCTTGAACCTACTGCAACTGGGCACAGCGAAAAACCTTCTATTTTTGAACAACGCCCTTTTGATCCGCAATTTAAAATTTCTGAAGCAACAGCTACTTTACATGTCAAAGATGTTGTTGAACTCATCAAACTATTGGTGAGCGATCCCGACCAGATTGGTAATATCCCGCTACAAGGTGACTATCATCTATTACAGGATATTCAAAAAATTATGCAGCAGGCTGAACCTGATTTAGCTGCGCATTTATCAAAATGGGTTGGTCCTCAACTCGCTCATGAAATTGGCAAGATTCAACTTGCACCCAAGCATCTAAAACGCTCTCTTCAAAGCCATCTATTTTTCGCTGAAGATGCTTTAAAAGAAGACAGCGGTTTATTTGCCCCACGTTGGGAAATGGACGATTTAAATCAAGCTACGCGTAAGCTTAATCAAGATATTGACCGTCTTGAAGCTAAATTACAGCAGCTCAATGCACAACTACAACCCACTCAAGACTAGGTAAGACCGTATATGATTCCGCACGTTTCACGTTTACTCGAACTTTGGCGTATTGCAGCGCACTATAGACTCGATACGTTGTTCCCTGCGGATGAACTACCAGTTAAAGCTAAACATGCATTAAATATTATTAAAATGCATCCAGCAGCATGGTCGAGTCGTGAACGCAAGAATCCTTTAAAGCTTAAAGAAGCTTTAGAAGACATGGGACCACTTGCAATTAAGCTTGGGCAGTTACTGTCAACTCGACGTGATTTGATTCCACCTGAAATACTCGCTCAATTGGTTTTACTTCAAGATCAGGTGAAACCTTTTGATAGCAATGTTGCCAAACAACGTATTCAAGACTCTTTAAAAGCAGACGTAAATACACTATTTGCTCGCTTTGATGACCAACCCCTTGCTGCTGCCTCAATTGCACAAGTTCATACAGCGGCACTACATGATGGCCGAGAAGTTGTTGTAAAAGTCACTCGTCCAGATATTCGTAGCCAGATTTTACAAGACTTTGAAATTTTGGCATGGCTAGGGAATACGCTAGAAAGCCGCCTTGAAGCTGCTCGTGCATTGCATCTCAGCGAAATTATTCAAGACTACCGCCAGATCATTTTAAATGAGCTGGACTTGAGTATTGAGGCAGATAACACTCGTCGTATGCGCCATTACTTCACTGGTTCGACCATGATGTATGTGCCAGAAGTCTACATGGACACCAAAGATGTTATGGTGGCTGAACGTATTACTGGTGTGCCTATTTCAGACACGGCAACCTTTGACCGTTTAGGCATGGACCGCGCACAACTTGCAGAAAAAGGCTTAACGATTTTCTTTACGCAAGTATTCCGCGATAACTTTTTCCATGCCGACATGCATCCCGGTAATGTCTTTGTAGAAACCATCAACCCAAGCAATCCACGCTTTATTGCACTGGATTGTGCGATCATGGGTGAGCTTTCTAAGCATGACCAAATGACGGTTGCCCGCATGTTGCTTGCTGTCATGAACAGCAACTTTATGCAGCTTATTCAAATTGTGCATCAAGCTGGCTGGATTCCACCGGGTACCGATCAAGACGCTTTAGCACGTGAGATGCGCCGTACTGTTGGGCCAATGGTGTCTAAACCAATGGATCAACTTGATTTTGCAGGTATCTTAATTCAAGTGATGGACATTGCCCGTCGCTTCCATCTTGAGATTCCACCACAGCTCATGCTGCTGCTCAAAACTTTAGTGCATGTAGAAGGCTTAGGTACGGACCTTTATCCGCAACTCGACATCTGGAAATTGGCAAAACCTATTTTGACAGAATGGGTTAAGTCCAACATGAACCCAGTCAAAAATGTAAAAGAACTTGGCCAGCAATTACCTGACTTGCTTTTAGGCGCTCAAGATTTCCCAAGCTTAATTATTGATAGCTTAAATGGTTTAAAGAACCAATCTGCTTGGCAGGACCGTCAGTTACGTGAAATTCAGCAACTTCGTTTGCAAATGGAACATCAACAGCGTCGTAGCTGGATGTTTGGCAGTACCATGCTGATTTTACTAACCATTGCCATTATTAGCCCTTGGTTTGTTTCCATTATTTTAATTGTGCTGAGTAGTTTACTAGCGCTTTGGCGTGTGTTGAAATAACTTCCAAGTCCCTTGCCCTCGCAAGGGATTTTTTATGCCTAAACTTTAATTTAAAAAAATATAGATCGTTTATTCGTTCATTGCTAAATTGAAGCTGTAAATGCTTGAAAAGAACAAACAATGAAAACACCTCATTTTGCCATTGTTGGTGCAGGTACAGCAGGTTTAGCCACTGCCATTTTGCTCGCCCGTGAAGGCAACAACGTTACTATTTTTGAACAAGTTGATGAGTTATCCCCGGTAGGTGCTGGGTTATTACTACAACCCGCGGGCTTAGCTGTATTTCAACATTTAGGTGTACTCGACAAAGCCTTAACCTTAGGTGCGAGAGTCACAGGCCTAGAAGGGCAACTTCCGGACAAGCGTCTTTTAGTTAACAGTCACTATCACGAAGCATCAGCAAATCTTTATGGTTTAGGTATACACCGTGCCACTTTGTGTCATGTACTCACTCAAAAGCTTAGCGAGTATTCAAGCCAGATTACTTGGCATATGAACCATTCTGTTGAAAAATTTGAAGAACATAACGAAGAGGTTCGAATATCCGGAACTCATCAAAACCAAAAGTTTGATGTATGCTTTGATGGCCTACTCATTGCCAATGGTGCTCGTAGTCAATTACGCCCTAAAGCATGGGTAAAAGTCGACCAAGCCTACCCTTGGGGTGCGGCATGGAGTATCGTACCTGAGTGCCAAGTTCTCGATTCTGAAATTCTGCATCAATTTTATGATCGCTCGAAAATTATGATGGGAATTCTTCCTACAGGAGCGATTCCAACCGAACCTCAACAGCGCCTTTCAAGTATATTTTGGAGCTTACCTACCACACAATTACAAAGCTTTTTGCAAGATGAACAAGCTAAACAGACTTGGTTAAAGCAAGTCTCAGAACGTTGGCCTACAGTTGCAGAGTGGCTCAAAGAAATTTTGTATAACAGTCAAACTCAGCCCAAATGGTTATCTGCCAACTACCGTGATGTCGTCATGACTCAATTTGGTCAAGGTCGAATTGGGGTAATTGGAGATGCAGCTCATGCAATGAGTCCTCAGTTAGGACAAGGCGCAAATATGGCATTATTAGATGCTTGGGCTTTTTCTCAATCATTGCGGCAAGCTCAAAAGAACCAAAATATTAATTGGTCCCTGCTCTGGCAGCATTATCACCAGCTTCGCGGTTCATCTACCCAGTTTTATCAATTTCTTAGTCGCTTACTAACACCACTATATCAATCTGACCATTGGTGGGCGGGAAGTTTAAGAGATCTAGTTTTCCCTTGGATGTATCAAATTCCTTATTTTCGAAAAGAAATGGCAATTACGATTTCAGGCTTAAAGACAGGGCCATTCCAACATTTTGAATATGATCAAATAGCTCAATTACCTAAAGAAAGCAGTGCGTTTCATTTAAAAAATGAATCTCTGTCTGACTATTAACCCATCCAAATGATAGTGAATAGCATATGAAAATCAGCCATCTTGATCATCTTGTTTTAACTGTTGCCAGTATTGAGAATACATGTAATTTCTATCAAACCGCGCTGGGGTTTAAAGTCATTACCTTTAAAGGTGATAGAAAGGCTCTACAGTTTGGAAATCAAAAAATAAATTTACACCAGCAAGGTAACGAGTTTGAACCTAAGGCATTACAGCCAACTCCCGGATCTGCCGACCTGTGTTTTATTTCAGATACTCCCATTTCAGAAGTGGTTGCACACCTTAATCAGTTAAATATTCAAATTGAAGAAGGCCCCGTTGAACGTACTGGTGCAATGCACCCTATCCTTTCAGTTTATGTTCGCGATCCAGATCAAAATTTGATTGAGATTTCAAATATTATAACGACTCAGCCACCTAAATAGGCTCTTCATAAGTAAGAAGTGCAAGCTATTCATTACGTTGACAAAGACAAAAAGAACAAAGAATTTTTCCGCAAAGTGGCGTTGATGCCGTACACTATACAAGCTATTTTTTAGCATCTGACAGAAATCAATTTATAGTTCATATTTCTTTGGTGATTCCTCATGAATAACACGCAATGGCTCGATGAAGTAAAATTTAACGAACAAGGTCTTATCCCTGCCATTGCTCAACATCATCAAACCGGACGTATTTTGATGGTAGCGTGGATGAACCGTGAATCACTTGCGCTCACAGCAGAAAAAAATCAGGCTGTATACTTCTCTCGTTCTCGCCAAAAACTCTGGCACAAGGGTGAAGAATCAGGCCATTTCCAAACAGTTTATGAAATTCGTCTGGACTGCGATGGTGATGTAATCGTTTTACAAGTTGAGCAACACGGCGGTATCGCGTGCCATACAGGTCGTGAGTCTTGTTTCTACCGTAAACTTACCCCACAGGGCTGGGAAATTGTCGATGCACAATTAAAAGACCCTACTGCAATTTATGGTGACAAAGCTAAAACTGAAAGTCACGATCATGCTCACACGACTGAACAAGTTGATGTGCTTGCTCACTTAGGGCAATTGATGCAAGAGCGTAAGCAAGTAGAAGCAGACACTTCATATGTTGCAAGCCTCTACAAAAAAGGCATTAATAAAATCTTAGAAAAAGTTGGCGAAGAAAGCGTAGAAACTATTATTGCTGCAAAAGACTACGCTGCTCAAAATACAGAAAGCAATTTAAATGACTTGATTTATGAAACTGCCGATTTGTGGTTCCATAGCATTGTCATGTTGGGTTATTTCGATCTTAATCCACAGCTTATTATTGACGAATTAGCTCGTCGTCAGGGTTTATCTGGTTTAGTTGAAAAAGCTAACCGCAATAAGGTTTAAAATCACTCAGTGTCGAATATCGAAAAACCTAAAGCCACCTATGAGCAAGCAATCGCCATAGATACCGCACGTCTTGGGCAATCATTTAAAGTGATTGCCTATGCGGGTACAGGTAAAACTACTACCTTACAAATGATTAGTGATGCCATGCCTGAACGGCGTGGAATGTATTTGGCATTTAACAAAGCCATTGCAGGCGAAGCTCAGAACAAATTTCATCGCAATGTAGACTGCCGTACTTTTCACTCACTCGCGTTTCGTAGTGTGCCACGTGGTGTGACTGATAAATTACGCTTACCTCGCTTAAGTCCAAGTTTTATTGCCAAAGAATATCGACTAGAACCGATTACCTTACGACGCATGATGGGTGGACGTTATGAAAAATACGTCTTAATGCCAAGTCGTCTGGCGAGTCTTGTTGCCAATGCGGTGAGCTATTTTTGTTCAACGAGTTCTCAATATCCTGCTCCTCGACATATTCAGGCGCCAAACTGGTTACATCCAGACGATATTACTGAGCTACAGACCCACCTTTACCCTGCTGTAGAACGTCGCTGGTTAGAGTCCATCGACCCAAATCATCAGGCAGGAATTGGTCACGATATTTATCTGAAGCTTTGGGCATTGTCTGAACCTAACATTCCTGCCGATTATGTCTTATTTGATGAAGCACAGGATGCTGACCCTTTAATGTTGGGTATTTTGCTTCGTCAAAAAAGTACGCAGGTTATTTATGTAGGCGATGCACATCAGCAAATCTACGCGTGGCGCGGTGCAGTAAATGCCATGCAACAGCTGCCTTTGCCAGAGTCTCGCCTCACCACTTCTTTCCGTTTCGGAGAGGCAATTGCCGATGTCGCCAATGCTTTGCTAGGTGGCTTAAATGAGACAGTTCCTTTACTTGGTAATCCGAACCAAAAATCAAGTGTCGTTAATAAGCCTCATACCAAAATGCGTGATGCGATTTTATGTCGTACTAATGCTCGCGCAATGGAGCTGTTATTGGCAGGCTTGGTACACGGCGATAAAGTAAGCTTGCAGGCAGATCATCAAAAATTAAACCGTTTTGTAGATGCTGCAAGCCTCTTGAAGCAAGGAAAACGGGTCACGGATGTTCCGGAACTGGCTTGGTTCAATTCATGGCATGATGTTCATGAATACTGTGAAACCAATGAGGGAAGTGATATTAAACCATTGGTTAAACTGGTGGATGATCACGGTACCGATCCACTGAAAAAAGCACTTGCAAAGATTACCCCACTTGAGCAAGCTGACTATGTCATCTCGACTGCCCATAAAGCAAAAGGACTAGAGTGGAACCGCGTCCATATTGAAGATGATTATCAATTTAAAATTAATGGTTTAGAACACAAGATTACAGATGAGGAATTAAGATTACTTTACGTGGCCTGTACTCGTGCTAAAGTAAGTCTAAACATCCATCATCTTTATGATCTGATACAACAATTAAAAGTAAGGGCGCCTTTAAGTCTTCGTAAGTCGGTTGGTTGAAGCGCTCATAATTAGGTGAGCCTATGAGACTTCAATCCATCCAATTTAAACATGTTGCTCTGTTTCATGACCTAAAGATCCAGTTTCAATATGATAAGCAACCGATTACTTTAATTTTAGGTGAGCAGGCAACCGGTAAAAGTATGCTACTTAAGCATATTTATCATACTTTAACGTGGTTTCCTGCGCGTCTTAAAGATGTCCGCACTCCGGGTGTTGTCATGCCCGATCAAGACATTACTCATTCTCGTTTACAATCTAAAATAGAAGTGAGTATCCATATTCCTTCAGAGTTCGGGCAATTACCTGAAACTACATCTGCACAGCAAACCGACACATCCGTTTGTAGTTGGAAACTATTTAAGACCTTAAATGCAACTGGTGTGGGTATTAGTCAAGTTGAAACTCAGCAGCTCGATCAAACTGTTACGCTTTATCATCAAGTCACCAGAAAAGACCCGCTTCAAGGACTTCCTCTACTTGCCTATTACCCATCTGAACGATTTGTTAACGATATAAATTTACTCAATAAAAACCTTCCAGGTATTACTCAGTCTATTTCTGCTTATGAAATTAGTTTAATCCCGTTTACAACTTTTACTCGCTTTTTTGAATGGTTACGTGAAATTAGCGATATTGAAAATGCGCAAGCAGCGCAGGTTGTACAACGAATTATTTCAAAACAATCTAATCCACAAAATCAGGAAGAACTTTTACATCAGCTTCAAATCGAATTGGCAGGGCAACCTAAACAGCTTCCTTCACCAAATCTATATGCGCTTAAATCAGCGTTAAAGATTATATTTCCAGAACTTGAAGACCTTTACCTACAATATCATCCACGGCTTCAACTCATGGTACATTACAAAGGTGAAGCTTTAGCATTTCAACAACTTTCCAATACCACAAAAACATGGATCGCACTCGTAGGGGATGTTGTACGCAGACTTTGTTTGCTCAACCCACTCAGCTTAGATCCTTGCCTTGAAGGCGAAGGAATTTTATTAATTGACCAGATCGATTCACAACTAGATGCTCAACATTGTTCAGAAATTTTAAATCGACTTCATCAAGCATTTCCGCGTTTACAAATCATAGTGACTGGGAGCCGTGAAGAATTACTTGAGCATGCGACTGCTTATCAATGTTTTAAATTAGAATATGGCAAAGTAGGTCAACTTGATTTAAATACGACTCAGCAGCAGCTCGAACACCTTTATACCCTCTTGCATCGAGATGAAGCTTTAGCACCACATATAGATACTTTGCCACCTGATACTGAACCTACAACAGCCCAGATCGACAATTTGTACCAACAAATTCAAAACTTAAATGAACAACAAAAAAATGAATTATTACGTATGATTCATGCAGGAGATACTTCGGAAGAAACCTCATCTCTGTAGACGTTATTATCCATATAGCTCAATTTTTATAATAAAAACCGGATTCGCTAAATATACGATGAAATCTGTTTTTTGAGCTGAAAAATCACTAGATGTTGTTACCACATGTAATAACATCAGATTTTTAATGATTTTTTAGTGTACAATAAATTTCATTTTGCGTTTTTATTATTCAAGTTGCGCAATACAACTTGTTTCTCGCTTTATTTTTCTAATTTGGTCGGGTTTTCAGAATATAAGCTTTGGAAATCTCTTTGAATTCCTATCTATTCTGAAATGAAAATTTCACCTTTAGGCTTCGGTCTAAATTATATATGGATACGAGTGTGCTACCGATAATTATCTTATTACCGTTAATATTAGGCACCACCCTTGTTTCATTGCTTCAACGGTTTTCACGTGGAGTAACGGCTTTAGGGGCGATCGGAGTCAGTTTAACCAGTTTTGGTTTATTACTGACTCAGGCTAAAACTGTGCTTGGTGGTGCAAGCATTCAACAAAGTTGGGATTGGTTACCGCAATTAGGAATTAATCTGAGCTTTAGACTTGATGCCCTTGGTTTATTATTTTCTCTTCTTATTACCGGTATCGGTACACTCATTTATATTTATGCCTATTATTATTTAGGCCCTAAAAACTCATTAAGTAAATTATATTTATTACTCATGCTGTTTATGGCAGCAATGCTGGGTATTTCCCTTTCAAATAATTTAATTATTTTATTAGTGTTTTGGGAACTTACCAGTATCTCATCTTTCTTATTAGTGGGTTACTGGAGTCATTACGAAGCTGCTCAACGTGGCTCGCGCATGGCACTTACCATTACAGGAATGGGTGGACTCGCCATGCTAGGTGGATTTGTCTTATTAGGGCAAATCACAGGAACCTATGAAATTAATGATATTGTCGGAATGAAAGAGCTCATTCAAAGTCATCATCTTTTTGTTCCGATGCTTTTGCTTATCCTACTTGGTGCTTTTACTAAAAGTGCTCAGTTCCCTTTTCATTTTTGGTTACCCAATGCAATGGCAGCACCCACCCCGGTGTCAGCCTATTTGCACTCTGCCACTATGGTTAAGGCAGGTATTTTCTTATTAGCACGTCTTGCACCTATCTTTATTGGTGCGGCACTTTATCACAACATTGTCACGTTTGTCGGCCTATTCACGCTTTGTATGGCGGCATGCTTTGCTATCTTCAAAGAAGATTTAAAAGGATTATTAGCCTATTCCACTATTAGTCATTTAGGTCTTATTGTCTGCTTGTTAGGTATTGGTTCACCTTTAGCGGTTGCCGCTGCAATTTTTCATATTATTAACCACGCAACCTTTAAAGCTGCCCTGTTTATGATTGCAGGGATTATTGACCATGAAACAGGTACACGTGATCTTAGAAAATTAAGTGGTGTTTGGCAGCTACTGCCGTTTACCGCAACGCTCACTATGATCACTGCAGCCTCAATGGCAGGTGTTCCTCTTACCAATGGCTTTATTTCTAAAGAAATGTTCTTTACCGAACTGTTAGCGAACCTTTCAGGATCGGCTGTTATTTTTGCCAGTATTATTGCGACCCTTGCCGGTATTTTTGCAGTGAGCTATTCAATTCGGTTAGTTCACGGCGTATTTTTTGATGGCCCATTGGGTAAACAAGTTCCAAATAAAAATGCCCACGAGCCGCCTATCGGCATGAGAGCACCAGCTATATTGCTCGCGACACTATGTATTTTGGTCGGTATTTTCCCTGCCCTACTGGTCGAGCCTTTAGTTAACAGTGTGACACGCGCAAGTCTTATGCAGCCTGATTTTGCAGGAACTCATCTTGCAATTTGGCATGGATTCAATGCGCCATTAGTCATGAGTATTATTGCCTTGGCTGGAGGTACGCTTTTCTATTTTGCCCTAGCAAAAGATGGCATGATTCGTAAGATCGACCTTGACCCAAGACTCGGTCGCTTACAAGGCCGTATTTTATTTGATTTATTCTTAAAGCATTTATTATTAACGAGCCGAAAAATCAAACAAAAAACCGAAAATGGTTCTTTGCAAAGTTACCTGTTTTTAATCATTGCTTTTAGCACCATCATGGTGACCATGCCTTTGCTCAATCAAGGGCTTACCACAGGTACACGTGAGCTGACTCATGCCCCATGGATTGCAGTTGTGCTTTGGCTAACCTTATTCTCAGGTTGCTGGATGATGCTCTGGTTTCACCATGAACGCATCAAAGCTGTACTCATTAGCGGTGCAATTGGTCTCGTGGTGACCATGGTGTTTGTTACCATGTCTGCACCTGACTTAGCACTTACTCAAATTACGGTAGATGTGGTTACGACTGTTCTTTTGTTGATGAGTTTGTCTTTACTACCACAGCTGACACCTTATGAATCTACTCGCTCAAGACGTTTAAGAGATGCATTTTTAGCAATTATTGGTGGCTTAGGTATCGGCTGGATTACGTGGCTCATTTTAACGCGTGACCATAATTCGATTTCATGGTTCTTTGCTCAGCAATCTTTACCACTTGGCGGTGGTTCTAACATCGTGAATGTTATTTTGGTGGACTTCCGTGGTTTCGATACCTTTGGTGAAATTACCGTATTAGGCATTGCTGCGATTGGTGCGCTATGTCTTATGGATGGCATGCGCGTACACGGTACCACCATGACACAAGGCCTCACCTACCGCTTTAACCCATCTCCGCTTATGTTCCGTATTACGGCCTCTTGGGTTTTACCTTTAGCGCTGGTGGTAAGTGTCTATATCTTTATGCGCGGACATAACTACCCTGGCGGTGGCTTCATTGCAGGTTTAATTACCTCAATGGCACTTATTATTCAGTACATTGCTTTAGGTCAAGATCAAGCAGAACAAATGTTAAAAGCACAATCTGGTCGTCTTTATGAAATCTGGATTGGTTCTGGTTTAACAATTGCGGGCTTAACTGGTATTGCCGCATGGTTCTGGGCACGTCCATTCTTAACTAGTGCTCATGTCTATGTTGAGTTACCAATTTTAGGAAAACTACATCTGGCTTCAGCAGCAAGCTTTGATTTGGGTGTGTATATCACGGTGGTAGGTGCCACTATGCTACTCATTTCTGTATTAGGAGACTCTCGCCACTCGAGTATGTCTGGTCCTGTACCTCATGGGGAGAAATCATCATGATCAGTTTAGAATTCTTACTGGCCTCTGCCATTGGGCTACTTGTTGCTACAGGCATCTATCTTATTTTGCGTGCGCGTACCTTTCCTGTTGTGTTGGGTTTAGCCGTACTAGGTTATGCGGTTAACTTATTTTTGTTTGCGATGGGCCGTCTGCAAGTCAGCTCGCCAGCTATCCTAACGGAGACCACCAATATTACAGATCCGCTTCCACAAGCGCTTGTTTTAACTGCGATCGTTATCGGTTTCGCAACCACAGCGTTTATTGTGCAACTGGCTTTACGCAGCCGTTATGAATCAGGTAGTGACCACGTTGATGCAAAAGAAGATATTTCTCCAACATACGACCCACGTGAGGATGAGCCGTGATGTTTGATTTTTTATCTTTTTGGCAAGCAAATACACCAATTTTCAGCATCCTCATCCCGGCATTTACTGGTTTTATTTTACTGCTTCTAGGCAATCCTGGCGCTGGTGCATTAAAAGAAGACTGGCGTCAACCTTGGCGACGTGGCATTAGCTTGCTCTCAGCAATCGCAGGTTTAGTCACTGCTGTTAGTTATCTGATTGTTGCTAATACAGGCCAAATTACTGTTTACCAGTTGAGCGAGTGGTCAGCACCATTTGGTATTGTGCTGGTACTTGATCGACTTTCAGCATTTATGCTGGTTTTAACCTATGCCTTAGCAGTCCCGGTTTTATGGTATGCAAGTGAGAATTGGGATACGAGAGGTCGCTATTTCCACGCTATATTCCATTTTCTTTTAATGGGCCTATGCGGAGCATTTCTTACAGGTGACTTATTCAACCTGTTCGTTTTCTTTGAAATCTTGCTTATGGCGTCCTATGTTTTGCTGTTGCATGGACAAGGCAAACCACGTTTTCAGCTT
The DNA here is from genome assembly GCF_027854645.1 of Acinetobacter sp. AOR41_HL. Taxonomy (NCBI): domain Bacteria; kingdom Pseudomonadati; phylum Pseudomonadota; class Gammaproteobacteria; order Moraxellales; family Moraxellaceae; genus Acinetobacter; species Acinetobacter sp. AOR41_HL. The sequence goes on along the minus strand of NZ_JAKTHZ010000003.1, from coordinate 64,626 downwards.
GGCGTACACTATGTCATTATCAATCTCTTAGCCTCTGCCCTATTCTTAATTGGCCTTGGTATGATTTATGGCAGTGTAGGCAGTCTAAATATGACTGACGTTTCACGCCTTTTACCAACTTTAGATGCAGATCAACATAAATTAGCAGTCGCTGGTGCCCTACTGTTATTTGTCGTGTTTGGTATTAAAGCAGCCATGCTACCAGTGGGTTTTTGGCTACCAAAAACTTATGCCGTTGCAAGTACACCTGTCGCAGCGATCTTTACCATTATGACTAAAGTGGGCATCTATGCCATTTTGCGTGTAAATGGGACTGTATTTAATGATGTACTTAGCCAAGAAATCTTTAAAAGTTGGCTTCTTCCAATTGGCTTAATTACGTCTCTATACGGTGTGGTTGGAGCAATCGGTGCAGATCGCCTTAGACGTTTTGTTGGTTTTATGGTGCTGTCTTCGATTGGTACATTATTGACTGCAATTGCTATGTCAAATACGCAAGCGTGGTCAGGGGCACTATTCTATTTAGTCCACAGTACACTGATCGGTGCTGCATTTTACTTGTTCTGTGGTTGGATGACTTCGCAACGCGGTGATTTCAAAGATCACTTAAAAATCGCACCAAGAATTAAGCAAGAAAAAGCAGCCATGCTGACTTATTTCTTAATTGCCATGATGCTCGCTGGGTTACCACCTTTTAGTGGCTTCTTTGGAAAGGTGTTTATTTTACAAGCAACTGTTGAAACAGCATATCAAGGCTGGGTAATTGGTATTGTGCTTGTGGTCAGTCTATTAAGCATTATTGCGTTAACACGTGTCGGATTTATTTTATTCTGGCGTGCCTCAGCACCAGAAGAAGATCCGATCAATCCTGCTTATATTATTTATCGGGCTTTACCTGAACGTGCACCACCACGTAATGATTCAGTGATTTATATTTTGCTTGCAGGTTTAGTGGCTTATGTCGTATTTGCTTCACCTGTGTTGCACTACACCACAAGCACTGCTCAGCAAATTCAAAATCACGCCTTATATCAGCAATCTATTCTTAAAACTGATCAAAATGGCGAAATCATTAGTGTGCAGCCTTATGATTCAACTTATTTACCAGAAACAAAATATGGTGGAGAAGTTGAAGATCATAATGCCTATCTGATACCTGACATTATTTCTAAAGACACATACAACGGTGTACATATTTCCGAATACAAACACCGCCAAATTCAGCAGCAAGAAAAATTGCAAACCCCAACCATTGCTGATGAAAGTCAACTGAAACCTATGGAGCCATAACAATGCAGCTATCTAAATTGCTTGACCGCTGGTTTCCGCATCCATTTGTTTCTTTTTTAATTATCGTTTTTTGGTTAATGCTCTCGCATAGTCTTGATGCAAGTGACCTGCTTATGGCTGTAATTTTGGGGCTTGTGATTCCTCGATTGGTTCGACCTTTTATTACTAGAACACCGCACATTCATTGGCAACCAGCAGTAAAACTATGCTTTATTGTACTGTGGGATATTATTGTTTCCAATTTTCGCGTTGCTAAACTGGTATTAGGGTCACCTAAAAAATTACATCCCAAATGGTACCGTGTTCCATTAGAAACAGAACATGAACAAGTAAATTCTTTACTCGCAATGATTATTACCACAACACCAGGTACGGTCTCTGCTGGTATTGATCAAGAGCGTGGTGACATTTTGGTACACTCGCTCAGTACAGAAAATACTGAAAGTGATGTGCAAGACATCAAACAACGCTATGAGGCTCCACTCATGGAAATTTTTGATGTGAAAAGCAAATTGGAGGACAACACATGACCATCCTACCTTATGCACTTGGCATTAGCTTGATTGCCATCACGATCTCTATGTTGCTCTGTCTGTTTCGCATGGTGATGGGACCATCAATTGTAGATCGCCTTTTAGCACTTGATACCCTTTTTCTAAATGCAACTTGTCTCATTGTTGTATTAGGTATTTATTGGACAACCACCTCTTTATTTGAAGGGGCATTATTAGTTGCCATGCTAGGGTTTGTATCGACAGCTGCTTTGGCTCGTTATTTTACAACCGGTCATGTAATCGATTAGAGGGAGGTCAAAATGCAAATTACAATGGAAATTATTGTTTCGATCTTTCTAGTTTTTGGTTCGTTCTTTATGTTAGTTGGTTCAATCGGCATGGTACGCCTACCCGATTTATTTATGCGACTACATGCGCCTACCAAATCGAGTACATTAGGACTAGGTAGCTTTTTAATTGCTTCAATGATCTTTTTTGCTTTTCAAGGTCGTTTTGGCTTTGCCGAACTTCTCATCACTCTGTTAGCTTTCATTACAGCACCTGTTTCAGCCAATTTAATTGCACAAGCAGCACTACATCTGCGTTTACGCTCATTAAGTGGTGAAGTTCCTGAAGCAATCGAACGTCCATTACCATGGGATCGCTATAAAATCGGACAACGCTTTTCACAAAACAAACCTCCGATGGAGCCTCCTCAGGAATAAAAATGTGAACAAATAAAAAAGCCACCCAAAGGTGGCTTTTTTATTTTGAGTATAAATTACTCTTCGTCATCTGACTTACGTTCCGGTAAATCTTGTACCGCTTTTTCAATAAGACCAAACATATAATTACCATATGCATTCGTCTTATCGTAATGGAAACGTAAGCGAGGCGTAATACGTGTTTTGATACGACGACTGAGTTCATGACGCAAGAAACCAGAAGCTTTATTTAATACATCTAAAGTTTCTTTATTTGCTGCTTCACTCTGCTCATCACCTAGCTCACGCCCCATAACAGTAACGTAAACTTCAGCGTATCCCATATCCGCACTGACTTTCACGGCTGAGATGGTCACTAGACCACCCAGACGCGGATCTTTTAACTCCTGACGGATTAGATCAGACAGCTCACGCTGTACTGAATCCGCCATTCGCTTTAAGCGTTGGCTACCCGCCATTAAAGACTCCGTTTAATCAATTGAACATCATATACTTCGATCTTATCTTGTACTTTGATGTCTTTATAACCTTTAACCGCAAGACCACATTCCATACCAGCACGAACTTCATCAACTACATCTTTATAACGACGTAATGATTCAAGTTCACCCTGGAACACAACCACGTCATCACGTAATACGCGAATCGGTTTATTACGGTGTAATGTACCTTCAAGTACCATACAGCCTGCTGCTGCACCAAACTTACTTGAGTGGAATACTTCACGTACTTCAGCAACACCCAAGATTGTTTCACGGTGTTCAGGAGCAAGTTTACCGCTCATGGCATCTTTCACATCATCAATCAATTCATAGATGATGCTGTAGTAACGAATATCGATACCGTCTTGGTCACTTCTCTGACGCGCAGCTGTATCAGCACGAACGTTGAAGCCTAACAATACTGCTTCTGAAGATTCAGCAAGAATTACATCAGATTCAGTAATCGCACCAACACCAGAACTAATTACACGAACTTTTACTTCATCAGTAGAGAGTTCATATAAAGCTGCATTCAATGCTTCTAAAGTACCACGTACGTCAGTTCTTAAAACAACGTTCACTGTAGGAACATCTTTTTTGCCCATTGACGACATGATATTTTCAAGACGCATTGCACTTTGACGCTCAATACGTTTTTGACGCTCACGGTCAGCACGAGCATCGGCAACTTCACGTGCTTTTTTCTCGTCATTTACAACAAGAACTTCGTCACCTGCCATTGGAGCATCTGGAAGACCCAGAATTTCTACCGGAATAGATGGTCCTGCTGATTTAATTGGCTTACCGTTTTCATCAGACATTGCACGGACACGACCATAAGATGAACCTGCAAGAACAAGGTCACCAATGTTTAATGTACCGTTTTGAACAAGAATAGAAGTTACTGCACCACGGCCTTTATCAACACGCGCTTCAATAACAACACCTTGCGCAGCACCTTCAGCAGATGCTTTTAATTCCATCAATTCTGATTGAATAAGAATTAAATCAAGAAGTTCATCAATACCTTGTCCAGTATGTGCTGAAACTTTAGCAATCGGAACATCACCACCCCATTCTTCTGGAACGATTTGTTTCGTTGTTAATTCATTTAACACACGGTCTGGATCAGCAGATTCTTTATCCATTTTGTTGATTGCAACAATAATTGGAGTACCTGCTGCACGAGCATGGTCAATTGCTTCTGCAGTTTGTGGCATTACACCGTCATCTGCCGCAACAACCAATACCACGATATCTGTTGCTTTAGCACCACGTGCACGCATTGAAGTAAACGCAGCATGTCCCGGTGTATCAAGGAATGTAATAATCCCTTTGTCTGTTTCAACGTGATACGCACCAATGTGCTGGGTAATACCACCTGCTTCACCAGCCGCAACTTTCGAACGACGGATACGGTCAAGCAATGATGTTTTACCATGGTCAACGTGACCCATAATCGTAACAACTGGTGGACGAGTTGTTTGCTCACCACGTGCTTCTTCAGCCGCTTCAAGCAAGTTATCTTCCGCCTGTGTATCAGAAACTAGAACAGGGTTGTGTCCCATTTCTTCTACAACAAGTGCAGCTGTATCTTGGTCAATAGCTTGATCTTGATTAACCAACTCACCCATTTTCATAAGTGTTTTGATAACTTCACGTACTTTAATCGCCATCTTTTGAGCAAGATCGGCAACAACAATACTTGAACCGATTTCTACGTCATAGACTTGCTTTTTAACTGGCTTTTCAAATCCATGCTTGTTTGCTTGGCTTGATTTTAAACCACGTTTGTTATGGTTAACGAAGCTTTGCTCTTCTTGACCACGACGACCACCTTTCTTACCCGCACGCGGGTTAGTAGTTGCGCCACCGCGTTTAATTTCACGGTCTTCTTGCTTAAATGAATCTTCATACGCTTGACCAACAAGACCTGAAGCAAGTGGAGAATCATCAATTACACGAATTGTGGTAGTAGCATCGTCATTTGAGTACTTAGATGCCATTTTGCGCATTTGTTCAAGCGTACGTTGCTGAGCTTCTTCAGCCGCTTTACGACGTGCAGCTTCTTCAGTTGCTTTTAACTGAGCTGTTTGAGCTTCACGCGCTTTCTTTTGCTCTAATGTTTCTGCTGGTTTTGGTGCAGGTTTTACTGTACCGCCACCACGTTTTTTCACTACAACGGCAGCTTTAGGAGCTGACTGTGCAGCGCTATCTTGTTGATGAGCAGCACGCATTGCATCTAAAGTTGCTTTTGCTTTTTGCTCTGTTTGAAGACGCGCTTTTTGCTCTGCAGTTTCACGCGCTTGTTGATCTGCACGTGCTTTAGCTTCTGCTTCTGCACGCGCTTTAGCTTCTGCTGCAATTTGTTCTGGGTTTGGTTTAGCAAAAACCTGTTTTTTACGTACTTCTACGTTAATTGTTTTTGCTTTACCTGAAGTACTTGCAACTTTAGCGGTACTGGTTGTTTTACGTTTCAACGCAATTTTTCCTGTGTTACCACTTTCCTGACCATGCACTTTTTTCAAATGATTGACTAAAGTGTCCTGTTGTTCAGTGGTAATAATGTCGTCTGCTGTACGTTGAGGCAAACCTGCTTCGCGAGCCTGTTCTAGGAGCTTCTCAACAGGACGTCCTACACTGAGAGCTAACTCTTTAATCGACTTGTCCGTCATATTTCATCTCCTAGTTAAACCATGATTCGCGAGCTTTCATGATCAATTGACCTGCTTTTTCATGATCAAGACCTTCAATATCAGAGATATCGTCAGTAGCCTGATCTGCCAAATCATCCACGGTAATAATACCGCGAGCGGCAAGCGAGTAAGCGATCTCAGAAGTCATGCCTTCCATTGTGAGAAGGTCTGCGCTCGGTTCTTGAATATTTTCTTGCTGTTTCAAAGCATCAGTAAGGGCTGCTTCTTTTGCACGACTTTGCAATAACTCAACCAATTCAGCATCAAGCTCAATTTCGTCAAAAGTTTCAGCAGGAACATAAGCAATCTCTTCTAAAGAAGTGAAGCCCATTTCTACCAATGCCATTGCTAAATCTTCTTCAATATCTAAACGTGATACAAACATGTCGAGATATTGTTGAGCTTCATTTTGCTGACGAGCACGATACTCTTCTTCAAGCATCATGTCGAGTTTGTAGCCAGTTAAATCAGAAGCTAAGCGAACGTTTTGACCTTGTGAGCCAATCGCACGAGCTAATTGATCGCTGGTTGCAAAAATAATATCGGCACTTCTTGCATCTTCATCAAGCACGATGCCTGAAACATCAGCTGGTTCTAATGCGCTAGCAATGTATTGAGCTGGATCATCAGACCAAACCACTACATCAATACGTTCACCGTTTAACTCCTGCTGTACAGCTTGAATACGCGTACCACGCATACCAATACATGCACCTACAGGGTCGATACGGTGATCATTTGTTTTAACTGCAATTTTAGCACGGACACCTGGTTGGCGTGCCGCTGCTTTAATTTCGATAATCTCTTCAGAAATTTCAGGAATTTCTTTTTTCATTAAAGCGATTAACATTTCAGGCTTAGCGCGTGATAACAATAACTGAGCGCCGCGGCCTTCACGGTTAACATTATATAAGATAGCGTTTACACGTTGCTTTGGACGAAGAATTTCTTTAGGAATCATTTCTTCGCGAGCAAGATAAGCTTCTGCGTTGTCGCCTAAATCAATGATGAAACCATCTTTGGTTTGTTTTTTCACTTCACCGTAGATTAACTCACCCACTTTAGATTCGTATGCATCAGCAACTAAAGCACGCTCAGCTTCACGGATTTTTTGTACGATAACCTGTTTTGCAATTTGCGCAGCAATACGACCAAACTCGATAGATTCAACTTCAAGTTCACGCACATCACCAATTGACCATTTCGATGGATCAACATCAGAGATCGCATCTTGGCAAGCTGGCATTTCATGATCTTCATCCGCCACTACAGTCCATTGACGGAATGTACGGTAATCACCAGTTTTACGATCAATCTCTACACGAAGCTGAGCTTCTTCAGCATGCGTACCTTCGTAAAATCTTTTCTTCGTTGCAGCAACTAGAGCTTGTTCTAAAGCCTCGAAGATCGCTTCACGACTAACACCTTTTTCATTACTAACCGTTTCTACAACGGTAAGAATTTCGCGGCCCATAAGTCACCTACCGATTTCTTATATAATTTAAATAAATTTAATCTTGATAGATCAAGTTTGCTTTATCGATATTGTTGCTGTCGATATCAAGCACATGCTTTCCTTCAACTTCAACCTTAATCTCTTCATTTTCAAGGTCTACAGCAAGGAGTTTTGCTTGAAATTTACGGCGATTTTCTACTGCTGCAATTAAACGCAAAGCAATTTGTTGTCCAATATAGCTTTGCAACTGTTCGAGTTGAAAAAATGGGCGATCCCAACCTGGTGAAGAAACTTCTAAAGAATATTCACCTGAAATCGGATCATGGACATCCAACATCGCGCCGACTTGTTGTGTAACACGTACACAATCTTGTACGCCAATACCACGACCTTGTTCTACTTCACCATTTTCATTAATCACTGGTTCAGCGTTTTCATCAACCGGTCTATCGATATAAATACGCAATAATGAACGTTTACCTTGTGGAAGGAATTCGATTCCCCACAGGTCAACACCACATGCCTGCACTGCTGGAGCAATCATGTCATACAATGCTTGGGATTTATTTGATAATTTCATTTACTCTCGTCATTCTCGTGCGATTCAATCGGTTGTTTTAACCGACACAGACCTACTATAGTGAAGCATGACTATTTGACCAATTGATGTCGACACTACACGATAGCGATACGATAACCAATAAAAAAGGGCGTTAATCGCCCCTATGTAGCACAGAAAACAATAGTCCACTGTGCAAAAAGGCCCACCTGTCTGTGAGCCTCTTTTAAGAAACTTGGTAGCGGGAGCTGGATTTGAACCAACGACCTTCGGGTTATGAGCCCGACGAGCTACCAGACTGCTCCATCCCGCATCAACGTGCAAAAATTATATACAAATATCGAAAAAAGTCAATGTAAACTTTACAATATTCGCTTGATTAAGTTGCACCTTAATCAAATTGGTAGCGGGAGCTGGATTTGAACCAACGACCTTCGGGTTATGAGCCCGACGAGCTACCAGACTGCTCCATCCCGCATCAATAAACTGCTTGCACTCAACTTTCTGGTTCAAAGTTGGTGCGGAAGGGGGGACTTGAACCCCCACGCCCGAAGGCACTACCACCTCAAGGTAGCGTGTCTACCAATTCCACCACCACCGCAGCTTGTGGGACGCATTCTAGTCCTTCCAACTGCAAAAGGAAAGCCCTATTTCGAATTATTGACCCGTTTTTGGTGCATTTGGTGAAGTTTCAGGCGATGTTGTTTGAGCTGGTGCTGTTGTTTGTACAGTTTTCAAACTATATGCCTCTGTAGTCTGTTTTTTTGCAAAAACAGCAAGAGTCAAACTCGTTACAAAAAACAATGCAGTTAAAACAGCAGTCAGGCGAGTAAGGAAGTTACCCGAACCAGATGCACCAAATACAGTTGCTGCACCGCCACCACCAAAAGAAGCACCAGCATCTGCGCCTTTACCATGTTGCACTAAAATCAATGCAATCATCAGTACAGCTAAAATAATATGTACAACAAGTACAAAAGAGTGCATACCCTATCCTCGTTATTTGCTTTGCGCGAAGGCTTGTACAATTTGATAAAAAGATGCTGCATTTAATGAAGCACCACCCACCAACGCACCATTAATATCTGGACATGCAGCTAATTCAACAGCATTTTCAGCTTTTACACTACCACCATATAAAATAGCAATACTTGAACCCGCTGAAGTAAGCTGGCATAAGCCTTCACGAATTTTAGCGTGCATTGCTTGCGCATCTTGTGGTGAAGCTGTTTTACCAGTACCAATTGCCCAAATCGGCTCATAAGCAATTACGACTTGGTTTTGCCACTGTTCAGCAGTCACTACGGGTGCAATATCACAAATTTGTTGTAAAACGACTTGCTCTGCCTGCCCTTGTTCACGCTGTTCAAGACTTTCGCCCACACAATAAATGACAGTCAAGCCCGCATTTAATGCATTTTGGAGTTTCGCCTTCAAAATTTCAACGTTATCGCCAAAAATATCACGGCGTTCAGAGTGTCCGACCAATACGAAATTAATTTGGCTATCTTTTAATAATTCTGCACTAACTTCGCCAGTATAAGCACCTGTACCTGCAATACGCGATACATCTTGCGCAACTGTATATACCGTTCTTGCAGCATCCTGCAATTGCGCCTGTACTGTTGTAAGTGCAATAGAAACAGGGGCAACGCCCACATGGCAGCTTTCATCTGCAATTTGGTTTTGTTGCAATAATTGTTTAAATTCTTCTATAAGTTGGTTGGCGTTAGCACGCATTGGATTCATTTTCCAGTTGCCAACTACCCAAGGCGTAATCGTCGAACCCGACATACTGCTCACCTTTCATCAAAAATGCAGCACATTCTACACGCATTTATACAAATTTCAGATACTTTTCTTTAAAGGGATTACTTATAACTTTTCTTCTCTTTGAAATTAAGAAAAACTTTATAGCCATTCGAAGTTAAACATTCTAAAAATTAATCTTTAAAAACTTCGACTAGTTCAAGCTTTAATAGCTCGAGTAAGACTAGAGCAACACTTTATAAGGTAGTAATTTTACATAACAAAAGTATAATTTTTCATATACCAATTATAAACACATTAGCATAGGCAGGCAGATGTCAGTATTACATACATCTCCAAAATTTACGGGGTTTTTTCGGCGTTTAGTCGAAGAAAAGCATGTGTCGGCAGCGACCATGCAAAATGCATTAGATGCAGCAAAGAGAGCCAAGCAGGATACAGTCGCATATTTAATTGAAGAGGTACATCTCTCCCCTTCTTTATTGGCTGAAACCATTTCTGCGGAGTTTGCTGAACCATATTTTGATCTAGATGTTTATGACACATCTCAGATTCCTAAAGATCTGGTCGATCAAAAACTGATTTTAAAACATCGAATTTTGCCGCTCATTCAAAGAGGACAAATTCTATATGTCGCCACCAGCAATCCAAGTAATATTGAAGCAATCGATGCAATCCGTTTTAACAGTAAATTGCTGGTTGAACCTGTTATTGTCGAGCATCATAAGCTGGAAAAAGTTTTAGGCCAGCATTTTGCAGAAGAAAGCAGCTTTGACTTTAATGATGAAGAGTTTGATCTTGACGTCAGCCTTGATGGTCCTACCACTCAAGAAGATGAAGAAGAAACACCTCAAGGTGATGAAGCTCCTATTGTTAAATATATTAATAAGTTGCTTATTGATGCCATTCGTATGGGCGCATCAGATTTACATTTTGAGCCTTATGAAAAGTCATATCGGGTACGTTATCGTGTCGATGGTGTGTTACGTCAAATTGCCAATCCGCCTTTACAACTTGCAAACCGCTTGGCATCACGTTTAAAAGTAATGTCTCAAATGGACATTTCCGAAAAACGTGTCCCACAAGATGGTCGTATCAAACTTAAGCTGTCAAAAACCAAAGCAATTGATTTCCGTGTGAACTCGCTCCCTACCTTGTTTGGTGAAAAGTTAGTTCTACGTATTCTTGACCCATCAAGCGCAATGCTAGGCATTGATGCATTAGGCTACGAAGAAGAACAAAAAGCTTTATTTATGGAAGCTTTAGATAAACCACAAGGTATGCTTTTGATTACTGGACCAACAGGTTCCGGTAAAACTGTATCTCTATATACAGGCTTAAATATTTTAAATACTGAAAGTTCCAATATTTCTACTGCCGAAGATCCAGTGGAAATTAACTTAGAAGGTATTAATCAGGTTAACGTCAATCCTAAAGTGGGTTTAACGTTTGCAGCTGCTCTTAAGTCTTTTTTACGTCAAGACCCTGACATTATTATGGTCGGTGAGATTCGTGACTTGGAAACAGCAGAAATTGCGATTAAAGCTGCTCAAACCGGCCATATGGTGATGTCAACACTACATACCAATAGTGCTCCGGAAACATTGACCCGTCTACGCAATATGGGGGTTCCTTCTTTTAATATTGCAACATCAGTAAATCTAGTGATTGCACAGCGTTTAGCACGTCGTCTTTGTTCTCAATGTAAAATACCTGCTGATATTCCTAAACAAAGCTTATTAGAAATGGGCTTTACCGAACAAGATTTAGCACATCCAGATTTTCGGGTTTTTCAACCCGTGGGCTGTCCTGAATGTCGTGAAGGCTATAAAGGCCGTGTCGGTATTTATGAGGTAATGAAAGTTACACCTGAAATTTCCAAGATTATTATGGAAGATGGCAACGCTTTAGAAATCGCGGCTGCTTCTGAAAAATTGGGGTTTAATAATCTACGTCGTTCAGGTTTAAAAAAGGTGATGCAAGGGGTGACCTCTTTACAAGAAGTTAACCGTGTAACCAGTGAATAAGACACTATTTAAAATAAGGATAATCTAATGGCTGTCAAAAAGGCACAAATGATGCCGACTTTTGCTTATGAAGGGGTTGACCGTAAGGGCGTAAAAATTAAAGGAGAACTTCCGGCTAAAAACATGGCTTTAGCCAAAGTAACCTTACGCAAACAAGGGGTGACTGTTCGAACTATACGTGAAAAACGTAAAAATATTCTTGAAGGTTTATTTAAGAAAAAAGTCACTACACTCGATATTACGATTTTTACCCGACAACTTGCGACTATGATGAAAGCTGGTGTACCTCTAGTACAAGGCTTTGAAATTGTAGCAGAAGGTTTAGAAAACCCTGCCATGCGAGAGGTTGTCCTCGGTATTAAAAGTGAAGTTGAAGGTGGTAGTACCTTTGCCTCAGCTTTAAAAAAGTACCCTCAACACTTTGATAACTTGTTTTGTTCACTTGTTGAATCTGGTGAACAATCAGGTGCACTCGAAACGATGTTGGACCGCGTTGCAATTTACAAAGAAAAAAGTGAGTTGCTCAAGCAAAAAATTAAGAAAGCAATGAAATACCCTGCAACAGTTATTGTGGTAGCCATTGTGGTGACTATTATTTTGATGGTTAAAGTAGTCCCCGTTTTCCAAGATTTATTTGCTTCTTTCGGCGCAGAATTACCAGCATTTACACAAATGGTCGTGAATATGTCGAAATGGATGCAGGAATACTGGTTCATTATGATTATTGCGATTGGTGTATTTATTGCTGCGTTTTTAGAAGCAAAAAAACGTAGTAAAAAGTTTCGTGATGGCTTAGATAAACTGGCGCTTAAGTTACCTATTTTCGGAGATCTGGTTTATAAAGCAATTATTGCCCGTTATAGCCGCACGCTTGCTACAACATTTGCAGCAGGTGTTCCGCTTATTGATGCACTAGAGTCGACTGCAGGCGCAACAAATAATGTCATTTATGAGCAAGCTGTGATGAAAATTCGTGAAGATGTGGCAACCGGTCAACAACTTCAATTTGCTATGCGAGTATCTAATCGTTTTCCATCTATGGCTATACAAATGGTTGCAATTGGTGAAGAATCGGGTGCACTAGACAGCATGCTCGATAAAGTTGCCACTTACTATGAAAATGAAGTGGATAATGCCGTTGATGGTTTAACTTCTATGATGGAACCTTTAATTATGGCAATTTTAGGGGTACTCGTAGGCGGTCTGGTAATTGCTATGTATCTTCCAATTTTCCAAATGGGCTCAGTTGTATAATGCAAGACATCATTGCGTATTTTATTCAAAACTTAACTGCACTTTATATTGCTGTTGCACTCGTGAGCCTATGTATCGGTAGCTTTCTGAATGTAGTGATTTACCGCACACCAAGAATGATGGAGCAAGATTGGCAGCAAGAATGCCAAATGTTACTCAATCCTGAGCAACCCATTATTGATCATGAGAAGCTAACTTTAAGTAAGCCTGCTTCATCATGCCCTGCATGCCATCAACCCATCCGTTGGTATCAAAATATCCCACTCATAAGCTGGCTAGTGTTAAGAGGAAAATGTGGTCATTGCCAGCACCCGATTAGCATTCGCTATCCAGCCATCGAACTACTTACCATGCTATGTTCATTGGTGGTGGTTATGGTGTTTGGTCCAACCATACAAATGCTTTTTGGACTCGTCCTCACATGGATATTGATAGCACTTACCTTTATTGATTTCGATACACAATTATTGCCTGATCGCTTTACCCTACCTTTAGCTGCGCTTGGTTTAGGCATTAACACCTTTAATATCTACACCTCACCCAACTCGGCCATTTGGGGTTACCTCATTGGTTTTCTATGTCTTTGGATTGTCTATTACTTATTTAAAGTAATTACTGGCAAAGAAGGTATGGGCTACGGCGACTTTAAATTACTTGCAGCATTAGGTGCATGGATGGGGCCATTGATGCTGCCGTTAATTGTGTTATTGTCATCGTTACTTGGCGCAATCATTGGCATCATTTTATTAAAATTAAGAAATGACAATCAGCCTTTTGCGTTTGGGCCATATATTGCCATTGCAGGTTGGGTTGCCTTTTTATGGGGTGATCAGATTATGAAAATTTATTTGGGAGGTTAAGATGGCTTTTATTCTGGGAATCACAGGTGGTATAGGCAGTGGTAAATCAGCTGCAACACAGTGGTTTGAATCCCAAGGAATCCAAGTCGTCGATGCCGATATTGTTGCTCGCGAAGTGGTTGAAAAGGGCCAACCTGCCCTTCAAAAAATTCAGCAAACTTTTGGAGACTGGGTGCTTCAACCCGATGGCAGTTTAGACCGTCGTGCCTTACGTGAATATATTTTTCAAAATCCACAAGCGCGTCATACACTTGAGCAAATTACCCATCCTGCAATCCGTCAATCTATTATTCAACAGCTACAAAATCCTAAAAGTCCTTATGTAATTTTAGTTTCGCCATTATTGTTTGAAACAAATCAACATGAACTGGTCAATCACACGCTACTAATTGATGCGAGTGAACAAACTCAAATTCAGCGTGCAAGCCAGCGCGATGGGCAAAACCAAGAACAAATCCAGAAAATCATTGCTGCACAAATGCCACGCGAACGAAAACGTGAGCTTGCCAATGACATCGTGTTTAACGATGGATTACTCGAACATTTATATCAGCAATTAGAGCCTTTACATCAAAGCTATTTGAAGCGTGCAAACTAATTTTGTGTATTTTGCTGTTTAATCTTTTGTGTCAGGCTATCTTGTCTAAACCAGCGCCAAGGCTGTAAAGCGCCTACCCCCATACCTACCAAGCCCACAACAATTGATGGGCTTAATGATTCACCAAGTAAAGGTACAGCTAAAATAGCTGCAATAAACGGCGCCAAAGTTACAATACTTCCCGTTTTAAAAGCACCAAGACGTTGAATAGCAGCAACATAAGTCAACGTTGCAATAATAACGACAAATACGCCATGAAAAATGCCTTGTACAGCCAAATGTACAGGATCTACATCCATAAAATGTTTAGGTAAGAATAATAGGTAAATCGGCAAATAAATAATTGCAGACCAAATCGCGACGCTTGCCATAGAGTGCCAGGCAGAGAGTTTCCACTGTTTAAGTAGTACAGTAAAAATCCCCCACCAAATTGCACTGATAAACAGAAGTAAATCGCCAATTCCAAAAGCAGAGGTACTACTTTGTAGCATTAATGCACTCATGAGGCCCAAGGCAGTGATCATAATTGCCAGACTCACCCATGTATGTTTATCAAATGGTTGTCTAAATAGAATATAGGCAGCTATAGCTGTACAGATGGGGATACAACCATTTAAAAATATTGCGGCATGTGCAGCTGGCGCATAAAGAAACGCAGTATAGACGGTGAGACAATAGATGACTCCACCAATGAGCGCCAAAATAACCGCATGCTTACTCCATAAAAAAGCGAGATCTTTTTTATAAATTAAGATAGGCATCAAAATTAGAAAAGCAATAGCGAAGCGCAGTGCAGCAATATCCCAAGCACTAATGTGCCATTGTGCATTTAAACGGGCAAAAAGCGTAAACCCGCCCCAAATGCACATGGTCACCAATACAAAAAAATAACCTTGCTTACGGGGAGACATATTTAGACTGCTTTAAAACGAGAAAGGCAGCTAAATTATACCTCAGAACGCTGACGGCAAGCCTCATAAAGTGCCATACCTGTTGCCACACTCACATTTAGGCTCTGTAAATTCCCAGACATCGGGATATAAACTTTATGATCACACTGTGCCTGAGTAATTGGGCGTAAACCTGTGTCTTCTGCACCCATAACAATGACAACTGGACCAGAAAAATCACATTTTTGAATAGGCAAAGCACTTTCATCAAGCATTGTACCAATCACACGTACGTGAGTTGTATCTTTAAGATGCGCTAAAGTACGAGCCAAATTAGTCACTTGAATGAATTTAACTTTTTCAGCCCCGCCCGCTGCGACTTTACGAGCAGTTGGAGTTAAACTTGCTGAGCGATCACGAGGAACAATGACTGCTTGAACACCCATTGCAGCGGCTGTACGAATACAAGCCCCTAAGTTATGCGGGTCTGTCACCTGATCTAATGCCAGCAATAAGGCATCTGGAGTTTCAGCCAAAATCTGATCGAGATCTTTTTCATTTAACGTCGGATGCGGACGTACTGCTGCAACTACACCTTGGTGGAATGGTAAGCCTGCAAGCTTCTCAAGACTTTCACGGCTTGCTTTTTGTACGCTAATTCCAAAAGGCTCAGCCAATTGCAAAATCTTTTGTAAACGTTGATCATCGCGCCCCTTCAATGTAAACAAGGTCAGCACGCGCTCCGGCTCAAGTTCTAACAATGACTCCACTGAGTGAACGCCATAATAATATTCCGGTTTTGCCATGCATGACCTCTAACAACGTTTGAGCAAAAAATAAAAATCCTGCAAAGCCAACTTCACAGGATTTCTTTGGGCATAGTGTACCCGATTTAAACAGGAATTTCTTAGCCTTCTAAATGGCAAACATAATCGAGTACTTCATCAGTCTCGATTTTAAAAACGCTATTACCTGGTACATAAAATGATTGACCAGCGCGGAACAATTCACTTTCATTGCTATCTGCAATTTTAACGCGACATTCACCTGAAATAATTTCCATACGCTCAGGAACATGTGTTTCAAATGTTAAAGGCTGCTCAGTCGGCAAAATAACACCTAATGTTTTTTTCGTTCCATCTTCAAATTGCACGGTATGGCTGATACATGCTCCACCAAAATAAACATTTGATTTTTTGATGACCGTTACATGATCAAATTGGGTTGAACTCATGCACACTCTCCAGATAATGCCGCATTTATATAAATTATGATGAATGTAGTTTAATTGTGCCTAAATAACTAATCAATCAGTTTTCATACGGATAGACTTGTAATTTCCACTGCTGTAACTGAATTTTTTTAGCAAAAGCGTGGGGTAAATTTACTTCAATATTTCGACTCTTCGACACTATTGCATCATATCTGCAAACTTCATCGTGATTTTCATCGAATACAACCCAATAAACTTTCTCTGCGGTTGGGTGTGTCACAGCAGTTGTAACCACTGGTGAACCATTATCCATGCCAACATGAAAATTGTCTGGGTCATTTTGCATTGAAGCTGACTCGTAAGCCGGAAAATCGATGCCATTTTCATCAAATTGCTGGCTGTCATGCACAAGTACACTTTGTTTTAAAGTCGGCCAAACACGATAACGAAGATAATGCTGATCTATGACCCGATTATCCGGATACTTTCCAGTGGCGACATAATCTCTGACATGTGCTTCAATATTATGAAAAATACCTGAGCAACCACCCCACATTCCTGCCAAAATTAATTCAGTGTGAGAATAGCTATCTCTCATTAAATGAAACCATTGATCACTCTTGAGCCAAGCATCGACAGCAGCTTTTTCACGATAAGACACGATAGAGTCAGCATCCCGTATCAAAAATCGTTTAACTAGTGGATCATCCATGACTAAAAAGCGCCAAAATAAACCAGATAACTGTTTTTGAGTGGGGCTGACATGTACTACTTGGGCACCATTTGCTTGTAAACGTTTCTGTACAAGTTCAGGAACGGTATCATCTATATAGAACCGACACGTCCATTCCGGATAAATTTCTTGCGCTAACTTAGTATTTAAAATTGAAGTTTCACAGTAGCGCGGATTTGCTCCAAATAAAGAAAAAGCAATAATGTTTTCTTGAGGATTGGGACTAAATGGTACAGGTTTATGCGGGGGTATATTTAAAGCAGGCTCATTCTTTGTGAGTTCTTTTTTTGTTGAAATGGCTAAACGCCCAAATTTGATTTTTTCTTCTTTTTTATTTAAATGATGACAAACTTCGGTTAAGCCATCATATAAATTTGTATTAACGTTGGAACCACTTGCTTTAATAGCTTGCATATAATGTTGATATGCATAGTCATAACGGCGTAACCGCAGCTCAGTATAAGCTAAATCAGATAGTGCTCCAGGATGCTGTGGCACTAGATTTACCGCTTTTTTTACATGCTGATAAGCTTTGGCATAATCACCTTGTGCAGCAGCCTGTTTAAATGCATTAAAATGCTGACTTAAAATTTTATTCATATCAGCAGGATTTGTTTTTTTATGGCGGTTCATCATCCCTATTGGTGCTTTCGGTAAGCTTAATGTTTTTTTCATTGTAAAGTTCCGCAATCTTGCTGTTCTATAATTTCATTTAGAATAATAGATCACTTGTAGCAAATTCAAAACTTCTCTATCTTTAACCCATAATTTGGCGCGTTGGATGCGTTTATGCTCACACATTTAACTTTAATCAATTTTGCATTAGCTGATCATTTAGCTATTGATATAGAACAAGGATTTAATGTTCTAACAGGTGAGACAGGTGCCGGAAAATCATTATTACTGGATGCACTCTCTGCCTGCTTAGGGGAACGTACAGATACAAATTATGTCCGCTATGGTTCGGACAAAGCGGATGTAACCGCAGTTTTTACTTATCAGAACAATAGCCCTGAGGCAAAATGGTTACAAGACCATGAACTAGATGATGATTCTGGGGAAATTCATTTACGTCGGGTTATTTTCGCAACTGGTCGTAGTAAAGCATGGGTGAATGGCCGCCCAAGTAGCCTCTCTGAGCTTAAAGAATTGGGGCGCCTATTGGTTCAATTATATAGCCAGCACAGCCAGCAACAGCTTCTTGAACCACCTTATCCAAAACATTGGTTAGACCGTTATAACAATTTTTATGCTGAAGCGAATGATGTCCGCGAAGCTTATAGCACATGGCAACGCACGATTCGTTTACACCAAGCAGCCTTAGATGCTCAAGCAACTCGTCTACAACGTATTGCGACCTTAGAGCTGCAAATCGAAGAACTTGAGGAAGTCATTCAGACCGATTACAAAGAAATCGAGCAAGAGTTTGATCGTCTCAGTCATCATGAACATATCATGCAAGATTGTAGCTATAGCTTGAATGCGCTTGATGAAGCTGAACAAAACATTACTCAAGAAATGTCATCGATCATTCGCCGACTAGAATCTCATGCTGGACGTAGTGAACAGCTTTCTGAAATTTATAATTCTTTACTTAATGCTCAAAGTGAAATTGATGATGCAACATCAAATTTACGTCAGTTTATTGACCGTCAGAGCTTTGACCCTGAACGGATGGAAGAACTGAATTCCAAATTGGAAGTTTTCCATCGTCTAGCACGTAAATACCGTACTCAGCCAGAGACACTGAAAGAAGAGTACGAAACATGGCAAAATGAGCTTGAACAGTTACATCAACTTGAAGACCCAGAGACTCTGGCAGAACAAGTAGAAAAGTCACATCAAGAGTTCTTAGAAAAAGCCCAGCATTTAGACAATATTCGTCGTGAAGCTGCTACTCCACTTGCAAAACAATTAACCGAGCAGGTTAAGCCTTTGGCACTACCTGAAGCACACTTTGAGTTTAAATTTGAGCCATTAGAGCAACCAAGTGCAGAAGGCTTAAGCTTTATTCAACTTTTATTTACTGCCAACAAAGGCATACCACCACAACCATTGGCGCGTGTGGCATCGGGTGGTGAGCTTTCACGTATTGCACTCGTCATGCAAGTGATGAATGCTGAAAAGACCGAAGCAGAAGTTTTGGTATTTGACGAGATTGATGTCGGGATTAGTGGCGGTACGGCTGAAGTAGTTGGACGATTACTTGCCGATTTGGCTCAGCATGTCCAACTGCTATGTATTACTCACCAAGCGCAGGTCGCTGCACAATCTGATCAACATTTGTTAGTTAAAAAACAGCAAACAGATCCGGCAAGCAGCACCATCGTACAACTCGATGAAAATCAGATTATTTCTGAACTAGCACGTATGTCAGGTGGAGTTGAAATTAATGAAACGACCTTGCAGCATGCTAAACAATTACGCCAACTTAAATTTCAGGCTTCTTCAAATTAATAAAGAAAATGAGAGAAAAAGATTGGCGAAATCCGATTAACTCTTGTATGTTGATAAAAAGAACCTATATACATAAAAAGGGTCGAGAGACCCTATAGCGACATTTTTTGAGGGAGAACCGCTTAGGTGACCAAACAATACATGACTCACCGTTGTCTGATTGCCCCGCCAGAAATGGCAGATGACTTTTTTGCAAATACTGTAATTTATCTTGCCCGCCATGACGAAGAAGGTGCTCAAGGTATTATTATCAATCGCCCTGCTGGTATCCAAATTAAAGAACTACTCAATGATTTAGACATTGATGCAGACAATGTAAATCCGCATGAGGTTTTACAAGGTGGACCTTTACGCCCTGAAGCAGGCTTTGTCCTTCATACTGGTCAACCAACATGGCACTCCTCTATTGCTGTTGGTGAAAATGTCTGTATTACCACCAGTAAAGATATTCTCGATGCAATTGCACATAACGAAGGTGTTGGTCGCTACCAAATCGCCCTCGGTTATGCGAGTTGGGGTAAAAACCAGTTAGAAGATGAAATCGCCCGTGGTGACTGGCTCATCTGTGATGCCGACATGGATCTGATTTTTAACTTGCCGTACGATGACCGTTGGGATGCAGCCTATAAGAAAATTGGTGTAGATCGTACATGGCTGGCTTCTGAAATCGGACATGCTTAATGACTGCAACACAATCAAAATCAATTATGGCTTTTGACTTTGGCACTCAAAAAATGGGAATGGCAATCGGCCAATCTGCAATTGAAAGTGCTAATCCATTGCCATTATTTGTGATGAAAGATGGGATTCCCAACTGGGACCAACTTTTAAAAATTGTCAAAGAATGGCAACCTGATTTGTTCATTGTCGGTCTTCCATTAAATATGGATGATAGCGAATCAGAGCTTTCTACACGTGCACGTAAGTTTGCACGCCGTTTACGCCATCAAACCAATATTGAAACATGGATGGTAGATGAACGACTCACCACCCGTGAAGCAAGAGAAGAACTTGGTTTTTATCAAGAACAAGGCCGTGCAAAGAAATTATCAGCAGATAGTTTTGCCGCAGCTTTGCTGATTCAAAGCTGGTATCGCAATCCAGTTGGTTTAACACCATAAAAAATAAAAAAGCATGTTTTACACATGCTTTTTTATTGGGTTTAAAAACTTCAATCTTTCATTTTTCAATAATATGTACTGTAGCAGTACGACCAGAAACAAAAGCCAGCTCGTTTTTTGGTGCTTCATCTAACACAATTTTTACAGGTACACGCTGTGCTAAACGAACCCAGCTAAACGTCGGGTTTACGTTTGCAAGCAATTTAGAACTACTTGAACGCTCACGATCTTCAATACCCGATGCAATACCTTGCACATGGCCTTTAATTTTCTGACTGTCACCCATTAATTGCACACTTGCTTGATCGCCAATATGAATGCGGTCTAATTTTGTTTCTTCAAAATATCCCACAACATAAAGTTGTTTACGATCTAGCAATGCTGCAACCGCTTGTCCAACTTGAACATAATTACCTGGACGCAAATCAAAGTTAGAGAGTGTTCCATCTGCCGGTGCAACAACAGCGGCACGGTGCATATTGAGTTCTGCTAAATGTAAGTTACTTGTTGCTGCTTCAACCAATGCCTGTTGCTGTTTAATAGTGGCTTCAGCTTGTTGAATAGCTGCTTGGAGTTGCTCATGTTCCGCATGTGATTGATCGCGAGTTGCAAAGACCTGATCTTGTTCTTGTTTAGAAATCGCGCCATCCATTAAGTTTGAATAACGGTTTGCGTTTTTCTCGGCTAACTTAATGTTAGTACTCGACTTAATCAAGTTTGCTTTGGCTTGCGCCAAACCTGCTTGTGCTTGAGCATAGGCCGCTTTTGCTTTTGCCAAATCAGATTTTGCTTGCTCTACATCTAAAGCTCGGCGAGAGACATCAATTTTAAAAAGCACCTGACCTTTTTTGACAGTCTGGTTATCTTGAACCAATACTTCCGTTACAAGTCCTGCTACATCTGAGGAGACTTGAATAACGTCACCACGAACTCGGCCATCACGTGTCCACGGCGCTGCATTATAGTAGTTCCATAAATGCACAATGGTATAGACCGCAATCATTAATGCGACAATCAAAATCACTGGACGGATGACTTTTTTCAACTCCAATTGATTCATTTTACTCACCTAACTCAATCTTTAATCTGGCAATCATCTTTAAGCACCTAACCCAACAAAAATTTGGTGTATCACCAAAAGTAGTAAAAGGTAAAAACACAAATTGAAAATGCTGGGTAGTGCAATCCAGCCTTGTGCAATCCATTTGTTAGTTAAAGGACTTAACAAGCGGAAACATATATATGCAAATAAGGCTTGGACGAGCAAAGCAGGCAGGTAAATACCGTAGACATTAAACTCACCCATGCGCTGTGGCTCCTGTAAGCGTACGATCTGCATTCATTTGGTTTGATGAAACATGACACATGCTATAAGCAATATTATTTAGCGAAATAAATAATCTTTGACGCAAAGTCATATCTTCAATATGTGAAGCAAGTTGTTTAAGTTCAAACAAGGTCTGATGAATGTGCTGTACCAATACATCACTTTCATCTTTTTCATTTTCTTTGGCTCTAAACAGCTCATCTAAATCTTGTTGCAAACGGCCAATGTGATGAGCTAGTTCTGAAGATGGCTGAAATTGATTTGCTAACTCTTGAAGTCGGCTTAAATCGACAATCGCACTTGATTCAACCAATGCTTGATGAATCGATTTTTTAATCTCTTCTGACTGAACCATTTTGGTATTTAAAACACCAACACGGTCTAACATCGCCCGCAAATGAACTTTGAATTCAATGCCATAAGGTATATAAATCGCTTGACGCATCGCGCGATAATGTAAAGCTAAAATACGGTTTGCACTGGTATCGGGTGACATGGCTCGTACCACATCTATAACAATGAGAGACACCAATACGCCCATAACCATACCAAATGAGCTGTCTAGGTAAGACACTGCATCCATGCTGTAAGCATTGTGCAAGTTCAGACCCATCATGGTGTTAATACCCAGCACCATTCCCACTGGCATGAGCGCTTGATTCGCCATCATAGAAACCGCAAATAAGAACATCGGCAACAAAACGAGTCCAAGTTCCCAAAATGTTGTGACATGAGGAAAAACACCAAAAGCATAAATAAACACTAAAACAGCCGATGCCACACTGCCCCATATAAAAATACGCAAGACAGGAACAGGGTTATCTAAGGCCGTTAAAATACAAGCAGTTACTGCACCAATCTGTGCCATCATAAATCCAGCTTTCCAGCCAGAGAGAATCCACACACCAGTCACAATAAATGTAATGAGTACCGCACTAATACCGCCTCTGACTGCCACACCATGATCTCGGTGCAAACTTGGATATTTAGTCGTCATTGGGGTAATGCTATCTGGAATCTCTTTATTACCTTGCTTGATGCGTTGCCATAAAACTTTTACAGCTAGAACATTACTAATAAAGTGGCGGACATCCATTTTCATGGCAGCCAATAGCACTTGTTGATGTTCAGAAGCCGAGTCATTTAAGTTCAAGAAATCATTTTCAAACTCGTCAGGTAACTGCAGAATATTTTCATCAGACATCTGATCTTTTTGTTCAAGAAAATGAATCACATGACCTGAAAGCTGCTTTAATTTGTCTGAATGACTTTCAATAAAATTGAGTTCTTGCAGTTGTTTAATTCGTTCAGATAAGGCAACCAAGTTCGCAACCACCATCGACATTTGATGGAGCATTTCTTGCAAAGGTTTGGTCATGCCATGCAACTCACCTTTTTCATAGCTCAAGTGAACTGCTAAAGCATGAATATCGGTGGTATCACGAGTAATAGCAGCCAAAAGCTGTGTATTGTTTTGCTGCTGGTCTGCATTTAACAAATTAGCAAATAGGTTCTCTGTATCTTTGAGTGTCTTAGTTACACGCTGTTTGATTGCCGAACCAATATGCATCGGCAAAATAGTTGCGGACACAACCGCACTCGAAATCACCCCAATTGAAATCTCGAGTACACGCGCCAAAGCAATATCAAAAATATTGTACTGGTCAATATATGTAATCGCGTTATACGCAATCATTGCAGTTGAATAACCCGCCAACATAAATGCATAACTGCGAGGTGTCCGGTCGAGTAAGGATACATAAAGCGCAAAGCCCACCCATAGTGACAACACAACCGTAAATATCCACGGCGTATTAATCAAGTGAGGTGTTATTGTTAACGCAACAATGGCACCACCCACCGTGCCTAAAACACGATAGACACACTTAGACGACACCATACCCGAATAAGGGTTGGCAATAATCAGGACGGTACCGATCGACCACATTGGATTAATCAGGTCTAATTCAAACGAAACAAATAATGCCAACATGCCGGCAATAAATGTCTTTATTGCAAAAATTAGATCCAGCTTACTCGGGCGGAAAGCCAGTATTTGCTTTAATAACATGAACTCATCTCAAATACAGATTTGAACTGATGAGCATGCTCATCAGTGTCCATTTGCCTTTTAAAAAGACAACACGACTTTGTCATTTGCCTTATAGACAAATGAGTTAATGAGAGCATCCTTCAATACAATGATTTTTCCTACATCTCTGCATGATGTACCGAGATGATTTCAGTTTGGCCGCTATTTATACGACCAAGCTTAGGAAAGGAGAGACATCGAAAAAGTCGGCAGAGTAAACCAATTTCTCGATTAGATATTTTGCTGCACAATTTTTTCAAAATAAAGTGATTTAGTCAACTAAAATATCTTTATTTGATAATTTGATATGTTTTTAGTTAATCATATATGATGTGTGAATCAAGAGAACTTTTCTGATTCTGAGCGTAAAATATTTAAATCAGGTAGTTATCTTGGAATTGAGACAAAGCTTCAATTTTTCTGTTATAAGAACTCAAGTGTGACCCGTTTATTAAGGATACGAATAAGACATCATGGCAATTTCAAGTTTTGGCAAAATTTTAACCGTACTGGATTTATTTTCCGTTTCACGACCAGTGATTAATGTCGATATTATTTGCGAAGAACTTGGCTTGTCTAAACCGACCAGCTATCGTTATCTGAAAGAACTCGTATCAGCCGACTTATTAAAACGTATTAATGGTACTTCTGGCGATTACACTTTAGGCTCAAAAATAGCAGTTCTTGACTATGTATCCAGAACAACCGATCCATTAGTTCAAATCAGTACGCCGTTTATGCGTAACATTGTTGAACGCACTGAACTTTGCTGTTTACTCACCTATTTAAATGATGACTACTGCATTGATATTCATCATGAGATTTTTAAAGATACAGAGCTACTTTCATATGGCCGAGGTTGTCCGCGTCCGATCTATGTTGGAGCATCACCAAAAACAATGGTGTCACATTTAAGTAAACAGCGCATGCATGACTACTATCAACGTTTTCAACATGAGCTGTCGCAGTCAGGGTTTGCTCTAGACGAACCTAGCTTTATTCAACGCATGCGTAAAATAAAGAAACAAGGCTTCTATTTCTCACAAGGTGAGATTGACCCGAATGTTTCAGGGCTTGCTGTACCCGTCCGTTTTTCAAGTAAAGAAGTTCCATTAGCTTTAACACTAGTCGCATCAAAAAATCGCTTTGATTTTTTAAATATTGAAAAACTCATTGAAATTTTGCAAGAAAATGCTGCCTTAATAGAACAGCGCTTTATGGAACTTTCCGAAAAAGGCGAGATCTAAAATAATATTTTTGATAATTTAAAGTTTTCTTACACTTTGAAGCATTGAAAATATCCAAATATTCTCATATTATGATTTTAGCACCTATTGATGATTCTTTTCATCAGCAGCTCATCAATAGAAGGCTCTCCCTCAGAGGAATAAGCTCATGCTGCCATCATGGGCTTTTTTCTTGCCCAATTTTTATAATAAAACTTATGAAAATTTGAACTGACGGAATGTCAGATTAATACGCGGTTGTAAAATCTTTGTAGAACGATTTAAACGGTGTTGCCAATATTGTTGAGTCTCACCACGCATCACAATAAGTTGACCTGGTTGTAACCACATCTCAACTTTTTCCTTGGTTTGAATATGTCTAAAAGAGAACTTCCGCGTTGCTCCAAAACTTAAAGAAGCAATTGTAGTAGTTCTAGCTAAAGACACATCCGAATCACTATGCCAAGCCATACCTTGCGTTCCGTCTTCATAAAGATTTGCCAAGCAAGAGTTAAATTTTTCTGAAAGAATCTGCTCGACTTGCTGCTTTAGCTTGGCAAGTGCTCTGTCCCACGGTAAAGAATCACGGAAAACACCAGAATATTTATATCGATAGTGCTCATCTCCATACCAAGCAACCTTGCGGGGTGTAATAAAGTGCTTACCGTATAGCTTCGCTTCATCATGTCGCCATGCCAAATGGTGGTACAAATAATGAAAATATTGTTCGGCTTCTTCCGTACTTAAAATACATCCATAATCCTGAACCTCACCTTCATAAGGCAATAAGTTTGAACAAGGCTCCGGAGAAAATAAATCTAGTGTCATGCAATCTCCCCTTGCTGCTTAGCCATTTCCCAAGCTAACAATGCCAGTTTACGCCCTTTTTGCCAATGGTACTCACCGACCATTCCTGTTGCACGAATGACTCGATGACACGGAATTAAATACGCAATCGGATTTTGCCCAATTGCCGTAGCGACTGCTCTGACTGCTTTAGGTTTTCCAATTTGATCAGCAATATCTTGGTAAGTACGTAGCTGTCCTTCGGGAATAGTAAGTAATGCTTCCCACACTTGAAGCTGAAATGGTGTTCCTGCAAGATTAAGCGGTAATTTCTGCTGTAAGTGTTCTGAAAAATCTTGTCTAAACCACTGTGCAATTTGCTGATGCCAAATCGGAGAGTGATTTCTTAGTTGAGCTTTCGGAAAGTATTGTTTAATGATGTCTTCAATATTTTCACGACTATCAACAAAGCGAACAGAACAAATCCCTTTCTCACTACTTACTACTAATAAATCACCAAATGGGCTTGTTTCAACTGAATAATTCAGTTCAACCCCATCACCTTGCTGCTTGTATTCACCTGGGGTCATCCCCTCAAGCTGAATAAACAAATCATGTAAACGACCCGTACCCGATAGTCCAGTATTTAAAGCAGTATCTAATAAGCTACGTTGCTGCATTAAATAATATTTTGCCTGCTGCAAGCTCATATATTGCACAAACTTTTTAGGGCTAATGCCTACCCATTCCTGAAACTGCCGCTGGATATAACTTGGACTTAAATCCATATATGTAGCGACATCTTCTAAGCTTGGTTGCTGGTCTAGATGTTCATATAAATATTCAATAATTGTGGCAATCACAGCAAATTGCCGAGAAGAAAGCATTTGCATCTGTCACCTCCTTAGCACTTAATCTTACTTTAAAGTAGCCAAAGTCTTATGACGACCCGATTCTTGCACTCTTCAAAAATAAAAAAAGCCTTTCGTTATAGAAAGGCTTAATCATTCAACCTGACATTAGGGTTGTTTTAGATATGGCCACGCTGCTTTTAAATAAATAAACATTGACCATAAAGTGAGAATCACAGCGGTATATAACAAAGCATAAGCCAGCATTTCTAAAGGCTGCCAATTCAGTAGAAATACACTAATCGCAATCATTTGAAATGCGGTCTTATATTTACCTACAGTTGACACTGCTACACTGGTTCGTGCACCGAGCTCTGCCATCCACTCACGTAAAGCAGACACGGTAATTTCCCGTGAAATAATAACAATTGCAGCAAAAGCCATCGCAATTGTCGGTTTCCACTGCACTAAAACAATAAGTGCAGCTGCCACCATAAGTTTGTCTGCAACTGGGTCTAAGAATCGGCCAAATGCTGAAGTCTGGTTCAAAGTTCGTGCTAAGTAGCCATCAAACCAGTCAGTTACGGCAGCCAGCACAAAAATAGCCGTCAAGATAATATGACGCGTCATACTTCCTACGTGCTCACCAATACCTATTGCAGGCGGCCAATATGCAATCACCAAAAATACAGGAATAAGCGCGATACGCGCCAAAGTTAGGATATTTGGGATATTCAGGATTCGCCCTGTGGTCATAAACACCGCCAATTTAGTCTTCACGCATCTTTTAACAGACAACGACACATACTTCAATATTGTATCTATCTGTAACAGCCACTTTATACGAAATATGTGAATCGAGAAAGTAGATTACTTAGGTAAATACCGTAACAGTTTGCCGCAAGATTGCAATTAAATGATCATTTTGATCCCAAAGATATGCATATTCTGTGGAATAACCCTCAGCCGCATATTCAGTCGTGACTTTATATTTAAACCAGTCACACAACTGATGCTGAACTGGATGAACATAAGTAATGTGCCATGTTAAAGAGCTTGCTGGCGCAACTTGCTTAAACATTGGCAATACACCCGGTGGCCAAATATCCATAAGAACAATCAAATCAGATAATGTCATTTGACGATTCGCATGCTGCTCTGGTGAGAACCTTGACCAGCCACCAAAGTCGGGATGTTTACTTCCCGTTACCGGATAATTCCCCTCAGCCCAACAGACTTCAAAATGCTGAAAGCATTCAGGCATATGTTTCGCAAAAGGAATGACAGATAAATTTTCAGGTGGTACATAAGCAGGGACGACTGGCTCTTGCTTTACCTCAATACTCGATGCACGAGAAGCCCCAAAACTTGCAACCAAAATCGTTTGTACTGCATCATCTTGCCATAAACGTGCTTCAAGCGTAGTGACTGACTTTCCTTCTCTTAAAACTTCAATAGTCAATCGGGCAGCGCCTTGTTGTACAGGGCCTACAAAAGTAACACTACAACTTAATAACCTTTTATTTGAATCTTGAATATAGGAGCATGCCTTTTGCATTAATAACCCAGCAACAAGGCCCCCAAAAACGGTGCGGCCCTGTAACCATCCTGCGGGTATATCAATCCATTCATTTTGTTTTACATCTTCCCATAGTTGTAATAACGACATTCCTATCCCTAAATCATGCGTATGATTAAGAAATATCTTTCATCATTTTGACCAACATGTGAATGATCATTCAGCTATTAATTTACGAGCGCTTTTGTCACTCACATAAATAAGACATGACTACTCATGCAAAATTTTATAAATCGTTCTTGCCATCACTTCACCTAAGCCCGGCACGACCGTCAATTCTTTTTCAGATGCTTTTAACACACCTTGAATTCCACCAAAATGTGTTAATAAATCTCGACGGCGTTTAGGTCCTAAGCCCGGAATGGCCTCTAAAACTGAAGTACTACGGCGTTTATCGCGTTTAGCGCGGTGTTTAGTAATGGCAAAACGGTGAGCTTCATCACGTACCTGTTGAATCAAATGTAGTGCCTTGTTATCTTCAGGTAACTGGATTTTTGTGCCATCAGTAAAATGAAGCGTTTCAAGGCCCGGTTTACGTCCCTCACCTTTTGAAACACCAATCATGAAAGCATCAAGTCCAAGATCTTGCATAACTTCCATGGCCATATGGAGCTGGCCTTTACCACCATCAATTAAAAGTAAATCCGGCAACATTGCCTTTTTATAACGACGTGTTAAAGCTTGTCGCATCGCAGCGTAATCATCGCCTGCGGTAATATCTTGAATGGCAAATTGTCGATAATCCCGTTTACGTGCACCGCCTTGGTCAAACACCACACACGATGCAATAGGCGCTTCACCCATGGTATGGCTAATATCAAAACACTCAATACGATCGATCGGACGGCCAACTACCTGCTCAAGCTGGTGGAAACGCTCATTAAGTTCTAAATGATTACTCAACTGTCCTTTAATCGCATGCTGAACATTCATTTCAGCAAGTTCTAACCATTCAGCACGTGTTTCTCGTACATTACTCTTAATTTGAACTTTCTTTCCAAACTGCTGTGCTAAGGCTTCTTCCAATTCTTTACGGTCAGGTAAAGCAGTATTTACAATCAGTTCGCTTGGGACTTCATCGGCAACCTGAAAGTAAAAGTTTGCCATAAAGTCACTTAGCATTTGCCCGAGGTCATCCCCTAACATATCAGGGAAATAACTTTTGCCGCCTAACATACGACCATTACGCACATGCATAATCTGCACACATGTCACACCAGCCTGATAGGCAATGGCTAAAATATCCGCCTCACCTTTCACTTTGAAAACAGCTTGCTGTGCTTGTACTTCGCGAAGTAAAGACAAACGGTCTCGATAAAAAACAGCTTTTTCAAATTCAAGATCTGCCGCTGCCTGCTCCATTTTCGCAATCAGTTCTTGGTTTAATTCTTTGGTATCACCTTGTAAGAAGCGAATACTGTTATTGACGTCTTCTTTGTAATCTTCTGGTGAGACTAAGCCTACACATGGGGCCGAGCAACGTTTGATTTGATATTGCAAACATGGACGCTTGCGCTGTGAGAAGTAAGTATTTTCACATTGGCGCACATTAAAAAGTTTTTGTAAAACCAGTAAGGTATCTCGAGCACTATAAGCGCTTGGATACGGGCCAAAGAACTTCCCGATTTGGTGCTTACCTTTGCCACGTCCACTGGCAATTCGCGGATAAGGTTTATCTGCCGATACAAAGATATAGACATATGACTTATCGTCTCGCAGCATGATGTTATAAGGCGGACGATGTTGCTTAATTAAGTTTTGTTCTAAAAGCAGCGCTTCGGTTTCTGAACGCGTAACGAGCGTTTCAATATCATAAATTCGTGCAACTAAAGCCTGAGTTTTCGGATGCTCAATAGTTTTGACAAAATAACTCGATACCCGATTTTTTAGGTTTTTAGCTTTACCCACATATAACAACTCTCCCTCTTTCCCTAGCATCTTATAAACGCCTGGAAGTTGGGTCAGGTTAGCTAAAATTTTTTCAATATGGGGACGAGCGTTTTGATTCACTATGGGTATACATGGCTTAATATTGAATACCTAATGTGATGTTTTCACCCTTACTTTTCAAGTGCTTTACTGTGGCAGAACCTAAATTTGAAAACACATCATGAATTAGCCCGACAATATGTGTCGTACTACCTTAAGAGTCGAGGCGATAGTAACTATATTTCACGTCTTTTTCTTTATATACCGCATAGGTTTTTTGACGAAAATCTGAGAACCAACCATTACCCGTATAGCCAGCAATGTGTCCGTAGGTATGACCACTGGTGCGTTCAATAATATAGATATCCCCTTCTTGAGGACGGTTAAATGCCGGTTTGATTTTCTTATAGCCGTTCTTTTCTAAGGTATGTCCCCAGTCAGATGCAGCTACTGGATGCTTGGAAACATCTGCACCTGCTGCTTGTAGAGCAATACGGATATTCTTGGCACATTTCTCTTTGCTGTGCTTTGCTGACATGCTTTCAAGTTTGCTTGAGAACTTATGTAAATCAATGTTTTGATCTTCTACTTTATGTCTTTTAGAAGTCGTTCGGCCATGCTTTTTAGTCTCAGCAGAAGCTTTGTTTAACATCGCTTTCGTTTTTAAGTCACCCTGAGAACTTTCTTCTTTTCTCAATTTAATATGGTGAACATGTGCATGAGCTACGTGATGAGCATGAGCCATTTTGAAACCTACTTCCGCTAATCAGTCTTCGAAAAAACGGAGCAATTGTAGAATCAAAATTATGCGTTGGCTTTTAATAGTTGTAACAAATTGCCAGCACTGTGAAATGAGTCACAAAATGAATTTATCGTTTTTATTTTATAAAAAAATACCTTTTCTGGCCCTTTAATCTTTCTATAAATATTGAGGCAAAGATATCCTCTTATAAAAGCAAAATACTTAGCTACAACCAATCAATCAAATTTATTTCAACCGACCAAACACTTATATAAAACTTCAGATTAATTAGAAATTTTAAATATTATAAATATTTCCCTAAATAATATTTAAAATGAAAAAATTTAATAAAAATAAACCACATTTATTTTAAATAAAAATCCTTTTTAATAATTGACGCTTTTCATTTTAACTATTATTATCTCGTTGCTGGCCTACATTGCCAGTCGGTTTTGACAGACCGTTGATCCACCACGGATTATAGTTCTGCTATAATTCGCTGGACCCTTGCGTCCCCCTTCTTTGCGGTAGGACGGTTGGGGGACGCCCCGTGCGTGCTGGTTCTATGGATCCCAGTCTGTCAACCCCTTTCCGTTCTACCACCCTAATTAATTCGCGGTAATCTGGTGGTAGGACTCCATTTTTAAGGAGTTGGCCATGCCATTATTCAAAGCTGTTTTCTCTCTAATTTAATTATTTTATTTATTTAAAATTTGGTTTTTTACGCCTTATTTTTATATCTATAAATTATTTTTATTTTAAAATTTTAATCATTTTATTTTCCTACTTTTTTAGGAGGATTAACTATTACCTAAAATTTATTTTAACCACTTAAACCTATTATATTTTTATTCTACTCATAGATATAAATCATTATGAGAATAATATGAAAACTTATAAATCTATTTTAACTTTTAGTTTAGTTCTAGGTAGCTTGGGCATTTCGGGTTGCAATTTACACACTCAGCAGGAGTTTGAAAAAATTTGCTTGTCAGGTCGGCATAGCGAGTCGAGTTGTGACTGTATTTATCAACAACTTGAAAAAGCTTATTCCCCGAAAATGATGCAACGCCTAGAACATGTCAGTTTGCAAAGTCCTGTTCTCCCACAGGACTTTGTCCCTACTTTTTTGAACACCATGCAACGATGTGACAAAAGTAGTCTGGGCTAAGCGTTGGCTTAGCTCTTTATCTCTGTGTCGCAATGGTTGATTACTTTAAATCAGCGCAAAAAATTAAAGTATGTTGTGGCACAGAGGCCTCTCAGAAAATTTCCACAAAAAAAACCACACTCGAAGGTGTGGCTTAGTTCAATCACGCAGAATTTTTATTTCGGGCGCTTTCATTAAAACACGTATGGTCGTACAAAAATCAGGAAGAAAATTCCAAGCATGAGGAACCACTTCAAGAAGTAATACAACTTACGGTTTTTAGCTTTTAAAGCTTTAGCTTTAATACGAATTTGGTAAACATAACCAAAGGCTTTATTTAAGCCCCCTGTTTGATCACCTGTTTCATTTGGTGAACTTGCCGCAGTCATCACATTACGACCAAACCAATGGTTGAAACGTTCCATCCATTTCACTTTCATTGGACGCTCAACGTCTGCGAAGAAAATAATACGGTTTTGATCAGTCTTATTTTCAGCATAGTGAATATAAGTTTCATCAAACACGACACTTTGACCGTCACGCCAAGAGTATCTTTCACCATCTACATCAATAAAACAACGGTCATCATTTGGTGTAATTAAACCTAAGTGATAACGAAGTGAACCTGCGTACGGGTCACGGTGTCTAACCAAACGGCTATCAGGAGCAAGTTCTGTAAACATTGCCGCTTTAATGGTTGGTAATGTTTTGAGTAAAGCCGTTGTTTTTGGACAAAGCTCAGCAGCCGAAGGATGACTTGATTCATACCACTTGAGGTAAAAACGTTTCCATCCTGTTTTAAAGAACGAGTTAAACCCTAAGTCATTGTAGGTACTCGATGCTTTAATCCCACCTTGGTCATATAAAGCTTTTGCTTCATCTCGAATCATTTCCCAATTTTCATCTAACACTTTTAAATCTTTAAAGTGTTGAGTATCGATATAAGGCTGATTCGGTACCTTTGAAAAGATGTACATTAAAAAGTTAATCGGTGCGAGCAAGGTTGAATGGTCAAAAAATTGACGATAAAACGAGTGACGCACTTTGCCGCGATGTTGGATATACAATGCAGATATTACAAAAATCGCTAATACGATCCACTTAATCATATTGCTACTCTTTCAAAAGTTTAGGGCAACATTACCTTAATTTTCGAAGGTAATAGTAGCCAGAAGAATATTTAATTGGCGCAAATTTTAGCAAAATTGACTTATAAAAAGCGAATGTAAAAAATTAAACAGCATATTTCGGAACATTAAGTACTTTAATATAAAAAATAGTACGTAAATTTTTGTGGTTCTAATTCATTAGAAAATTGTGACTTTATAGTCGGTTTTTTCAGTCATTACACCAGAACAATTGACCTTTTTGACAAGAAGTGAAAGGAATAAAATTCACATTTTTTATATAAAAAATTAAAGATTTATACTTTTTATAATTAAAAACTTAAATTAAAACAAAAACCTCTAACCAATAGCTATCTCTATGATTTTCTTTATGCATTTAAGTGGTATGAATTCAACAAAAAATAAGATGACCCTTGCGTCACGGCTTGATACAACTTGTCGGGTTCTTTTTAGATATAGTTATCGTAAGATTAGCGAAGCATAAATGTGTACCGGAGCTGTACACACGCTTCATAACATCAACTTAGAAATCCTCCAAAACTAAGGAGATCAGGCATGATCCACGCTGGCAATGCCATTACCGTCCAAATGCTTGCGGACGGAATTGCAGAATTCCGCTT
Source organism: Acinetobacter sp. AOR41_HL (assembly GCF_027854645.1). Taxonomy (NCBI): domain Bacteria; kingdom Pseudomonadati; phylum Pseudomonadota; class Gammaproteobacteria; order Moraxellales; family Moraxellaceae; genus Acinetobacter; species Acinetobacter sp. AOR41_HL. Next base: position 30,572 of record NZ_JAKTHZ010000003.1, on the reverse strand, counting down.
TGACTTACAAGGTGAGTCGGTCAATAAATTTAACCGTGCAACAATTGAAGATTTCAAAGCTGCTATCGCGGCTGTAAAAGCTAATAACGATATTAAAGGCTTAGTCGTAACTTCTGGTAAATCTACATTTATTGTAGGTGCAGATATTACCGAGTTTGGTGAAAACTTCGCACAAGGCGAAAAAGCGATTGTTGACTGGCTTATGCCTGTTCACGAAATCTTCAATAGTTTTGAAGATTTAGACGTTCCAAAAGTTGCTGCTATTAATGGCATGGCTTTAGGTGGCGGTTTTGAAATGTGTTTAGTTTGTGACTATCGCGTGATGTCAGAAGCTGCACAAGTGGGTTTACCAGAAATTAAACTCGGCATTTACCCAGGTTTCGGTGGTAGTGTTCGTTTAAGCCGTCTTATTGGTATCGATAATGCAGTTGAATGGATGGCAATGGCTGCTCCTAAAAAACCAGCTGCTGCGCTTAAAGATGGTGCTGTAGATGCTGTTGTAGCTGCTGACAAATTACTTGATGCTGCAACTGACTTGGTTAAACAAGCAATTTCTGGTCGTTTAAACTGGAAAGCAAAACGCCAAGAAAAACTTGAAGCTGTAAAATTGAATCCGCTTGAACAAATGATGGCGTTCAACACAGCAAAAGGTGCAGTACTTGCTAAAGCAAATCCTGCTCAATACCCTGCTCCAAAACTATTACTTGATTCATTACAAGCTGGTGCAAGCCTTGCACGTGATGAAGCATTAAAAGCTGAAGCTGAAGGCTTTGCTAAAGCAGCAATTACTCCACAAGCTGGCGCATTGATTGGTCTATTCATCAATGACCAAGTTGTGAAAAAGGCATCTAAACAACATGAAAAAGGTGCTCACCCTGTAAACCAAGCAGCTGTTCTAGGTGCAGGTATTATGGGTGGTGGTATTGCTTACCAAGCAGCAAGCAAAGGCACTCCAATTATCATGAAAGATATTGGTAACCCACAACTTGCACTAGGTATGTCAGAAGCTAACAACTTGTTAACTAAGCAAGTTGAACGCAAGAAAATGAAGCCTGCACAAATGGGTGAAACGCTTGCACGTATTCGTCCTACTTTAAGCTACGAAGAGTTTAAAGAAGTCGACATCGTGATCGAAGCGGTAACTGAAAATCCAAAAGTTAAAGAAATCGTACTTGCAGAAACTGAGAAAAATGTTCGTGAAAACACGATCATTGCTTCTAATACTTCTACAATTTCAATTACACGTTTGGCAAAAGCATTACAACGTCCTGAAAACTTCGTTGGTATGCACTTCTTCAACCCAGTTCACATGATGCCGCTTGTAGAAGTTATTCGTGGTGAAAAGACTTCTGAAGAAGCAATTGCAACGACTGTCGTTCTTGCTCAAAAAATGGGTAAAACACCAATCGTTGTAAATGACTGCCCAGGGTTCTTGGTTAACCGTGTATTGTTCCCTTACTTCGGTGCATTTGACCTTCTTGTAAAAGACGGCGCAGATTTCCAACAAATCGACAATGTAATGTCTAAGTTTGGTTGGCCAATGGGCCCTGCTTACCTGATCGATGTTGTAGGTATTGATACAGGTGTGCATGGTGCAGAAGTAATGGCGGAAGGTTTCCCTGACCGTATGAAGCCAGACTACAAAGGCGCAATCCAAGCAATGTATGAAGCGAAGCGTCTTGGTCAAAAGAATGACGTAGGTTTCTACAAATACGAACTCGACAAGAAAGGCAAGAAAGCAAAAACTGTTGATCCAACAGCGTATGAAGTGATTGCTCCGTTCGTAACTGGCGAAAAACGCGAATTTGATAACCAAGAAATCATTGACCGTATGATGCTTGCTTTCTGTAACGAAACAGTTCGTTGCTTGGAAGACAAGATTGTAGCAACTGCATCTGAAGCAGACATGGCAATGATTATGGGTGTAGGTTTCCCTCCATTCCGTGGTGGTCCATGCCGTTACATCGACCAAACTGGTGTTGCTGAATACGTTGCACTTTGCGATAAATATGCACACTTAGGTAAGGCTTATGAAGCGCCGCAAATGTTGCGCGACATGGCTGCTAACAATAAAAAATTCTACGGTTAAGGAGCGACGTGAATGGCTACTTTAAATCCACGTGACGTTGTGATTGTTGATGGCGTTCGTTCTGCCATGGGCAAATCTAAAAACGGTATGTTCCGTAATGTACGTGCCGACAGTTTATCTGCTGAACTTGTACGTGCGCTCGTTGCCCGTAACCAGTTTGATGTAAACGAAGTTGAAGACCTGATCTGGGGCTGTGTAAACCAGACTCTAGAACAAGGTATGAACATTGGCCGTAACATCGGTTTATTGGCTGACTTGCCTAAAACTGTTGCTGGTCAAACAGTGAACCGTCTTTGTGGTTCGTCTATGCAGGCAATCCACATTGCCGCAGCACAAATTGCGACTAACCAAGGTGACATCTTCATTATTGGTGGTGTAGAGCACATGGGCCATGTAGGTATGATGCACGGCATCGACCTTAACCCAGAAGCATCTAAACACTATGCAAAAGCATCTAACATGATGGGCTTAACTGCTGAAATGTTAGGTCGTATGAACGGCATTACTCGTGAAGAACAAGATGCGTTCGGTGTTGAATCTCATCGCCGTGCTTGGGCTGCAACTCAGGAAGGTCGTTTCAAAAATGAAATCGTTGGTGTTGAAGGTCACGATGCAAATGGTTTCAAAATCCTTTGCGACATCGACGAAGTGATTCGTCCAGATGCAAACCTTGAAGCATTCAAAGCATTAAAACCTGTATTTGACCCTAAAGGTGGTTCAGTAACAGCAGCAACTTCTTCTGCTCTTTCTGACGGTGCTTCTGCAATGTTGCTTATGTCTGCTGAACGTGCACAAGCATTAGGTTTAAAACCACGTGCTGTAATTCGCTCTATGGCAGTAGCAGGCTGTGACGCAGCAATCATGGGTTACGGCCCAGTTCCAGCGACTCAAAAAGCGCTTAAGCGTGCTGGCTTATCAATTGCTGATATTCAGACTGTTGAGTTAAATGAAGCATTTGCTGCACAAGGCTTGTCTGTTCTTAAGGGCTTAGGTCTTTATGACAAACAAGACATCGTGAACTTAAATGGTGGTGCAATCGCACTTGGTCACCCACTAGGCTGTTCTGGTGCACGTATTACAACTACGTTGTTGAACGTAATGGAACAACAAGATACTCAAATTGGTCTTGCGACTATGTGTATCGGCCTTGGTCAAGGTATTGCAACGATTATCGAACGTGTTTAATTAATACTAAGATAAAAGAATCCCCGCTCAATGCGGGGATTTTTATTTTACCGGCCTTTTAAACCATCTTGGATTTGTTGCTGTAATTTCAAAATATCATCTAAATTTACTTTCATCGTACCTTCACGATAAGCATCGACATTACTTCGGTTAATGTTCAACGGCTTTAACATTTCAAAAAGACCATTGGTTGGGTCAGAAGACTGAATCCCACCCGCTACAGCTAGAATATATTCTCGTAAAAATGGAGAAAGTTGTGAGAGATCAGGCTGCGCCATAACGGGCTGATAATCTATGGTCGTCATCCCTTCTGGGACTAAAGCATTCTGTATATCGTTATGTATTTTATATTCATGGTGTTGTAGTGCTTGGCGTACCTTCTTATCTTCTTGAAACGGCACAAAGCCCACCTCATCACGTAGCTCAGATTCAGCCATAACGCGAATAGTGGGTAAAGTCGTTACTTCTTCTGCCTGAACAGTTGGTAAACCCATAAAAGCAAATGCAGCGATTAAAGCTGATTGTTTTAGAAAGTTCATAACTAGCTCCAAAAAATCAGTCATCCTATTTCAATCAAAAGATGAAGATTCAAATAAAGGTCTCTATAAATAGGCTACAACAAACTGCTTTGTGATTCAGTAAGGCTCAGATAAACGGTAAATATAATTAAAATTTTTAATGTAATAGTAAGGGACTTTCTTAATAAAAAGCTGAATAGAAAAACCACCCTATAAATGAGTTATAACCATTTATAGGGTGAGATTTATCTTATAGATTTTATTTGTTCTCTAACATTTCTTTTAAAGAGTCGACCAATTGAGGAAATGCCGTATAACCTTCCCGACCTAAAAAGTGCCCGCCATTAGGAACAGTAATGTACGGCGCATCAATATCCTTAGCCAATTGAATCGTTAAGTGTGGTGGAACCAAATCATCATTATCAGATAAATACACCAACTTTTTCTTTATGCTCTTAAAATAATTGGTGTCGACTTTGCTCTTTGTTATATAAGCTGTGAGAGGGTAAGAATCTGCAATTGGTCCAGAGAATCCGGATACTAAAATCATTCCTCCAATATTTTTATAATCATGTCTTTGCAAAAAGTGCAGTAACGTAATGACACCCAAACTATGTGCCACAAAATAAGTATTTTCATTAACCTCTGGTATCTGTTCATCTAAAACCTTCTGCCAAGCATCTACATTGGGATGCTCAGAATCTGGAAATGGTATTAAAGTAACAGAGGTATTTTCGTCTTCTATTTGATGTTTTAGATCCAAGAACCAGTGATCATGTATAGAAGCCGAATAACCGTGAAGTACAAATATTTGACGCATGTTCTTCTCCTGATGTTCCAGTGTTTTGGTATTTGCAGCAAATGACATTAATCCGAATAACACCAATAAAATGAGTTTTCTGATCATTGAACAAGTACCATTTTGAAAGATAAAAACATGCTAAACTATGACACCACTGTTAAGGTCAAGCCTATTTTATGAACCTAGCTAAAGTCGCTGAGCTTACAAAAGTTAGTCCGCGTATGCTGCGTTATTATGAAAGTTTAGGGCTAATACAACCGCATCGCGCAAGTAATAACTATCGCAGTTATACTCAAAAAGACATTGAAAATATTAAGAAAATTAAAATATTAAATGATGCTGGTATGACGCTAAAAGATATCCAAGTGTTATTACCATGTTTTGATTTAGATGAAAGGGTATTTACGCTCTGCCCTATTGTTCAAGAAAAGCTACAAACCGAACTGATGCATGTATGTGAGCAGTTAAACAAACTACAAACTTCTCAAAGTTTATTACAATCTTTCTTGATAAAAGGCAAAGCTGAGAGCACCAATACATAGTAGTTGATGCTCATGCTGTCATTATTCTTCTAGCTCATTTTCTAAAGCAGCCACGTTCTTTTTCTTAATACTTTCAATTTTTGTATTAAGCTTTAAGACATGTTGGTAAAGCTCGTTAAATTTTTTAACTTGAGCATTTTCATGAAAAAGAATCATATGGTCTTTCTTTTGCCACGAATAATTTTTTAGAAGTTTAAACATTTCCTCTGCGTCATCTAAAATTTGCAGCTCAATCATAAAAATCGTATGGTCTTGATCAGCCTTTTGCTGAGTTCCCAATTTCATTTCAAGAAGTTGTCTGGTATCTGCATCAACAGATAATTCCTGTATTTTAGCGAGAAAGATTTTATGAATTTTTTCATATTCAGATTGGTATTTATCTGAAGCTTTTCGAACGTCAGCCAACATCTTTTCTGTTTCAGCATATTTTTGTTTTTTATCAATATCCAAACGGTCAACATTTAAAAAAGTATCCCATTTTGCAGCCTTTAATTCTCTTAAGTATTCATTACGCGCATTTACATTTTGAACCCAATAACTTAAAAGAAATTCTGAGACTTGCTTATAGTGCCCTGCGAGCCGTTTATCATGAATATCGAGTTGTACAGGTTTAGACCAATCTTGAGCCTGTTCATAAAGTTCACTCATTTTTTCATTCATCACCACATCGAACATTTGGCTACTGTCTTTAGCTTGTTGCTGTTTAATATGTTGATAGGAAAAAAAGACAATACCTGCAATTACCACCAAACCTGCAATCGCAATCAAAATTCGGCGCATACACACCTCCTATTTCCATTCTTATAGTTTTGCTCTTTATAGTTATGAAATAGAGCTCTTACTTCTTTATATGTCATTTATTTCACAATACGCAACACTCTATTCGCTATTCAATGCTTTAAATCCTTGTACATCATCCCTATTATGATGGGTAATTAAAATTTATGAGATTCTCCCATGCGTGTTGATGTCTGGTCTGATGTAGTTTGTCCTTTTTGTTACATCGGCAAAAAACGCCTTGAGCATGTCGCGGCTGAAGCTGGCATTGAACTTGATATTCATTGGCATAGTTTCGAGTTAGATCCGAATGCGCCAGCGACCCACGACACTTCAAATACTGAGCGTTTAGCGAAAAAATATGGTCGTACCTATGAAGAGATGGAAGAAATGGAGCGCAACATTGCGGCCATGGCTGCCTCTGAAGGAATCGACTTCCAATGGCAAAAAGCCAACTCAGGCAATAGCTTTAACGCTCACCGTATTATTCACCTAGCTCAAAGTAAAGGCTTAGGTAACGAAGCAAAAGAAGCCTTTTTTCACGCTTATATGACTGAAGGTTTAGCTATTGGCGAACGCGAAGTCGTAGAAGAAATCGCTTCTCGTATTGGCCTAGATAATGCCGAAGTTGAATATGTACTCGATACAAATGAATTAGCTGACTTTGTTCGTCATGACGAAAAGATTGCGCATGAGCAACTTAATGTAACAGGCGTACCATTCTTTGTATTTGATCAAAGAATTGCGCTTGCAGGCGCACAACCTCGTGAAGTGTTTTTACAAGTCTTAGAACAAGCACAGCTCAAGGCAAATGCTGAAGAAATCGAGCAAGATGATGCTGCTGTTTGTAATGATGAAACATGTGATATTCCACAAAATAAACAGTCTTAATTGCAAAGTGTGAACAAATCGTATGTTTTATCATCGTTTTAGCAATAGAGCGTTCTAAAAAAAGAACTATTCAATTGCTTAAAATGCGTTTATGATTGCCACTTAGAATATTCGCGCTGTAATGTTCTGTTTTTTATGTGTTTAATGATCGGAATTTGAAGTTTCCTTGATCTAAAATCCCCCTAGTTTGGGGGATTTTTTTTGCTTAAAAATTCTCGCTAATAGCTTAAACTTTTTAAGTTATTTCAAATATGTAAGAAAAGTTAAATTTACTTAACTTTTGTGTCGTCCTCTTGATTTTATTAGAAAAATCAACAAAAGTGGCAATAACAACAAAACATAAAGATAGATATGAAAACATTTCACGTTATTACGTATCGGCAGCTTTTTGCACTTGTAACATTGGGATTTGGTTCTATATGCATGGCTCATGCAGAAGTAAATTCTTCTTCAACTCAACAAGTCAATGGTTCGTCATCTGGAGTACAAACCGAAGAAAATAAAGATGAAAATCTTTTAGATCAAATTCCAAGGTGGATTGATGCCACTCCAACGATTTTTCCGGAGCAGTCCAACGAACCAATTGTACCACCTACCGAGCAGACCGAAGACCAGACATGGTTTGACCGTAAGCAAAAGAAAATTCGAAATTGGGCCGATCACACTTCAGAAAAAATTGATAACTGGTTTGGTGAAGTCGACCCTCAAAAGCCTGCTTCGGCCACCATTCGAGTCATGATTGATAACTATTGGAACGAATATGATAACTTTGAAATTAAACCAAGAATACGCGGTAAAATTAAACTCCCGACGCTAGAAAAACGCTTAAGCGTGGTATTTGGTGATGACTCTTTAGATAACGAATTTAATAATAGTCCAGCCAATATTAACCAGAACCCAAATCAAGATTCAAATAAGAAACTTGATACTAAACGAACACGAGATGATAACAGCTCAATCGCATTACGTTGGTCAAATTTCTCTAAAAAACTGCCGTTTGAAACAGATGCCGACTTAGGTATCCGTTCTGGAGACGACGTGTATGTTCGCTTAAAAGCATCAAGAGATTGGCAACTCCGTAATGACTTTAAGTTTTATGCTGAAGAAATTTATCGCTATGGCATTCATAGTGAAAATTATTTACGTACTAATTTGGAACTCACCCATGCTCGTCCAAATCAACCCATCTTATCAAATCAGTTCAGCCTAACTTATGCCGACGATCAAGATGATGATTTAACATGGGAAAACCGAGTTTTCCGTGAACATAGTTTCTTTGCAAATAACCGTTTTAACTATGGTATTTACACAGGTGGCTATTACAACGACAACGATTTACGCTTAAACAGTTGGGGACCATTTGTATCATGGCGTCAGCCGCTCTTACGTGAGTGGTTCTTTGTACAAGGTGACGTCAACTACTTTAATGACCACCGTGAAGACCGTAACCATTTTGTCAGCACATTCTTACGTTTAGAAGCACTTTTCTAATTGAGCAAGATCACCTTGGAGGTTATCTCCAAGGTGATGAATAATAAAATACTTTTAAATAAAAATTTAAGCTTTTTCCCTTACAATACTGAGCTAACTTTTGATTCCTGATTTTCAGAACAATGAATCAATTCTCTTCTTTGCCATTTGAATATAAATCTAAAGCTCTACTTTGTATTTATAGTTTAGGTATGTTGGTTTTAATCCCTCATACACAGCTTTTCTCTACATCCTTAAAGCATCAACGCTCCACGAGACGCTCCCTACATCCGTCGAGCCTATTCATAAAAAGCAAAAGTCATTCTGTAACTTTTTCAAATTCACCATGTGAAGTAGAAAATAATAATGATTCAGATGCAGCACTCATTCAGGACCTGATGGCCGTGTTTGGAAATGATACGCTGTGGAACCGTGCAACCCAGCACAAACAACCTTATAAAACCTTGGGTAAGAAAAAGAAGAAAGCTTCAACACCCCATATTTCGATCAGCAACCCAATTACTGCAAGCTGGAATACGATTTCAACATGGATGCCTTTCGAAAATAATCTTGATTTAGGCTCAAATTCAGAAAGTGATGTTTATGTACAATTTCTTGCCAAGAAAAAATGGAATTTAAGACATAACATTAGCATAGATACCGAACAAGTCTTTCGCTATGGCTCAACCAGCCGAAACTATACTGAAACCACGCTAAACTTAACGCAAAAGATGCAAGACAACACCCTGTTCGCTAACAAATTTAATGTGAATAAGAGTGAAAATGAAGAATACAACTGGGGCAATTGGACTTTTCAACAATTTGAGTTCGTAAAAGATAATAGCCTGACTTACGGCATTTATAGTGGCGGTGTATATACCAAAAATGACATGCGGGTAAATAGTTGGGGTCCTTATATTTCATGGCGCCAACCCGTATGGCGAGATTGGATTTTTATGCAAAATGATCTTAATTTTTTTAATCATATTGATGATGACCCGAAACATCAGCTTAGTGTTCAAATGAATTTAGAAGCTAATTTTTAACCAAAAATCATCAAGTTGTGGATAACTCTTTCTTTATCCACAAAAAAGCCTCTGACAGTTCAGAGGCTTTTTTTACATCAAATATTATTTCAACAATAAGCTATTAATACGCTTCACATAAGCTGCCGGGTCTTCTAGTAAACCACCTTCTGCAATCACAGCCTGATCAAAAATCACGTTTGCCAAGTCATCAAACTGTTCTGAACCTTCAAGTTTTTTCACTAAAGGATGCTCAGGGTTAATTTCTAAAATTGGCTTGATTTCAGGTACAGCTTGTCCCGCTTGTTTCAGCATACGAATAAGTTGAGGAGACAACTCACCTTCACTTGTTACTAAACACGCCGGAGAATCTACTAAACGAGTCGTTACACGGACTTCTTTAGTTTTAGCCTTCAACGAGTCACTTAATTTCTCAACAACAGGTTTAAACTGTTCAGCCGCTTGCTCTAGTGCCTTTTTCTCTTCTGCATCTTGCAAGTCACCTAAATCAACAGCGCCTTTAGATACATTCTTTAATGGCGTACCGTCAAACTCATGAACAAAGTTCATTGCCCACTCATCAACACGCTCTGCCATTAACAATACTTCAATGCCTTTTTTCTTAAACAACTCTAGCTGTGGAGAGTTTTTAGCAGCAGCTAAGCTGTCAGCAGTAACATAATAAATGGCTTTTTGGCCTTCTTTCATGCGCGCTTTATAGTCTGCAAAAGAAGTTACCACTTCATCATTTGTTGAAGTTGCATAACGTAATAATTTTAAAATACGTTCACGGTTACCAAAGTCTTCACCCAAGCCTTCTTTAAGCACTGAACCAAACTCAGTGTAGAAGGTCTTGAATTTTTCTTGGTCCTTTTCATCTTCTGATTTAGCCAAGCCATCAAGCAAAGTGAGTACACGGCGTGCGTTACCTTCACGAATTGTTTTAACATCACGGCTTTCTTGCAACAACTCACGGCTGACATTAAGCGGTAAATCGGCGCTATCCACGACTCCTTGAACAAAGCGTAAATAGTTTGGAATTAAATTATCCGCATCATCCATAATGAATACACGTTTTACATACAGCTTAATTCCCGCTTTTGCTTCACGTGTAAAAATGTCATGTGGCGCTTTACTTGGAATATAAAGTAATTGGGTATATTCGGTGCTACCTTCAACACGGTTGTGTGCCCAAGCCAGTGGTGCTTCGAAGTCATGAGTTAAGTTTTTATAGAACTCAACATATTGCTCTTCAGTCACTTCACTCTTGTTACGTGTCCATAAAGCACTTGCAGAGTTAATCGCTTCCCATTCATCAGTCTTGACCATTTGGCCGCCTTTAGGTTCTTCACCTTCAGCAACCTCCTCTTCCTGCCAAACTTCTTTTTGCATTTCAATTGGCAAGCTAATGTGGTCAGAGTATTTATTAACGATTTGCTTAACTTTATAAGACTCTAAATAATCAAGCGCGTCATCACGCAAGTGAAGAATAATGTCAGTACCGCGTGAAGCTTTATCAATTTGCTGAACTTCAAACTCACCTGTGCCACCGCTGATCCAACGCACCCCTTCAGAAGCATCGAGACCTGCGCGGCGTGATTCAACTGTAATTTTATCGGCAACAATAAAACCTGAGTAGAAACCAACACCAAACTGACCAATCAACTGAGCATCCGCTTTCTGGTCGCCCGTTAATTTTGACATGAAGTCTTTAGTACCTGATTTTGCAATAGTACCCAAGTTATCAATTGCTTCTTGTTGGCTTAATCCAATACCGTTATCAGAAATCGTTAAAGTTTTATCTTCTTTGTTTAAGCTGATGCGTACATGTAAGTCCGGATCATTTTCATAATATTCAGGATGATTAATTCCTTCAAAACGCAACTTATCACATGCATCAGATGCATTAGAGATAAGTTCACGTAAGAAAATTTCAGGGTTCGAATAGAGAGAATGCGTCACTAAATGTAAAAGCTGGGCTACTTCTGCTTGGAAACTATAATTTTGTGATGCTTGTTCACTCATAAATCACTCCTTAAATTTTGAAGTTTGTTTGTTCTCGAATGCTTTATGAATGGAGTACTTCTACAATTTTTCAATCCTGAATATTAAAAAATTTTTCTTTAATTAAAACGGACCATGACTTAGTACCCTATCTTGCAAGATAGAGTCCAATTGTTGTTGTCTCTGCTGATAAGCTTTAGAAATACAACTTACATTAGCTGCACAAGCATTCCTTTTTTTTAACCACTGCTGCTGTGTATCTTTTTGATTATCACGGCCACCCATTGGCAATGCATGTAAAACAATTTGATATGTTGTTGCCATTTTGACATCAGCATCATTTAAAGAACGATTTTTGCAAATACTCAGCTCAGTCTTAGTTTTTGCAGCATCACAGGAAAAACTAGCAGCCTGTACATTATGAGCAAGCGTGATGCCACTAAAAAGTGCTAGACCTATGGCAAATTTTCTATTCATGAAGTTATTCCTTTAAAGATATATAAAAAATAGTTTAAAAATAAAGACCAAAAGAATATGTATAAAACTGTCTGTTTTATGCTTTTTTTAGTGAGAGCAATAAAATAAAAAACCTCACATAAAAACTATGTGAGGTGCCTGAGTCTAGGTTTGTTATTATATTTTTTCTATTTATTATTATGCTTAAAATTTATAGCTATAACCTAAAGTGTAAACAAACGGATTAATATCCAAATCAAATTTAGCACCATTTGTTAAAGTAACTTCTGGGCTAATATCCGCATAGCGAACATCTACAAATACCCCCCAATTTTTCGCATCAGCAGGTTGGAAGTTAAAACCAACTTGTCCAGCTACACCAAAATCTTCTTTTACTTTGTCAGCAACACCTTGTTCATCCCAAGGAATAAATGCTGTCGCCCCGATACCAATATACGGTGTGAAACGAGTTGAGTTTTTAAAATGATATTTTGCGGTAATTGTCGGAGGTAATTGTTTAATACGTGCTACATTTTTACCGTCTAATAAAACATCATGATTAACCGGCGCTGCTAATAATAATTCTGCCGAAAAAGGTGATTCACCAAAAAAGTATTCAACTGATGGTGTAAATGCATATTCATGATCAGCTTTTACTACACCTAAAGCAGTTGTTGTATCGTCAGATGGAGCAATAACACTACCCCCAAATTTTACTTGCCAATTACCAGCAAAAGTAAATGAAGACATCCCCATTAATGCAATAATCAAAGCTTTTTTGAACACGTTAATATCTCCAACCTTATTTATATTTATAATAAACATTTATTTTAAATTGATGCAACACCCATTATAAAATTATTTTTATATTTATTTTTAAATAACTGTTTTAAATAAAAATATATATTAACCAACCATTTTAATTGGTTTTTATCCCAACTTAATTAATCAGAATTATTTTATATAACCAACCTTTTTAATATACTTTAAATTCCGAGTATTTTAATATAATTTATTTTAAATACATATTTTATTTAGAGCATAAAAAAACCTTCTTAATGCTTATCTTAAGATAATTATTAAGAAGGTTTTAATTTAATATATTATAAAAAACTTATAAAACCATGGCTGCAATCCAACCAAAAACTAACAATGGAATATTAAAGTGGATAAATGTTGGAATGACGGTATCCCAAATATGGTCATGTTGTCCATCGACCCCTAAACCAGCTGTTGGTCCTAAGGTAGAATCGGAAGCTGGAGATCCAGCATCACCTAAAGCCGCCGCTGTACCAATCAATGCAATTGTCGCTAATGGCGAAAAACCAAACTGTACACATAAAGGTACATAAATAACTGCTAAAACAGGCACACTTGAAAAAGATGAACCAATACCAATCGTGACAAATAAACCAATACTCAGCATTAAGAAAGCCGCGAGCGCACGATTATCACCAATGATTTCAACCACCCCTTTAACTAGTTGATTGATATCTCCTGTATGCGTCATGACTGAAGCGAAACCGGCGGCAGAGATCATAATAAAGCCTACTAGAGCCATCATTCGCATGCCTTGTACAAAGACATCATCTGCATCTTGCCATTTAAAAATGCCGGCTGTAGACAGAACCGCAAAGCCTACTAAACCACCCAAAATCATTGAGCCGGAATAAAGCTGTGCAACTAAAGTGAGACCTATAGCCAGTAAAGCCATAAAAATTGTTTTTTTCGCAATTACAGGGCCTTGCTCTGCTTCGTGTTTAAGTTCTTCTGCATCTGCTTTTAGATCTACTGTTTCATCTTGCGCTGTTGCACGCAGAGGTTTGTCTAAATCAATGGTAGCTACAGGGATAATGGCACGGTCCGCATAAATTCTTGGCTTACGGTAACTAATAAATACTGCAACTAAAGTACCTAAAACCATACCTAAAACTGGAATAGCCATGCCAATTGGCATCATCCCACGTTCTACATGCAAGCCATAAGCAGCACCGATTTTGTTGATATTCCCCATCAAAATTTGTTCAAGGAAAATCGCACCAAAGCCAACGGGTAGAAAAATATAAGTACCTACTAAACCTAAAGTCAGGACACAAGCTGCTGCACGGCGGTCTAGTTTTAAATGATTCATGACTCGTAATAATGGCGGCACCAGTACAGGAATAAACGCGATATGAACCGGTATGAGGTTTTGAGAGAAAATGGCAGCAATAAGTAAAATACCTAAGAGTAAATATTTTACTTTGGTTTCACGGCTTTTCCCCGCTTCCATTCCCAACAGACCAATAAGTTTATGAGCAAGCAGGTCGGGTAAACCCGATTTAGAGAGAGCGAGTGCAAATGCACCTAATACAGCATAAGCGAGAGCAACTTCGGCTCCATCACCAAGACCAGCATTAAAAGCTTCAACTGTTTGAGAAAGACTTAAACCCGCGACAAGACCACCAACAATGGCAGAGACCACTAATGTCAATACGACAGAAACGCGTGCTAGTGATAGTAAAAACATCACAGCAATCGCCACAACAACAGCATTCATGAACAAATTCAGAACAAAACAAAAGGCGATATTCTATCAGATTCACATCTACGAAGCCGAAAATATCGCCAAATTATCAGTTTTGTAAATTAAACAGTCACTTATTAACTTTGTGATGCGATGAACTGACGAATATGTCCTGCCACTTTTTCAGCCTGACTCAGAATCGCCCAATGGTTTGCTTCAAGCTCAACATACTCAAAGTTTTCAACCCATTTTGGCATTGCTTCCGTAATATATTCAGGACTCACAAAAGTATCGTATTTTAAAATTATTGCTTTGACTGGACACTGTGCATAACGCTGGCGAGGAGTTGTTAAGCGAGGAATAAAATTCGCACGATATAAATTAATCCCGTATTTACCATCAGCAGAAATATTACTATTTAACGGTAAATTATCTTTTCTCTCTAAGTCTTTTAATATTTTGCCCCATTTTTCTGGAGTAAAAAGAGACCACACCGTCGGAGCAATTAATGGTAAATGGAAAGCACCGATATACCATGATTTTGTTAGTATTTTTAAGATTTTTGCAGGAGTCGTTTTAAATTTATCTCTTAAGAACAGCGCAGCATGATCTAAACAAGGACCAGAAATGGTTGTATAAGAGAGTAAACGGCCTTTAAATTTAGGTTCAGTTGCAGACTCCCAAGACTGAATTGATCCCCAATCATGGGCAGCCATATGGAACTGTCGATTTGGGAGTACTTCATCGACGACTTCTTGTAAGTCTAAAGATAAACGTTCTAAACGATAATCTCGTATTCGTTTAGGAATAGATGACAAACCCGCTCCACGGACATCATAAGTAACAATATAAAAATCATTGATTAAATACTCAATGACCGATTCCCATACTTCCTGATTATCTGGATAACCATGTACTAAAACTAATGGAGTATTTTTCTCATCACCCCAAGCCTTAGCGCATAGAGTTTGTTGATCACTTGTTGTTACTGTATAAATCTTTGGCTGCATAATCATTTCCTATTTTGTTTTTCAATCGATCATGTCGTTAATCGGATAAAGCATTGCCATCAATATAAAAAAGATGATACTTATCTAGTATGACCAGTGTTGCAATAAAAAAAATTGACTATTATGGCTATTTTAAAAAAACTTCAGAACATTCCCTCAATTTCTAAATTCTTATTTAATTATTATCCTCCCTACCGCGGTGCAGGGATTCATATTGAAATCATGAATTTAGAGCTTTGTCATGTTCGCGTAAAAATGCCACTGACCTGGAAAAACCAAAATCTGGTAGGTACTCATTTTGGGGGTAGTCTTTATTCTATGGTTGATCCATTTTATATGCTGATTCTTATGCATCACCTTGGATCAAAATATATAGTTTGGGATAAAGCGGCTGAGATTAATTTTTTATCGCCTGGGCGAAGCACTGTTTATGCTGATATTCGAGTTGATTTAGCAGAAATTGAACAGATTCGAGAACTTGCCGAGAACTATGCTCCAGTGCTTAGAACATATCATTTAAATATTTTTGATGAATCAGGTGTGAGAATTGCTGAAGTGCAAAAGACGCTATACATCCGTAGAAAAAAGGCAAAAGCCTTATACCCATAAAAATAAGTGCCTAAAGGCACTTATTTTTATTTTAGTAAATTCTAACGCTTTTCTTCAATCGCAGCGCCGGCACCACCACCAAGTGCACCACCAATCGCAGCGCCTGTGTCACCACCAAAAATGGCTTTCCCTACTACAGATCCAATACCGGCACCGATAGCACTACTTGTTGTGGAACTCTTATTACTACCTTTAGCATTCGCACCTACACCAGCACCAGCTGCTGCACCTACACCAGCACCTAGACCGCCACCGACATGGTTACCGACACCACCACCAACAGCACCGCCTAATGCTGCAGCACCAATACGCTGATCAGATGGACTCATATTCTGACAACCAGTGAACATGAATGCAGATAACATTAAAGTAGAAATTAAACCAATTGTTTTTTTCATGACCATACTCACTCCATTGTGCTCTAATCAAAGCATAATCTTCTTTTATGAGGAATTTGATCAGTTTATGTTATCGCACTGTGGCAATAGATTGATATTTTGTAAAAGCATTCTAGGTCTAGTTATTATTTAAATTTCAATCTAATAAGCAAAGAAAATAGAAGCTCTTATTTTACAAAGAGCTTCTAGTTTGAATATATTTAAAGGTACTTTTAGTATTTCCCTTTTTTCTCTTCATAGGCCGCGCCCGCACTACCACCAAGTGCACCACCTGCAGCAGCACCAGCATCACCACCAATCACTGCACCACCTAAGATTGCACCAACACCAGCACCAATTGCACTGTTACGTACAGTTTTACTGTTAGACCCTTTTGCATTTGCTGCAACGCCTGCGCCAAGAGCTGCCCCTAAACCTGCACCAATATTACCGCCTACATGTTTACCTACTGCACCCCCTGCACCGCCACCAATAGCTGCAGAACCAATACGTTTACTTTCTGGACTTGCATTTTGGCAACCTACAAATAGAGTGGTTGACATCAGACCCACACCTGCAATCATCATCATTTTTTTCATTGAAAGCTACTCCTCTACTCAGTTGTGCCTAGGATAGTATGCTTTCATGGAGAGTTTTTTCTCATTAAGTAATAGATTAAGAGTGCTTTAATAGACTTTTGTAAAAATAGCTTATTTTTTCCACAAAAAAGACGCCCTAAGGCGTCTTTTTAATAAAACTTTAAGCTTAGAATTGTTCTGAGTTTAAAGCTTGGCTAAATGCTTGGTCTACTTCGCTGAAGTCATTATGAAGCTCATGTTCTGCAGCTTCTGCTTCTTGACGACGACGTTCTAAGTGGTATGCAAGACCAGTACCAGCTGGAATCAAGCGACCCACTACAACGTTTTCTTTCAAGCCGCGTAAATCATCTTCTTTACCTGTTACAGCCGCTTCAGTTAACACACGAGTTGTTTCCTGGAACGATGCAGCAGAGATGAACGAGTCAGTAGAAAGCGATGCTTTCGTAATACCCATCAATTGACGTTCAAACTTCGCAGGGAACTTGTTCTGAGCCAAGACAGCTTGGTTCTCTTGAACAACGCGGATGTAATCCACTTGTTCACCTTTAATGAAGCTTGTATCACCACCATCGATGATATCAACTTTACGCAACATTTGACGTACGATAACTTCAATGTGCTTGTCGTTGATTTTTACACCTTGGAGGCGGTAAACGTCTTGAACTTCGTTCACGATGTAGTTAGTTAAAGCAACTTCGCCTTTCAAGCGTAAGATGTCATGTGGGTTTTGTGGACCATCAGAAATAGTTTCACCACGGTTCACATGTTCACCTTCAAACACGTTGATTTGACGCCATTTTGGAATCAACTCTTCGTAAATTTCTGAACCGTCATCTGGAGTAATTACTAAACGGTTCTTACCTTTAGTCTCTTTACCAAAGCTTACGATACCAGACACTTCTGCCAAGATCGCATGTTCTTTCGGCTTACGTGCTTCGAACAAGTCAGCAACACGTGGAAGACCACCGGTAATATCACGAGTACGTGAAGATTCTTGTGGTACACGACCAATAACGTCACCCACACCAATTGTCTCGCCATCACGAACGGTAACAATTGTGTTTTGTGGCAAGAAGTAGAACTGTTCGCCGCCATCAGCCGTATCCAATACGATTGCTGGACGTAAATCTTTACCAGAAGCAGGACGTGCTGTTACAGGCAAGATTTCAACAGTTGTCATACCAGTTGCATCATCAGTTTTCGATGTTGCAGTTACACCATCAGCGATTTGGCTGAAACGTGCTTTACCAGCAACTTCTGTTACTAATGGATGTGTATGCGGATCCCAAGTTGCAACGATACCACCTGCCTCAACGACTTCACCATCTTTCAACAAGATGCTTGCACCGTAAGGAAGTTTATAACGCTCACGCTCACGACCTAACTCATCGGCAATACCAATTTCACCTGAACGTGAAACTGAAACCAAGTGACCTTTCGCGTGTTGTACAGTTTTCACGTTGTGGAAACGTACAGTACCTTTGTTACGTACTTGAACACTGTTTGCAGCAGAAGTTCGGCTCGCAGCACCACCTACGTGGAACGTACGCATCGTTAACTGTGTACCTGGCTCACCAATTGATTGCGCAGCCATTACACCTACTGACTCACCTGGGTTCACCAAGTGACCACGTGCAAGGTCACGACCATAACAACGAGCACATACACCGAATGTAGATTCACATGCGATTACTGAACGTACTTTAACTTCATCGACACCAGCTTCTTCAAGCTGAGCTGCGATTTTCTCGTCAATTAACGTACCGCGAGGTAATACAACTTCATCATCAGAGGCACGACGTACATCTTCAGCAGTTACACGACCTAATACACGGTCACGTAATGGCTCGATGACATCACCACCTTGAATGAATGGAGTCATTACTAGGCCGCCATTTGTACCACAATCAGGCTCAGTAATTACCAAGTCTTGTGCTACGTCTACAAGACGACGAGTCAAGTAACCAGAGTTCGCTGTTTTCAATGCTGTATCGGCCAAACCTTTACGCGCACCGTGTGTAGAAATAAAGTACTGAAGTACTGTTAAACCTTCACGGAAGTTCGCTTTAATTGGTGTCTCAATAATCGAGCCATCCGGTTTTGCCATCAAACCACGCATACCAGCGAGCTGACGAATCTGCGCCGCACTACCACGGGCACCAGAGTCAGACATCATATAGATGCTGTTGAATGATTTTTGCTTCTCGTCTTCACCTTGTTTGTTTTTCACAAGTGTGTAAGACAAGTTATCCATCATCGCTTTCGCAACTTGGTCGTTTGTACGCGCCCAAATATCGACAACTTTGTTATAACGCTCACCAGCAGTTACGAAACCTTGTTCGAACTGTTGTTCGATTTCACGAACTTCAGTTTCAGCTTTATCAATAATTGTGTGTTTCGTAGGTGGAATTAACATGTCTTCCATACCTACAGATACACCTGAACGAGTCGCTTGACGGAAGCCCAAGTACATTAACTGGTCAGCAAAGATAACTGTATCTTTCAAACCAAGTTTACGGTAGCAAGAGTTGATTAACTTAGAGATGTTCTTTTTAGTCATCTCAAGGTTGATCATGTCAAAGCTTAAACCTTCTGGAACAACTTCCCAAAGTAAGCAACGACCTGGTGTCGTATCAACAATAATAGTTTGCTGTTCACGCTCACCATTTTCATTGATAACAGTTTGATGCACACGTACTTTAACACGAGCATGAATCGCAACTTGACCAGTTGCAAGTGCACGGTTTACTTCGTGAGTATCCGCAAACACCATGCCTTCACCTTTAGCATTTACTGCATCACGTGTGATGTAGTAAAGACCCAAGACAACGTCCTGAGAAGGAACGATGATTGGCTCACCGTTTGCTGGTGACAAGATGTTGTTTGTTGACATCATCAATGCACGAGCTTCTAACTGTGCTTCAAGCGTCAATGGAACGTGTACCGCCATTTGGTCACCATCGAAGTCGGCGTTAAACGCAGCACAAACGAGTGGGTGAAGACGGATTGCCTTACCTTCAATAAGAATAGGTTCAAATGCTTGAAGACCTAAACGGTGAAGTGTTGGCGCACGGTTCAACATTACTGGATGTTGACGAATTACAGATGCAAGAACGTCCCAAACTTCCGGAGTCTCACGTTCAACCATTTTCTTCGCAGCTTTAATGGTTGTTGCCTGACCTGAAGCTTGTAATTTCGCGAAAATGAATGGCTTGAATAATTCAAGAGCCATTTTCTTCGGAAGACCACATTGGTGAAGACGTAAAGTAGGACCTACAGTAATTACCGAACGACCAGAGTAGTCAACACGCTTACCTAACAAGTTCTGACGGAAACGACCTTGTTTACCTTTGATCATGTCTGCCAAAGATTTTAATGGACGTTTGTTAGAACCAGTAATTGCACGACCACGACGACCGTTATCAAGCAACGCATCTACAGACTCTTGTAACATACGTTTTTCGTTACGTACGATGATGTCCGGCGCTGCAAGGTCAAGAAGACGCTTCAAACGGTTGTTACGGTTAATTACACGACGATATAAATCGTTCAAGTCAGAAGTCGCGAAACGACCACCTTCAAGTGGAACTAATGGACGTAAATCTGGTGGAAGCACCGGAAGTACATTCATTACCATCCATTCTGGCTTGTTGTTCGAGTCTTTGAATGCTTCCATCAATTTCAAGCGTTTAGATGCTTTTTTCAACTTCGTTTCAGAAGTTGTTTGAGGAATTTCTTCACGTAAACGAGCAATCTCAGCTTCAAGATCAATGTCTTTCAACAAGTCTTGAACTGCTTCCGCACCCATTTTTGCAACGAACTCGTCACCGTGCTCTTCTAAAGCTGTAAAGTATTCTTCGTCATTAAGAAGTTGATACTTTTCGAAAGGCGTCATGCCAGGATCAGTAACAACATATGATTCGAAATACAATACACGTTCGATATCACGAAGTGTCATATCAAGTAATAAACCGATACGGCTAGGTAACGATTTTAAGAACCAGATATGCGCAACTGGAGAAGCAAGTTCAATGTGACCCATACGTTCACGACGAACTTTCGCTGTAGTTACTTCAACGCCACATTTTTCACAAATGACGCCTTTGTATTTCATACGCTTGTATTTACCACACAAGCATTCGTAATCTTTTACTGGACCAAAGATTTTGGCACAGAATAAACCGTCACGTTCTGGCTTGAACGTACGATAGTTGATCGTCTCAGGTTTTTTAACTTCACCATGAGACCATGACTTAATCATTTCTGGTGACGCAAGACCAATACGGATACGGTCGAACTCAACTGGCGCATGACCATCTGAATCCGTTTTCTTACGCATGATATCGAGCAAGTCTTTCAATTTTTTTCTCCGTGTGTCGGGAAGCCTCGCTTACCCGACTGGGTCACAAATATTGTTTTTTCCTAAAAAATCGTGAGTCTTACGACTTAATCACCATTTTTCAGTTCAATGTTGATACCTAAAGAACGGATCTCTTTGGTCAATACGTTGAACGATTCAGGCATACCCGGATCCATATAATGGTTACCATCTACAATATTCTTATAGATGCGAGTACGGCCTTCAACGTCATCCGACTTCACTGTGAGCATTTCTTGGAGTGTATATGCTGCACCGTATGCTTCAAGTGCCCATACTTCCATCTCACCGAAACGCTGACCACCGAATTGTGCTTTACCACCAAGCGGTTGTTGTGTAACTAATGAGTACGAACCAGTTGAACGCGCATGCATCTTGTCATCAACCAAGTGGTTCAACTTCAACATGTACATGTAACCAACAGTTACTGGACGGTCAAACTGTTCACCTGTACGTCCATCAAACAATACTGTTTGACCTGTACGTGAAATGTCAGCCAACTCAAGTAAATCTTTAATTTGACTTTCTTCAGCACCATCAAATACAGGAGTAGCCAAAGGAACACCAGCACGCAAGTTGCCTGAAAGTGCTAGGATTTCATCATCAGTCAAGCTATCAAGATCTTCTTGCTCGCCACCGACTTTGTTATAAATCTTGTCTAAGAATTCACGTAGTTCTAAAACTGTACGCTGTTCTTTCAACATTTTTTCGATTTTGTCACCAAGCCCTTTAGCCGCCATACCCAAGTGAGTCTCGAGAATCTGACCCACGTTCATACGAGATGGTACGCCCAACGGGTTCAATACGATATCTACCGGTACACCGTTCGCATCGTGTGGCATGTCTTCAACAGGTAAGATGTTAGAAACAACACCCTTGTTACCATGACGACCAGCCATCTTATCACCAGGCTGAATACGACGTTTAACAGCTAAGTAAACTTTAACAACTTTCAATACGCCAGTTGTTAACTCATCACCTGTTGCAAGCTTACGTTTCTTCTCAGCGAATTTCTCATCGATTTCTGCACTCTTCTCTTTCAAGAACACTTGAATCTGAGTTAAACGCTCAGCGATTGCTTCATCTGTCGGTTGAATTTCAAGTAAATCAACAAGCTCTAAACCAGACAATAAATCTTCAGAAAGTTTATCGCCACGTTTAGTTGAACCACCGCCATTAGACTCTTGGCCTTTAAGTAAACGGATTACACGTTCACGAGCCGCTTCTTCGAAGATTTTATATTCTTCTTTCAAGTCTTTACGGTAAGAATCAAGCTGTGCTTTTTCAATCGCTAATGCACGGTCATCTTTCTCTAAGCCATCACGAGTGAAGACTTGAACGTCGATAACTGTACCTTTAGTACCAGATGGAACACGTAAAGATGAATCTTTAACATCAGCAGCTTTTTCACCAAAGATTGCACGAAGCAATTTTTCTTCAGGAGTTAACTGAGTTTCACCTTTAGGCGTTACTTTACCAACTAAGATGTCACCAGCAGTAACTTCAGCACCGATATAAACGATACCTGATTCATCAAGTTTAGAAAGCGCAGCTTCACCTACGTTAGGAATATCGGCAGTAATTTCTTCAGCACCTAACTTAGTATCACGTGCCACACATGACAATTCTTGAATATGAATAGAAGTTAAACGGTCTTCTTGAAGAACACGCTCAGATAATAAGATCGAGTCTTCATAGTTGTAACCATTCCATGTCATGAACGCTACACGCATGTTTTGACCAAGCGCAAGTTCACCCATGTCTGTTGACGGACCATCTGCCAAGATGTCACCACGAGCAACTTTGTCGCCCAAATTCACGATAACATTTTGGTTAATACAAGTATTTTGGTTCGAACGTGTATATTTGATGAGGTTATAGATATCTACACCTGCCTCACCTGCAACCATTTCATCTTCGTTTACACGAATAACGATACGAGAAGCATCTACATATTCAATTGCACCACCACGGTTTGCGATTACACAAACACCCGAATCACGTGCTACGTTCGCTTCCATACCAGTACCAACAAGAGGCTTGTCAGCACGTAAAGTAGGAACAGCCTGACGTTGCATGTTCGAACCCATCAATGCACGGTTCGCGTCATCGTGTTCAAGGAATGGAATAAGTGATGCAGCAACAGATACAACCTGCTGTGCAGAAACGTCCATATGCGTCACTTTTTCAGGTGGCATACGTACGAATTCACCTTGGTGACGAACAGAAACAAATTCTT
The DNA here is from genome assembly GCF_027854645.1 of Acinetobacter sp. AOR41_HL. Taxonomy (NCBI): domain Bacteria; kingdom Pseudomonadati; phylum Pseudomonadota; class Gammaproteobacteria; order Moraxellales; family Moraxellaceae; genus Acinetobacter; species Acinetobacter sp. AOR41_HL. Next base: position 7,095 of record NZ_JAKTHZ010000003.1, on the reverse strand, counting down.
CTGTTAAGTTGCCATCTTTATCTACTGCTGAGTCGGCCTGTGCAATAACAGTACCTACTTCTTCAATTGCAGATAAATATTCAACATCATCAGTTACACGACCATCTACAACTTTACGGTATGGTGTTTCCAAGAAACCGAAGTCATTCGCTTTTGCATATACAGAAAGCGAGTTAATCAAACCAATGTTTGGACCTTCAGGCGTTTCAATTGGACACACACGACCATAGTGAGTTTGATGTACGTCACGTACTTCAAAGCCTGCACGTTCACGTGTTAGACCACCTGGGCCAAGCGCAGATACACGACGCTTATGTGTAATCTCAGATAATGGGTTGTTTTGGTCCATGAATTGAGATAACTGGCTTGAACCAAAGAATTCTTTGATTGCAGCAGCAACTGGCTTAGCATTAATCAAGTCTTGTGGAGACAAGTTATCAGTTTCTGCTTGGCTTAAACGCTCTTTAACAGCACGCTCAACACGTACTAAACCAACACGGAATTGGTTCTCTGTCATTTCACCAACAGAACGTACACGACGGTTACCTAAATGGTCGATATCGTCTACTTCGCCTTTACCGTTACGGATTTCAACTAACGTACGTAATACATCGATGATATCTTCGTGCGATAAAATACCTTCAACTTCACGAGATTTTTGATCAGTGCCAACTTCGTAAGGACGACCTAGACGACGGTTGAACTTCATACGACCTACTGGAGATAAGTCATAACGCTCAGAAGAGAAGAATAAGTTATTGAATAGGTTTTCAGCAGCTTCTTTTGTTGGCGGCTCGCCTGGACGCATCACTTTGTAGATTTCTACTAATGCTTCTTCACGTCCCGCTGTTGTGTCTGCACGCAATGTATCAGCAACAAATGAACCACGGTCGATGTCATTTGTGAATAGGATGTTAAATTGTTTAACACCACCTTCTGCCAACTTCACCATTACTTCATGGCTTAACAACGTATTTGCAGCAATTACTTCACCATCACGTAAAGTAATATCTTCAGCCGTAATACGTTCATATAAGTATTCATCAGGAACTGAAAGTTTAGTTAAACCTGCAGCTTCCATTTGACGTACGTGACGCGCATTAATACGTTTGCCTTGCTCAACAATGACTTTACCTTCATTGTCAGCAATATCAAATTGAGCCATTTCACCACGTAAACGCTCAGGAACAAGGTCAATTTGATAGCTGCCCATGTCAAGATACACAGGTACTTTTTCGTAGAACAAATTCAAGATTTGTTCATTGTTATAACCTAGTGCACGTAACACAACAGTAGCAAGTAATTTACGACGACGGTCAATACGTACGTAAACAAGGTCTTTTGCATCAAATTCAAAGTCTAACCATGAACCACGGTAAGGAATGATACGTGCTGAATACAACACTTTACCACTTGAGTGAGTCTTACCTTTATCATGGTCAAAGAATACGCCTGGTGAACGGTGTAATTGAGATACGATTACACGCTCAGTACCATTGATAACAAAAGTACCGTTTTCAGTCATGAGTGGAATTTCACCCATATAGACTTCTTGTTCACGTACGTCTTTAATTGATTTAGTTTCGCGATCTTTAATAATCAAACGAATTTTAACGCGCATTGGTGCCGCATAAGTCGAACCACGAAGAATACATTCGCGTACATCGAACTCAGGTTTACCAAGGCTATACTCAACAAATTCTAAAGCAGCATTGCCAGAATAACTTTCGATAGGAAAAACTGAACGAAATGCGGCTTGGAGACCGATATCTTCGCGGTTTTTTGGAGTTTTGCCATCTTGCAAGAATGTTCTGTACGAATCGACCTGAATCGATAGTAAGTACGGTGCATCCATTACTTGGGGCAATTTACCAAAATTCTTACGGATCCGTTTCTTTTCGGTATATGAGTATGCCATCTGGAGTCCTCGGAAAGTAAACTAAGCCCGCCTGCAGAACGGGCTCAGAAGGAATTACGCAGGCCGATATGGCCACCACTGTTTACAAATGCTGCAATTTTTAGTGGTATAAAAACGCTTAACAATATTTTTAAAAAAGAAAAATATTGGTAAACATTTGAAATTTCTTGTTTTATTTAGATTTTTCTAAAAATCAAACAAAACTAACAAAAATCGAGCCGATTATTGTAACGCAAAAAGGCTGATGACCCAAGAGCCATCAGCCATTTTATGGAGCCGATTTAAAAACCGACTCCTTTTACAATTACTTAAGTGTAACTGTAGCACCAGCTTCTTCAAGTTTCTTCTTAAGTTCTTCGCCTTCTTCTTTAGAAACGCCTTCTTTAAGAACTTGAGGAGCACCTTCAACTAGGTCTTTAGCTTCTTTAAGACCAAGGCCAGTTGCTTCACGAACTGCTTTAATTACAGCTACTTTGTTAGCACCGAAAGAAGTCAACTCAACGTTGAATTCAGATTGTTCTTCAGCAGCTGCAGCAGCGCCACCAGCTGGAGCAGCAACAGCAACAGCTGCAGCTGAAACGTTGAATTTCTCTTCGAAAGCAGAAATTAATTCAACAAGTTCAAGAACAGTTTTTTCAGCAACTGCGTTTAAGATTTCTTCGTTAGTTAAAGCCATGAGAATAACTCCAAATGGATATTGAATGGTGTGTAAAATTGATTAAGCAGCTTCTGACTCGTTTTTCTCTTTGAGCGCTGTAATGAGGCGACCCAATTTCGAAATAGGAGCTTGAAGAACAGAGGCAAGCATAGTAAGCGCTTTCTCTTGGTTTGGAAGATTAGCAATTACGCTAACATCAGCACCTTGATAAACTTTGCCGTCAAATGCAGCAGCTTTTAATTCAAATGCTTTGTTAGTTTTTGCAAATTCTTCAAACAAGCGTGCAGCTGCACCCATGTCATCTTCAGAAGTTGAAAAACCTAGAATTGTTGGACCAACAAGGTTGTCGTTCAAGATATCAAATTGAGTACCTTGGAATGCGCGCTTAGCCAAAGTGTTACGTACGATACGTGTAGTTACACCTAACTTACGAGCTTCAACACGAAGTGTTGTTAATTGCTCTACGCTTAAACCTTGATAGTCAGCAACAACGGCTGCAAACGCTTTAGAAGCAACTTCACTTACTTCTGAAACGATCTGTTTTTTGTCTTCGATAAGAAGAGCCATTGTAAAACCTCCTAAGGTGATTTATGCACCCAATGGGCACACTCCCAATTCGTAAGCCTTTCGACTTACACGCGGAGGAGGAACAAATCACACCACCGCGTCTACGCAGGCTGGATTATTAAGAAAAGCCGCTATCCGAAAATAACGCCTTTTCGCCTGAGGTCTTTGACGCTGATAAATTCTCATTCATCAATTCAAAGTCCGCCTGATAAGCAAGAGTCAAAGCGTTGCTTTAACTGCGCAAAAATAGAAACTTATTTCTATTTTTGCTACCTACTCAATCAGGACTTTAAAATTCTGTACAGAACTAAGTTAAAACTTAGTTAGAAACGTTGTTTACATCAACAGTAAGACCAGGACCCATAGTTGAGCTCAAAGTGATCTTTTTGATGTATACACCTTTAGAAGTTGCAGGTTTTAACTTTTTCAAGTCAGCAACTAAAGTTTCAACGTTTTGACGGATTGCAGCAGCATCAAAGCCAACTTGACCAATCGCAGCGTGGATAATACCCGCTTTGTCTACACGGTAACGAGCCTGACCAGATTTTGCGTTTTTAACAGCATTCGCAACATCAGGAGTTACAGTACCTACTTTAGGGTTTGGCATTAAACCACGTGGACCAAGAATTGTACCGAGCTTACCAACAACACGCATAGCGTCTGGAGCAGCGATCACAACATCAAAGTCAAGGTTTCCACCTTGGATGCTTTCAGCAAGGTCATCAAAACCTACAACATCAGCACCAGCTTCTTTAGCAGCTTCTGCTTGAGCGCCTTGAGCAAATACAGCTACACGTACAGTTTTACCAGTACCTGCAGGTAATGTAGTCGCACCACGAACAACCTGATCAGATTTACGTGGATCTACGCCAAGGTTTACAGAGATGTCTAAAGATTCTTTGAACTTTGCAGCAGGTAAGCTGTTAAGAACCTGTACTGCTTCTTCCAAAGTGTAAACTTTGTTTGCTTCTACAGCAGCAGCAATGGCTTTTTGACGTTTAGTTAACTTTGCCATGTCTTATAGCTCCACTTCCAAGCCCATAGAACGTGCAGAACCAGCAATGGTACGAACACGCGCGTCTAAATCAGCACCAGTTAAGTCTGGTTCTTTAGTAGTCGCGATTTCTTCTAATTGAGCACGAGTCAACTTACCAACTTTAGTTTTGTTAGGTACAGATGAACCCTTTTGGATACCAGCAGCTTTCTTAAGAAGAATAGAAGCTGGAGGAGTTTTCATGATGAATGTGAACGACTTGTCGTTGTACACAGTAATCACTACAGGAATTGGAAGACCTGGTTCAACTTTTTGTGTAGCAGCATTGAATTCTTTACAGAATGCCATGATGTTTACACCACGTTGACCTAGTGCAGGACCAATTGGTGGAGATGGATTTGCTTTACCAGCTGGAACTTGCAGCTTGATATAGCCGTCAATCTTCTTAGCCATTTTAAAATACCTCTGGGTACAGGCGCCGTTAGGCTCCCCAATTTCTACGTAACAACACTGTTACAACAACAATGCCCGATAAAATCGGGCGCTTTTCAACCAATTAAGATTAAATCGTTTTTTCGACTTGGCGAAATTCGAGTTCAACCTGAGTTGGTCGATTAAACACGTTAATCGTCAACGTTAAACGTGACTTGTCGTATTGAACCTCTTCCACCACACCTTTAAAGTCTGTGAATGGACCGTCAATAACGAGTAATTCTTCACCTGGTTCAAACATCGTCTTAGGACGTGGAGCTTCACCAGTATTACGTACACGCGCAAGAATCGCATCTGCTTCACGTTGAGTGATTGGCGCTGGTTTTTCAGGTGTACCCCCGATAAAACCTAATACTTTCGGACATTCTTTAACAATGTGCCAAGTATCATCATTCATTTCCATTTCAACTAACACATAGCCAGGAAAGAATTTACGCTCAGATTTACGTTTCTTACCATCCTTCATTTCTACCACTTCTTCGGTAGGAACTAGGACATCACCAAAGCTATCGGCAACAGCGCTACGCTGGATTCGTTCTGTAAGTGAACGCATCACTTGTTTTTCATAACCAGAGTAGGCATGAATAATGTACCAACGTTTCATAGCTCTTTTACCCGATAATCAACTTAATTAACCAACCCAAACCATAGTCAAAGCACCATAATACTAACGATGCAACAACTACAACCAATAGAACCTGCCACGATGTAGTGACTGTTTCTTGTTTTGTTGGCCAAGTTACTCGACGCAATTCGACTCGTGCATCTTTCAGCAAACGAACGAAGCCTTTACCTTGATGGGTGGCGTATAATAAACCTAAAGCCACAACGATACAAGCAAAAATTACCCCAACGCGCACCCATACATTATTTGCAGGGGCCCAATACGCTGGTAAATGCTGATTCACCATGGTAGCCGAGAGCAATAATGCAATTGCTATCACCCATAGAACAATATCTAAAGGCGAACCAGTACGAACAACTTCAGCAGAATTATTTCTTTGAGGAATTGGCGCGTCGCTCAATGCGTCACGCGATTTATCATTCGACATTTTTGTACTCGTCGTAGAACTCGCGACTTATTATATGAACAACTAAGCCAGCATCAAGCTTTTTATTTCAAAATATGGCAGGTCAGGAGGGACTCGAACCCCCAACATTCGGTTTTGGAGACCGACGCTCTACCAATTGAACTACTGACCTATAAAGCAAGTTGAGAGCCAAAGCTCTCAACTTGAGACGTAATACGTCACTATATTATGCTTATGCAGTTACTTTCGCAACAACACCAGCACCTACAGTACGACCACCTTCACGGATCGCAAAACGTAGACCTGGGTCCATTGCGATTGGGTGGATTAATTCTACTGACATTTCAACGTTGTCACCTGGCATTACCATTTCAACGCCTTCTTTCAACTGGATCGCACCAGTTACGTCAGTTGTACGGAAGTAGAACTGTGGACGGTAACCATTTAAGAATGGAGTGTGACGACCACCTTCTTCTTTAGAAAGTACGTATACTTCTGCGTCGAATTTAGTGTGCGGCTTGATTGTACCTGGTTTAGCAAGTACTTGACCACGTTGTACGTCTTCACGCTTAGTACCACGAAGTAATACACCACAGTTCTCGCCTGCACGGCCTTCGTCAAGAAGTTTACGGAACATTTCTACGCCAGTTACAGTTGTTTTAACTGTATCTTTAATACCAACGATCTCTACTTCTTCACCAACTTTAACGATACCAGATTCTACACGGCCTGTTACTACTGTACCACGACCAGAAATTGAGAATACGTCTTCGATTGGCATTAAGAATGCTTTGTCGATAGCACGTTCTGGTTCTGGGATGTAAGAGTCAAGAGCTGCTACAAGAGCAAGAACTGATTCTTCACCGTAAGGACCTGCTTCACCGTTAAGAGCAGCAAGAGCTGAACCACGGATTACTGGAGTGTCATCACCTGGGAAGTCGTAAGTAGAAAGAAGTTCACGAACTTCCATTTCTACTAATTCAAGTAATTCTTCGTCGTCAACAAGGTCGCATTTGTTTAAGAATACGATGATGTAAGGTACACCAACCTGACGAGAAAGAAGGATGTGTTCACGAGTTTGTGGCATTGGACCGTCAGTCGCAGCACATACAAGGATCGCGCCGTCCATCTGAGCAGCACCAGTGATCATGTTTTTAACGTAATCGGCGTGGCCCGGGCAGTCAACGTGTGCGTAGTGACGAATTGGAGAATCGTATTCTACGTGTGAAGTATTAATTGTAATACCACGTGCTTTTTCTTCAGGTGCTGAGTCGATTTGCGAGTAATCTTTCGCTTCACCGCCGTAAGTTTTTGCACAAATAGTTGCAATCGCAGCAGTTAAAGTTGTTTTACCATGGTCAACGTGACCGATTGTACCCACGTTTACGTGTGGTTTATTACGTTCAAACTTGGCTTTAGCCATGATGATCTTCCT
>NZ_JAKTHZ010000002.1:0-35341 GCF_027854645.1 Acinetobacter sp. AOR41_HL | reverse complement strand
TGGCAGGGGCGGCTGGATTCGAACCAACGGATGGCGAGATCAAAACCCGCTGCCTTACCACTTGGCGACGCCCCTAACTTGCAACTTTAAAATGATGTAAAGGAGATTCTTTTAAACTATGTACCAAGTAAGCTTTACATGGTGCATGTTTAAGAATGTCATCAACATTCATTTCATTGGTTACTTCAGTAAAAACACAAGCACCTGTACCTGTAAGCTTTGCATGACCAAATTGATCAAGATATTGCATTGCTTCTTCAACTTCAGGGTATAACTTTCTAGCCAAAGGCTCAAAGTTATTTCCAAAATTAGAAGGTTCTAACTGATAGGCGCAAAATTTAGTGGTCTTAGTGTCTCTTGTCAATGTTTTTTGTGAAAAAAGCAATTGAGTGCTGATAAAACAATCAGGTTTTAAAATAATGAACTGTTTTTGATCTAAGTCTATGAATGTTAAATGTTCACCAATACCTTCAGCCCATGCATTTTTACCATAAATAAAAATAGGAACGTCGGCACCAAGTTTTACACCATAGTCAGCAAGCTCTGTCTGAGTTAGGCCACATTGCCATAACTGATTTAAAACAATGAGCGTTGTGGCGGCATTCGAAGAACCTCCGCCTAGACCTGCACCCATTGGAATATTTTTTTCAATGTTAATGTGTAGGCCACACAATTTTTTTGCATGCGGTTTTAATATTTGAGCAGCCCGATAAATCAGATTCTGCTCAAGTTGAACCTCACCTAAACCTTCAATCTGGATTTCATCTTTCTCAATAGGGGAAAAAGTCATCCAGTCATATAAATCAATGAGTTGAAAAATGGTTTGTAATTCATGGTAACCATTTTCACGACGTCCCGTTATATGTAAAAACAGGTTGAGCTTGGCTGGAGAAGGAACTCGAATCATAGATTTATATAGTTAGACTTAACGGTTTTGGATAACCATTGTAATACGGTTTTCTTTATCTTCAGCAAGCGCCTGCTTTAAAACCAGTTTATTTGGTAAAGTTTGTTCACCATCATAACTAAAATTAACCGTCCAACCATCTTCGATGAGTTGACTCACACGGTTTGCATTATCTTTGCTAATTTGGGCATTTAAAGTTGCAGGTTTCGCTAAAATCCAGCTGGTTAAATGAGTAATTGGTGCTTGCCAACCAGTAGCACGCTCTAAAAGCTCTTCAGGAGATGCTGCTGTAATAACGCCAGTTTTAGCGCTGTTTAGAGTGACTTCACCCGGTTTTCCTTGAATTTGTGTTTTTCCAACACCTAAAATTCCACTTAACTCGATATCAAAATTATCTTGCTGTTGAACCCATGTGAAAAAAGCACTACCACTTTGTTGGGGAGTACGTACTCCAATTTTACCTTGCAAATTGAAGTGTTTTTCATCTTGTACTTGGTGGGTAACTGCGGGTTTAGGCTGAGTAAAATGCTGACAACCGGTTAAGAATAATACACTTGATCCACAGATCGCTGTGCACAGTTGGGCAAGTTTGCTCATAAATTTAACTCTTTTTTACAGATGTAGGTAAAATTAACGCATCAAGCTGATGCAATTGTGGATCATTCGCGTGCTTTTGTTTCAGTTGTTGTAACACGGTACTAAATTGAGTTAACGATCCTTGCATATACAATGCTTTAGCGTAACGAATGCCAATATTTATGTTATGGCTGAGTTCATATGCTTTGCCTAAAGCTTCCGCTGCTGCTTCATAATCATTTTGTAAAAATGCAATATAGCCTAGCGTATCAAGAATTGAGGCTTGTTCAGGTGCATATTCCAATGCTTGTTCAGCATACTGTCGTGCTTCTTTTAATCTACGGTTTTGTAAAGCCAACGTATATGCATAAGCATTTAGATAAGTCGGGCTATTCGGTTCTAACTGTAATAATTGCTTCAGTGTTTTATCAAGTTTGTCGCGGTCGGTATAAGGGTCTAATAATAAAACTTCTGCATAGATGAGTTCTGGATCATCTGGTAAGTTTTTGATCGCTTCATCTAATAAATTTAATGCAGCTTTTTTATTACCCATCTTCTTTAAAATTTCAGCTTGAGCTTGATAGAGAAAGCTTGCATGCTGCGGATAATTGACTCGCTCTTGAGTTAAAAAACGTAATGCATCATGTAAATTTTCTTGCTTATCATAAATCGCAATAAGATTACGTCTGGAAACAATGTAAAGGCTACCATCTACTAAACGGTAATAGGCTTTAGCAGTCTCATAGTGCTGTTTTCGTTCAGCATTGATTGCTAAGTAGTAATACGCTTCATTTTGATACTTTGCAGAGTTGCGTAAATCAACCAAATATTGTTCAGCTTTATCATATTGCTTTAGGTCAATACTGGTTAAGCCTGCAATAAATAATGCTTCTTCAGCACGAGGATTGCTCTCAATAATTTTTTCTAATTTTTCAAGAGCAAGTTGGGGCTGATTAATCTGAATGAGATATCGTACTTCAGCTAATCGTATATCTAGATTTTTCTTATATTTACGGCTGGATTTTGCATACCATTTTAAAGCACCTTCTTGATCACTTAGGGCAATCAACAGGTTGGCTTTCATTAAGATAAAACTGGTTACTTTAGGACGACGGCGTAGTGCACGATTAATGGTGTTTAGTGCTGGTTCTAATTGGCCATTTTGTGCTTCCAGATTAGCGATAAGCGCTAAAATAGAAGGATTTTCCTTTTCTGCACTTGAACGTAAAGCGGTTAATAAAACTTCTCGGTCTTGTGCATTTTCGGGTGCAATACTTGCCAAAATTTGTTCAAGATCGGCAGTTGGATCTATTTTTAAAATTTTATCCAAAGTTTCAGCAGCAAGCTGATATTCATGTGTCTTTAATGCAATATGCGATAAATAAAACAAAGCAGGGACGTCTTTAGGCTCTTGAACGACCCAATGTGTTGCAATATTTAGTGCAGCTTGTAAGTCATTGTATTCAAGTGCAACATCTAAAGCACGCTGTTTAATGGTTGTTGAGTTACTTCTAATTGCAAGTACGGTGTAATTATGCAGTGCCGTAGGAATATCGTCATAAGCTAAGGCAAATTCAGCGACCATACTCTGTTGTAGAGCCTGATCAAATGAATGCACAGCATAGGTCTCTTGCAACGGACGTGCATAGACATATGAGGACATGCTACCTAACAATAAGAATGTGGTAGAATACTGTCTTATCGAAGCACCGTTAAAATTAATACGGCTATTCATTTGACGCAATTTTTATTGATCCAAAGTAATGCTTTTTATGACACCGATGTTGCACAATAGCATAAATTTAGCGAAATGATGATCTGATATGTCTTTCTTTGCATTGGGTGTCAACCATCAAACAGCTTCTGTAGAACTCCGCGAGCAAATTGCTTTCAATGCAGAGCGATTAAGCAATTTGCTTGCCGAGCAACGCCATCATGAGTCTTTAAAAGACTTAGTGGTTGTCTCAACCTGTAACCGTACAGAAGTCTACGCCATGGCGGAAGATGCCGAAAGCCTTCTGAAATGGTTAGCCGATGCCAATAATATTGATGTAAAGCAGTTAATTCATCATGTTTATCGTTACGAGAATGCTCAAGCGATCACACATTTAATGCGTGTTGCAAGTGGTTTAGATTCCTTAATGTTAGGTGAACCACAAATTTTAGGGCAGGTAAAAAATGCTCTAGCATTGTCTAAAGAAGCGCAGACGGTTTCTCCTGAGTTAAACAGTGTATTTGAATACGCTTTTTATGCGGCAAAACGTGTGCGTACAGAAACAGCTGTAGGTAGTCATGCAGTTTCAATGGGTTATGCTGTTGCACAATTAGCCTTACAAGTCTTTAGTAAACCTGAAAAACTCACTGTTATGGTGGTTGCAGCAGGTGAAATGAATAGTCTGGTGGCTAAGCACTTAGCGGAAATGGGTGTTGCCAAGATTATTATCTGTAATCGTAGCCGTGAACGTGCTGACCTGCTCGCTCAAGAAATTGCCCATCAAGTTGAAGTTGAGATTATTGATTTTTCAGCTTTATCAGAAAATTTATACCGTGCAGATGTTGTTTCAAGTTGCACAGGTAGTTTGCATCAAGTTATTGCGTATGCAGATGTCAAAACGGCATTAAAAAAGCGCCGTTATCAACAAATGTTAATGGTTGATTTAGCTGTACCGCGCGATATTGACCCTAAAGTGGAATCACTGGATGGCGTATATCTATACGGAGTTGATGACTTACAAAGTGTAATTGATGAAAACCTAGCCCAACGCCGTCAAGCAGCTGTTGAAGCTGAGGTGATGGTGAATCAATTAGCAACCCAATTGATTACACATCAAAAAGTCAAAGAAGCAGGCAGCACAATCCATGCTTACCGCCACCATAGTGAAGAAATTAGTCAGCAAGAACTTGCTCATGCTTTAGACGCATTGCACCATGGCGGCAATCCAGAGGAAGTACTCAAAGAATTTGCTCACCGCTTAACACAAAAGTTAATGCATCCAACGTCTATGTTGTTACGTGAAGCTGCTAAAGCAGAAAGTCCTGATTATTTCGAGTGGCTCCAACAGCATCTACAGGATGTATTTGATCATGAGCGAAAACCGAAACGTTAAGACAATAATCTTAAGCTAATTTGTTTGGTGAGCTCATTGAGTTGTTGTCTTAGGTTTCTTGACTCAACTAAAGAAATTTTAGATTTTAGCTTTTGACGTAAATATCTTTCTTGTAAGCCTAAGGCATATTCTTTAGCGAGTTTATCTGCTACTTCTGGTGCTTGAGTTAATGCCTGAATATTAGTTCTTTGCATAATATCTGCAATTTCATGGCAATAACTGCTACATGCACCTAACACATAATATGTCGCTAACTCTTGGTCATCAGGCAATTCATCAAATATACGATTTAGAATTGCTAATATTTTAGCCAATAACTCATCTTGTGGAATATAAGCCCGTAATCCTTCAAAATGAATATAAAGAAACGGATGGTGCATCAAAATTGCGACAGCAAAGTCTTCATCTTTTGTCTGAATATTAAAAGATAACGATGCATCGTGACTAATTTGTGGGGTAAAGCGCTTACCTAACCCTAACTTTTCACGGAAAGATTGGGTTAATAGATAACGGAAAGATCCCTGTTTGGGTAATAACTCGGTTAGTTCTCTTAGTTCGCCCATGACAAGACTTTTGCCCTCAGGCGTACTAATATCATGTTGGCCAGTAAGATGTGCAAAAACAAAGTCAGAGAGCAGGGGCGCTTGCTGTAAAAGTCTTTGGAAGTTTTCGAGGCCTTCACGTCGAATTAATGAGTCTGGATCATGATCATTTGGCAATACAAAGAACTTAAGCTCACGTCCATCATTTAGAAGTGGTAACGCAATTTCTAAAGTTCGACGTGCTGCTTTTTGACCTGCTATATCGCCGTCAAAGGCGATTGTAATTCGATTATTTTGTTTAAATAAAATATTAAGGTGTTCTGTATTACTTGCCGTTCCTAAAGTCGCGACAGCGCCTGTAATACCATATTGCTGTAAAGCAATAACATCCATATATCCTTCAACCATTAACCAGTCGTTAGACTTTAATTTTCTACCTTCATATAAACCATAAAGTAATTGGTTTTTATGGAAAACTTCTGAGTCTGGCGAGTTGATGTATTTAGGTTTAATTTCGTCATTGAGTGCACGACCACCAAAACCAACTACACGACCCTTCGGGTCTCGAATTGGAAAAATGACACGATCACGTAAAAGATCAAAGTCACGACCACTGTCGCTTGAACGGATGAGGCCAAGTTGCTTTAAGCCCTCAATATCATAAGGAAAAGCTTTTTCTAGATGCTGCCAGTCTTCTGGTGCATAACCCAAACGCCAGAACTGAATAGTCTGGTCACTTAAACCACGTTGCTTAAAGTAATTTTTAGCTTTTTGACTAGTCGGTAATTGATGCTCATAAAACTGGGCAATATTTTCTAGAAGGTCGTATAAATTACCTTCTTGTACAGGTTCCTCAAAATTAAATGGCTGTTCGAACTGGGCAAAAGGATCATCAAAATACACTGGTTCAAGTGTATTGTACTGATCATCTATAGGTGCTTGAGTACTGGGTTCAACAACTGTTTTTGCTGGAACTGGTGGTTTGGTAACCTGGCGTGTATAAGACAGTTTTTTATTATCGGTATTATCTTTGGGTAATTCGACACCTGCATTGCTCGATAACTCTTTCATTACATCGATAAAGTTTCGGTTATCAATATCCATTAGGAAACGGATGGCATTGCCGTTTGCTTGGCAACCGAAGCAATGATAGTACTGTTTATCGCGATAAACATGGAAAGAAGGGGTTTTCTCTTGATGAAAAGGGCAACAACCAGAATATGTTCGTCCGGTCTTTTTCAATTTCACACGTTGACCAATCAGATCGACAATATCTGTCCGATCTAGAATCTGATCAATCGTATGCTGTGGAATTGCCATAATTCAGATAACCGTGTTTAAACTAATGATGCGATAGGTCAGATTATTCTGACATGATGAAACGAGATATGCCCGATAAATATTTTACTATTTTATAAAAACAAACAGGCAAGTCATATCACTTGCCTGTTTGTTGGTTATTTTTAAGCTGTTATGGCTTATTGAGCAGCGTCGTCCGGTTCAGTTGAAGATGCTGCAGGTGCAGTGGTTGCACCTTCTGCTGCTTTTTCAGGTTTATCAAGTAAACCGAAGCTTAAACGGTTAGTCCAGCTACGTTCAGTTTTTGGAGTCTCAACTGGTGCTTTTGTTGTTTCTTGAGTTTCTTCTTTGCCAGAATTACCAATTAAACCAAAGCTTACACGGTTCAGTAGACTACGTTTAGGTTCTGTTTCAGTAGTTGTAGTATCAGGTGTTGTAGACTTAGATTCACGGCCGAGAATACCCAAGGTAGCACGGTTAATCCAGTTGCCTTCTTTACGGGCAGCACGCATGTTTACTGTGCCATTTTTATTAACAAGGCTAGGATAGTTAAGCTTTAAAACTTCAATGTATTGTTGTGAAGTTGCTTTGTCACCCAACTGGTCATAGCTATATGCCAAAGTTGCTAATGCTTCTGGTATTTGAGGTGTTTGTGGATAGTGTTCAATTACCCATTGTGAACGCTCAGCTGCTGCAACCCATGCTTTACGTTTAACGTTAAAGCGTGCGGCATTCATTTCGCTTTCAGCAAGCTCTTGACCAATAAATTTCATACGCTGTGCTGCATCGACAGAATATTGGCTGCTTGGGAAGCGGCGAATCAGATCAACAAAGTTTTGATAAGCAACTTTTAAATAACTGATGTCACGGTGTGATTGTTGTAAAGACGTGTAGCGCAATAAACTGTCATAGTTCAGCTCCATGTTAGATACGCCACGTACATAGTAGGCATAATCTACATTTGGATGCTGAGGATTTAAACGAATAAAGCGTTCAGCTAGAGCAATCGCCCCTTCATAATCTTTTTGTTTAAATTTTGAATAGAGAAGTTCGAGTTGTGCTTGTTGCGCGTATTGTCCAGTTGGATAATAGGTGTCAATCGCTTCTAAAGATTTAGTAGCTTCAAGATATTGACCACGATCAAGAGATTTTTGGGCCTTTTCAAAATATGCTTGTTCACTAGATTGCGGGCCAGTATCGACCACTTCTTTTTTACTTGGATTGCTGCTACAGCCCACAAATGCAGACGCTACACCTAGAGATAAGGCAAGCATCGTAATTTTATAACGTGGTAGCGACATAAAAACTCCTCTGTTATGTTGGGCAATGAGCTACAATTGCGCTATTAAACCACTTTTATCTCAATGATCAAATGACTTCAGCACAATCTTCAAACACAAACTTCTCTGAAACCGACTTCAATTTACTTGAAGATTCTGAGGATGCAGATAACCATACTTCTGATACAACTGCAACACGTTTATCGTTGCAAGTTCAGTTAGATGAAAGCTACTTAGGGCAACGTATCGACCAAGTTGCAGCCATGGTGTGGAGTGAGTTTTCGCGTGAAAAGCTCAAGCAATGGTTGAAGGATGGCCATCTGTTGGTGAATGGTAACATTGTTAAACCTAAGCATCGTTGTGAAGGGACAGAGCTACTTACGCTCGAAGTTGAGCTTGAAGCTCAGACGACGAGTCAACCTGAAAACATTCCACTTAATATTGTTTATGAAGATGATGATATTTTAGTCATTAATAAACCAGTAGGGATGGTAGTGCATCCAGGAGCAGGTAATACCTCTGGAACTTTAGTGAATGCCTTGCTTTATCATTTTCCAAAATTGGCAGAACTTTCTCGTGCTGGTTTAGTACATCGTATTGATAAAGACACCAGTGGACTATTAGTTGTTGCTAAAACACTAGAAGCGCAATTTTCTTTAAGTAAACAGTTGGCAAATAAGTCGGTTTATCGTGTATATGACTTAATTGTTTATGGAAATATTATTGCTGGCGGTACGATTGATGAGCCAATTAAACGCCACCCAGTTGACCGTGTGAAAATGGCGATTTTACCGGGTGGGCGTGATGCAGTGACGCATTACAACGTAAAAGAGCGTTTTAAAGATTTTACTCGTGTGCAAGCTCGTCTTGAAACAGGCCGAACTCATCAGATTCGTGTGCATTTTAGTTATATTGGTTATGGCTTGATTGGTGATCAGGTTTATATGAACCGTGTACGTGTACCTGCTGGTGCATCTGAATTACTCATTGAAACTTTACGTGGTTTCAAACGTCAAGCATTGCATGCAGCTAAGTTGGGTTTAAAACATCCGCGTACTGGTGAAGAAATGTTATTTGAAGCACCTTGGCCTGAAGATTTTACTCAGTTGGTTAATGTGCTACGTTCAGAAAACGCTGCATATTAAGGACATGCATATGGAATTTGTTCAAGGTTTACCGCAAGGCGTATTTGTAGGGCAGACACGTGTTCAACATCCTTTGGCTTTGCCAACGGACCAAACCGAATTAACTGGGTTTAATCTTGCTTTACACGTTAAAGACGAAGCTGCACGCGTTCAGCAGCATCGAATGATGCTTTTAGACGAATTTGCTCAGTTCAGTGTTAAGAAAATGACATGGATGACCCAAACGCATAGTACGATTTGTCATACGGTAAATGAACAAATTCCCTTTACAGCATTAATTGGCGATGGATTGGTTACTCAAACCAAAGGTCATGCGTTAATGATGATGACAGCCGATTGTTTGCCTGTAGTACTTGGTAACGCAGAGGGCACTGAAGTTGCCAACTTACATGCAGGGTGGCGAGGATTGGCGGGCGGTATTATTGAAAATACAGTTGCTGCAATGCAAAGCCCTCCAACTTGGGCATGGTTAGGAGCTGCGATTAGTCAACCTTGTTTTGAAATTGGAGCCGAAGTAAAAACTGCTTTTTGTAGTAAATATCCTGAATTGGAAACTGCATTTATTGATGGAGCAGCTCCAGATAAATTTCATGCAGATTTATACGCGATTGCTCGTTTTATTTTGCAAAACCTTGGTGTTAAGCAAGTTTTAGGCGGCGATCAATGCTCATATCAACAGCAGGAAGAGTATTTCTCTTACCGCCGTGATGCTAAAACTGGCCGTATGGCAACTTTTGTTTTTATGTAAATTATAAAAATCGTATTTAATTTTAGAAGTACGATTGTTGTGATATTACTCCCTTATGTTATTTAAATTTAAAAATAATATAAGGGAGTTTTTTATTTTTTGTATTTTCAGTATTTACTTAAATAAACTGCTTAAAAGCTAATTTTTAATATTCTTAGATCACGGTTTAGCAACTTTTAATAAAATGATAAAATACAAAAAATCGCTAAAATATTAAGCTTATGTCTTTGCCTGAAAAACATCTCTCTATTGTCTATCACAGTCCATATGGTCATACCGCAAAGGTAGCATCTGCTATTGCTGCTGGTGCACAAGTGATGGGTGTTAAAGTACATGTGATGAATATTGAGCACATTGACTGGGATATTTTAGATGCCTCACAGGGTATTATTTTTGGCTCGCCAACATATATGGGGAGTGTAACTGCCGACTTTAAAAAGTTTATGGATAGTACCTCCAAACGTTGGAAAAATCGTTTATGGCAAGGCAAATTAGCAGCGGGTTTTGCAAATTCAGGTGGCCTGAGTGGTGATAAGCTAGCGGTTTTGCAACAACTTAATATTTTTGCGATGCAGCATGGCATGCTCTGGTCTGGTTTGCCTTTAATGACAACAGGCCATACCGAAACTGATTTAAACCGTTTATCGAGCTGTTTAGGTTTAATGACTCAATCAGATAATGCACCAGTTGAAATTACACCGCCACAAGGTGATTTAGATACTGCTAAATGGTTTGGTGAATATATTGCTGGACTTTTATATAGATTAAATTAGTAAAAAATAAAAAAGCCTCTTTATAGAGGCTTTTTAGTCTATTATTTATGAAATATACGGGCTTTATCACGTTGCCAGTCACGTTCTTTTTCAGTTGCACGTTTATCGTGGAGTTGTTTACCTTTCACGAGTGCAATTTCAAGCTTGACCAGATGACCTTTCCAGTAACATGCTAATGGAACGCACGAATAACCTTTTTGGTTCACTGCACCCATAAGCTTTTCAAGTTCACGACGAGATAATAATAATTTACGTGTACGTGTAGCTTCCGGCACGATATGTGTAGATGCAGAAAGGAGCGGTTGAATTTGTGCACCAAATAAAAATGCTTCACCGTTTTTAAAAATGACATAACTTTCTGTCAAACTCATACGACCAGCACGTAAAGACTTTACTTCCCAGCCGAGTAAAGACATGCCAGCTTCAAATTTTTCTTCGATAAAATAATCATGACGGGCACGTTTATTTTGTGCGATGGTTCCGCCATTATGTTTCTTTACTACTGTTGCTTTCGCCATAATTCAAACTTCCACAATTGCCCCTATTGTGCCGTAAACTGATGCCAAGGTGAAGTTTTTTCCCACATATCAATATTTCGCCTCATGTATAACTTTTGCTAAAATAGCTGCACAATACAATTAGAGTACTAGCGGATGTCTAAAACGCGTGTAATTTATCCTGGAACATTTGACCCTATCACAAATGGGCACGTTGATTTAGTTACTAGAGCATCAAGAATGTTTGATGAGGTCGTAGTAGCGATTGCAATTGGACTTCATAAAAATCCTTTGTTCAGTCTAGAAGAGAGAGTTGCACTGGCACAGTCATCATTAGGCCATCTATCAAATGTTGAATTTGTAGGTTTTGATGGTTTATTGGTTAATTTTTTCAAAGAACAAAAGGCTACAGCAGTACTTCGCGGTTTAAGAGCAGTATCTGATTTTGAATATGAGTTTCAATTGGCTAATATGAATCGCCAGTTGGACCCACATTTTGAAGCCGTGTTTTTAACACCTTCCGAACAGTATTCTTTTATTTCTTCGACGTTGATTCGAGAAATTGCACGCTTAAAAGGTGATGTAACCAAGTTTGTTCCGCAAGCTGTGGTTGAAGCTTTTGAGCGTAAACATCAACAAGGTTGGTAAAGTGTCGTTATATATCACCGATGAGTGCATAAACTGTGATGTTTGTGAACCAGTTTGCCCAAATGAAGCTATTTTTATGGGTGAAGTGATTTATGAAATTAATCCAGATTTATGTACCGAATGCGTTGGTCACCATGACCAGCCACAATGTCAATTATTTTGTCCAGTCGACTGTATTCCTAAAGATCCGCAGCATGAGGAAACGGAAGAACAGCTATTAGACAAATATAAAAGATTAATTGCTCAAAAAAGCACAAGCAATTAGTGAATAAATTTGTTAATATGCGCCCTCGAAGTGAGCCGGATGGTCGCTGCTGTGGAGGTCTCCGTGACTGAAGCAGGAGAGGAAAGTCCGGGCTTCATAGGGCAGGGTGCCAGGTAACGCCTGGGCGGTGAAAGCCGACGGAAAGTGCAGCAGAGAGTAGACCGCCTCATTCGTGAGGTAAGGGTGAAAGGGTGCGGTAAGAGCGCACCGCGTGTCTGGTAACAGTTCACGGCATGGCAAACCCCACCAGAAGCAAGACCAAATAGGAATCCTAGGTGCGGCCCGTACTGGATTCGGGTAGGTCGCTTGAGCGTATGAGTGATTGTACGCCTAGAGGAATGACCATCCTCGACAGAACCCGGCTTATAGGCTCACTTCACCTCATTTTATTTAAAATTTTTCTTGACGCGCGGTAAAGAAGCTAAGATAATGCGCGCACAGTTTACGGCTATGTAGCTCAGTTGGTTAGAGCACCGCACTCATAATGCGGGGGTCACAAGTTCAAGTCTCGTCATAGCCACCATTTTACAGACCACGCTCCTGCGTGGTCTTTTTTTATGCTTATTTTTTGATTAAACACAGTTTGTAAAGACCGACTTTATAGTTCTGGCATTGTTTGTCTAACCCAATTTCTTCATGTTCTTATAACACTTAACAAGGATGTTGAAGACATGAAAAGGTCATTATTATTTTTAGGAATTCTAAGCTTAACTGCTGGAGCACAAGTCTCTGCGGCTGATTTGAGTTGGGGTGATCCAACTTTAGATTCGGGTCAATTTAAAGTGTCTGGTGCGGTACGTTCCCGTTATTTACATAAGGACTATGTGGTTGGGGCCAATGAAGGCTCTCAAAATGATGACTGGCGACTCACAGATATTAAATTAGTGTTGGGTTACGAAAATCCAGATTGGATTGCGGGCTTAGATGCTCGTTGTTACCAATATAATCGCCTGTGTGATGCAATTTTTCTAAAAAAAGCATGGGCAGGTTATAAACTGTCTGACCAACAAAGAGTTACAGTAGGTTTACAACCTGTTGATTTTGGCTTTGGAGAATTTTGGGGCAGCAGTTATTACGAGACACTTTTAAATACCGTCGGTTTAGAAGATATTGATAATTTAGGAATTAAATATAAATTTGCAGATGATAAATATAATTTGACCTTAGGTTTTTATCCATCTGATGGTGGAAATTATAAGGGTACTTCAAAGGACTCAAGCCGATATAGTGGTAATTTTGTTGAAGCTGATGACTTGTCCAATGGTACTAATATTGAAGAAAAAAATATGTGGATTGGCCGCGCATCTAGAAAATTTGAAATTGATAAAGCTCAAAATTTTTCAACAGAATTGGGTGGTTCGTTTTGGTACTCTGATTTAGAAAATAAAAGAACAAACATAGATGGGCATCGTAAGTCATGGAATGTGTTTGCTCAAACCCAATACCAAGCTTGGCAATGGATGTTCTTAGCAGGTAAGCAAGATGTCACGAATGGAGATGATTTATTTCCAAATAGTTCAACTATTGGTGCTTTCGACTATCCATATCAAGTAGCGAATAAGGGTAAGTATTTGGTTAATGAAATTAATTACACCTTTGCTCAGCCATTTCATCAACTTACCAATATTAAGCCTTATATTTCTCATAGTCGCTTTTTCAAAGATGAGGATGGCTATAAAGACTCTGAGCGTTTAATTGCAGGCGTTTATTTTAATTACAAAGCCATTGGTATTCAGGGTGAATATATTATGAGTAAAAATGACCCAATGGTAGGTGGTGGGGCGAATGGCCTTGCACAAGGTAGCAGTAATGACTGGGATAAACTGTTTTATCTTTCAATTGGATATTATTTCTAAAAGTTAAAAGCAAACTAGTGCCCTAAGTGAATAGGCTCACTTAGGGCTTTTTTTATAGAAAGACTTTTTCAGGAGGTGGTTCTCGTTTGACGGCTGGTGAAATGAGTTGTCCACGGTTTAGGTTTTGTACATGCTGTAAACGATTAAGTAATTCATTTTGAATAAACAAAATACAGGTTTGCAGTTTGGAAGAGCTTTTTAGACGTGATGGATAAACCGCCCAAACATCTGCGTCTTGCCAATATTCAGGCAAAATATGCTGAAGTTGGCCGGTAATCAGTTCGTCTGCAACATCCCAAATCGAACGGAAAATAATACCGTGACCTTCTATGGCAAGCTGATGAATAATCTCGCCGTTATTAGAAACAAAACGTGGTTTGATATGCACTGAAACATCTTCAGAAGCATGTCTAAATTTCCATAGTACAGATGATTGATCACGTTCACTAATCGTTAAACAGTCATGTGTTTGCAAATCTTCAATACTGTCTGGTACGCCGTGTTTAAGTAAATAGCTAGGTGCTGCACATAAAATTCGAAAATTAGAAGCTAACTTCTTCGCAATCATATTGGGTGCAATTTCATTACCAATTCTGATGTCTAAATCAATACTGTGTTGAATCAAGTCCTTGGTATTGTCGATGGTGTCAAAATGTATTTGAAGCTTTGGATAAAGCATCATTAATTTAGACAAAATTGGTGCGATATGTTTTCTGCCAAAACCAAAGCTACTAATAATATCCATACGACCCGTAGGTGTACTGAGTGGGTTATTGACCAGTTCACAAACTTCATCAAATTCCTCAAGAATATTTGAAACTCTCTCAAGAATGAGTTTGCCATCTTCCGTCAGGCTAACGTGACGTGTACTGCGATGAAAAAGTTTGCAGCTTAATGTGTTTTCTAAAATATTAATTCGCTTGCTAATAAAAGCTGGCGATGTCCCGAGTTCCTCAGCAGATTCGACAAAACTTTTTAGTTTGGCGACTGTGCAAAAAACCTTTAAATCCGATAGGTTAGGTAGATTATTCACGATCCGTGTCCATTGGATTGATAGTTCCGTTGTTGATCATTTTTGCTTAAAACATCATGTTTAAGCCATACAAGGATATTAGTCGAAGGTGTGAAGGAAGCTTATGGCAAAAAGATATAAAGTTGCCACGATTGCAGGCGATGGCATTGGTTTAGAAGTTCTACCAGAAGGCATTAAGGTTGTAAAGGCAGCAGCAGAGAAGCATGGCATTGAGCTTCAGTTAGATGCTTTCGATTGGGCAAGCTGCGATTATTACCTTGAGCACGGCAAAATGATGCCGGATGACTGGTTTGAAACTTTGCAGGGCTACGATGCAATTTATTTTGGCGCTGTAGGCTGGCCAGATAAAGTGCCTGACCATATCTCGCTTTGGGGTTCGCTGCTCCAGTTCCGTCGTGGTTTTGACCAATATGTGAATTTACGTCCAGTGCGCTTAATGCCAGGTGTGAAATGTCCATTGGTAGGTAAAAAACCGGGCGACATCGATTTTTATGTGGTTCGTGAAAACAGTGAAGGTGAGTACTCAGCCATTGGTGGCAAAGCTTTTGAAGGGACAGACCGAGAGTTTGTTTTACAAGAAGCCGTATTTACACGTCATGGCGTAGATCGAATTCTGCGTTATGCATTTGAGTTTGCAAATCAGCGTGATGCAAAAAAAATTACCGCAGCGACCAAGTCAAATGGTATTGCAGTGAGCATGCCGTACTGGGATGAGCGCGTTGATGCGATGGCAAAACAATATCCACAAATTCAAGCTGATAAACAGCATGTTGATATTTTAGCGGCTCGTTTTGTTTTACAACCTGAACGCTTTGATGTGGTTGTAGCATCGAATTTATTTGGCGATATTCTTTCCGATTTAGGTCCTGCATGTACGGGAACCATCGGTTTAGCGGCATCGGCAAATTTAAACCCAGAAAGAAAATTTCCATCACTGTTTGAACCTGTCCATGGTTCAGCACCAGATATTTACGGTAAACAAATTGCCAACCCAATCGCTGCGATTTGGTCGGGTGCCATGATGTTCGAATTCTTTGGTGAAGAAGACGAGCGCTGTATCCAAGCGGGTCAAGATATTATGCAGGCGATTGAGCATGTCTTAATTAATGGCCCAAAAACAGCCGATATCGGCGGTCAGGCAAAAACTTATGAGGTAGGAGATGCAATTGCATCATGTGTAGCCCAAACTAAAATGGACGTATTCGCTATGGAATAACGCCATCCAAAAATGGATGTATGGATATGGATAATCAAAACACAAAAATTTATACGGATAAATTTCTTGCCGTAACCAGCTTACTGTTTGTATTTATTTCAGTTGCTGGTTTGGCGATTTATTCGCAAGAGTCGATCAAGATTGCTGCAACGTGGATGCAGTGGACGACATCGGTATTTACAACTCCAGTATTACTGTTTGCTTTTTTAGCCATCATTTTTACTTTTGGTCTTGCCTTTAGTAAATACGGAAAAATTAAGCTTGGAGAAGGAAAACCTCAATACAGCACAATGTCATGGATATTTATGTTCATCTTGTCGGGTATTGGGTCTTCCACACTTTACTGGGGCTTTTTGGACTGGGCCTACTATTATCAAACTCCGGGTTTGAGCCTACCGCCTGAGTCAGCAGAAGCATTGAAATATAGCGTGGCTTACTCGTTTTTTCACTCTGGTTTAAGTGCATGGGCAATTTATGCTTTGGCATCAATTTCTTTGTGCTACAGCTATCATGTGAGAAAAAACAAAGGTTTAAGTTTAGCTTCAGTGATTGAGGCTGTGACAGGCTTTAAATCAACCGGCGTGGTTGGTCGTTTAGTCGACTTAATGTTCTTGCTTTGCATGTTTGGTGCATTGACGATTTCATTGGTACTCACTGCCGTGACATTTACCAATATTTTGTCTCAGCTCACAGGCATTCCAAATACCTTTATGACCAAGGTCATCATTATTTTGGCAGTTTCAGTTCTGTTCGCACTCAGTTCTTATGTAGGTATGGACAAGGGCATGCAGCGTTTAAGCCATATGGTGTGCTTGGGTGTAGTGTTATTTGCGATTTATGTACTTTGCTTTGGTCCGACTCAATTCATTTTGAATAACTCGTTAATGAGTTTTGGATTAATGGCAACCAACTTTGTCGATATGAGTTTGTTTACCGACCCAATGGGGGACGGCAAGTTTACTCGAGAATGGACTGTTTTCTACTGGTTATGGTGGATTTCATATGCACCGGGTGTGGCACTCTTTGTAACGCGTGTTTCTAAAGGACGTACTATTAAAGAAGTGATCTTTGCCATGGTAATTGGTGGCAGTGTCGGTCTTTGGTTCATCTTTGGTGTATTTGAAAACTACAGTGTTTATAGCTTTATTCATGGGGCTGTAAATGTACCGCAAATCTTAAGTCAACAAGGTGGTGAGGTTGCGATTGGACAATTGCTCAGTCTGTTGCCTGCCGGAAAACTCATGATGTGGATTTTCCTCGGCATCATGGTGGTGTTTTTGGCAGCCCATATGGATGCGGTCGGATATGCGGTTTCAGCAACCTGTACACGCGGTTTAAGTGAAGGGCAAGACCCGTCGCCAAACGCACGTCTGTTCTGGTGTGTAATGCTGACCTTAGTTCCAATTGCCATGATCTTTAGTAAAGCACCATTAGACACCATGAAAACGGCAACTATTGTGACAGCTTTACCATTCATTGTGATTATTCTGATTCAAACCTATGGCTTAGTGAAATGGCTGATTCAGGATTATGCCAAAGTTCCATCGCATTTGATCGAGCAACAAGGTTATGATGATCAGGAAATTGGTTTAAACCAGGCTCAAGATGAACATGCAAAACGGATGCAGCTTGAGCTTGCAAGCTCAATCAAACTGGATAGAAAAACCAGCTAGAGGGAACGGTAATGACGACATATGAACAGGCTACTTATGCCTTAAGTGAAGAAATGCAAAGCCTAGTGTATTGGAGCAGCATTTATTCACCAGCAGATGCAGATATTGACTCAATCCGTGCGGCATATGATGCCATGTGCCGACACTACACTTTGCCACGTGATGACAAGATAGATGTAGAAGACCGAGTTGTTGCAAATGCAGAGCATCCTGTGCCTGTTCGTGTGTATTTACCAAAAACAAATCGACCTGAGTCTGGTTGGCCGTGTGTGTTGTATCTACATGGTGGTGGTTGGATGGTGGGTGGACTCGATTCACATGAGTTTATTACCAGTTATTTGTGTAAGGACTTAAATGCGGTTGTTATTAGTGTGGATTACCGTTTAGCACCAGAGCATCGCTTTCCAGCAGCTTTTGAAGATTGTTTAGCGGTATATCAATGTCTTAAACAGCATGGTTCAGCTTGGCAAATCGATAGCGAAAATATCGTTCTAGCAGGTGATAGCGCAGGCGGTAATTTAGCAGCTGCTCTTGCAGTGGATCTACAACATAGTGGTTTGCAAGCTCAAGGGCTGGCATTGGTTTATCCATGTTTAACGACAGCATTTGATACCCCAGCCGCGCAAAAGCACGCCCATGCGCCGTTGTTAACGGCTGAAGATATGCATTTTTATTTAAAGGAATATGCACCGAATTCACAAGACTGGCAGGATTTACGTCTAGCACCTTTATTGGCAACTGATTTTTCAGATATGCCTACAAGTTTTGTGGCAGTTGCAGAGTATGACCCTTTAAGTGATGACGGTTCTCTCTTTACCCAAAAACTGGAACAAGCAGGCATCCCTAACGAGTTTCATTTAGGTAAAGGTTTATTACATGGCAGTTTACGTCTGATGCGTGACTGTCCGGAAGTTCAACATTTATATCAAAACATGCTAAGTGCAATACGTCGCATGTTGAGCAGTGCCGAAAAGACATCAATTTAATATCGAGCCATTTGGACGAAAAGAATTTAATGGAGTAAAAACATGAGTGCAGTTGAAAAATTACCTGAAGATTTTTGCGCAAACCCAGATGTTGCATGGACTTTCCCTAAAGTTTTCTATACTTCATCTCAAGTTTATGAGCATGAAAAAGAATCAATCTTTGCTAAAAGCTGGATTTGTGTTGCACATGGCAGTGAGTTGGCTCAGCCAAATGACTATATTACCCGTAAAGTAATTGGTGAAAATATTGTCATCATTCGCGGTAAAGATAGTGTTCTACGTGCGTTTTATAATGTGTGTCCACACCGAGGCCATGAGCTTTTAAGTGGCAGTGGTAAGGCAAAAAATGTAATTACTTGCCCATATCATGCATGGACGTTTAAGTTAGATGGAAGCTTAGCATTGGCACGTAACTGTGACCACGTTGAATCTTTCGATAAAGAAAACTCAAGCATGGTGCCTTTAAAAGTCGAGGAATATGCAGGTTTCGTATTTATTAATATGGATGAAAATGCGACTTGCGTAGAAGACCAGCTTCCGGGCTTTGCTGAGCGTTTAAATCAAGCATGTAGTGTAATTAAAGATTTGAAATTGGCGGCTCGTTTTGTAACAGAAACGCCAGCAAACTGGAAAGTTATTGTCGATAACTACTTGGAATGTTATCACTGTGGGCCTGCACATCCGGGCTTTGCTGACTCAGTACAAGTCGACAAATATTGGCACACCACACATCAAAACTGGACATTACAGTACGGTTTTGCGCGTTCATCTGAGAAGTCATTTAAGCTTGATCCATCAGTAACAGATCCTGAGTTTCATGGGTTCTGGACTTGGCCTTGTACCATGTTCAACGTACCACCGGGCAGCAACTTCATGACTGTGATCTATGAGTTTCCAGTTGATGCAGAAACAACTTTGCAGCATTACGATATTTACTTTACAAATGAAGAGCTTACTCAAGATCAAAAAGATTTGATTGAGTGGTATCGCAATGTATTCCGCCCGGAAGATTTGAACTTGGTAGAGAGCGTACAACGTGGTCTGAAATCACGTGGTTATCGTGGTCAAGGCCGTATCATGACTGACAAGCAACGCTCTGGTATCAGTGAGCATGGTATTGCTTACTTCCAACATTTAGTGGCGCAGCATCATAAATAAAACAAATGGATTTATTCAGGTGTAAAGATCACTTACACCTGATTCTTCAGTTAGGAAGATGATATGTCGAGTTTACAAAGTACTGAACTATTTCAGCAACAAGCCTATATTAATGGGCAATGGCTAGCTGCACAGTCGAATGCGACTGTTCCGGTGAGTAACCCAGCTACAGGCGAAGAAATTGGCACAATTCCGAATATGGGAGCGGCAGAGGCAACGCAAGCAGTTGAAGCTGCCTATATGGCTTTACAAAGTTGGAAAGCTTTAACTGCCCAAAATCGTGCTGATATCTTGTTGGCTTGGCATAAACTGGTTCTCGATCATACCGATGAACTTGCTTTAATCATGACCATTGAGCAAGGCAAGCCTTTAGCAGAAGCAAAAGGTGAGGTTCGCTATGCTGCATCATTTATTCAATGGTTTGCCGAAGAAGGCAAGCGTATTTATGGTGATGTGATTCCAACCGTAAATAACCAGCAGCGTTTTATTATCAGTAAAGAACCTGTGGGTGTCGTGGCTGCGATTACGCCGTGGAATTTCCCAATTGCCATGATTACCCGTAAAGCAGCACCAGCTTTAGCAGCGGGTTGTACGGTCGTGATTAAGCCAGCCAACGAAACACCTTACTGTGCATTAGCGATTGCAAAGCTTGCAGAAAAGGCGGGTATACCAGCTGGTGTGATTAATGTTGTTACTGGTAAATCTCAAGAAATTGGCTCGGTATTTACTTCACATGAAAAAGTAAAGAAGTTAACTTTTACTGGTTCAACGCCAGTGGGCCGTTTACTGATGCAGCAGTGTTCAAGCACCATTAAAAAATTGGCACTTGAGTTGGGCGGAAATGCTCCTCTGATTGTGTTTGATGATGCCGATTTAGATAAAGCTGTGCAAGGCGCGATTTTTGCCAAGTTCCGTAATGCAGGCCAGACCTGTGTTTGTGCTAACCGCATTTATGTACATGACAATATTTATCAAGCTTTTGCCGAGAAGTTTGTACAAGAAGTACAAAAATTTAAAGTCGGTAACGGTTTGGAAGATGGCGTACAAATTGGCCCATTAATTAATGAAAAAGCAGTTTTGAAAGCACAGCAGTTAATTGATGATGCAGTGAGCAAAGGCGCTAAGATTGCATGTGGTGGTAAGCAGCATGCTTTAGGACAAACCTTTTATGAACCATCAGTTTTAACTAATGTTGACCGTACAATGGAAATTGTCCAAGAAGAAATTTTTGGTCCGGTTGCGCCGCTCATTCGCTTTACAGATGAAGCAGATGTGGTTGCTCAAGCAAATGACACTATTTTTGGCTTGGCTGCGTATGTTTACAGCGAAAATATTTCACGTTTATGGCGAGTGTCGGAACAGCTTGAATATGGAATGGTCGGTATGAATGCCACAGCAATTTCAAATGAAGTTGTACCATTTGGTGGTGTGAAGCAATCAGGCGTTGGACGTGAAGGTTCAAAATATGGTCTTGAAGAATTCATGACTATTAAATACATGTGTTTAGGGCTTTAAGGATAAGCCCTAACAACAAGAATATGCGGTAAAAGAAGGATTCTAATATGGCTAGTCATTATGAAATGTTCCCAGCAGTTGTTACTCGTGTGGAACAGCTAACCCCTTTAATCAAACGGTTTACGTTCAAACGTCAAGATGGGCAGAACTTTCCTCGATTTAGTGGGGGAAGCCATATTATTGTCAAAATGAATGATCAACTTTCCAATGCTTACTCATTGATGGGCTGTACGCAAGACTTATCAACTTATCAAGTCTGTGTTCGTAAGGATGTCGAAGGTAAGGGTGGATCAGTTTTCATGCATGATCAGTGCAATGAAGGCTGTGAAATCCAGATATCAGAACCAAAAAATTTATTCCCGCTAGCTGAAACAGGTACTAAACATATCTTAATTGCAGGTGGTATTGGTATTACACCGTTTTTACCGCAAATGGATGAGCTTGCGGCACGTGGTGCTGACTTTGAGCTACATTATGCTTACCGTTCACCTGAACACGCGGCTTTACTTGATGAATTAAAGCAAAAACATCCAGAGCACGTATTTAGTTATGTTGATTCAGAAGGCAGCATGCTTAACTTAGACGAATTAATTTCATCGCAACCAAAAGGCACACATGTATATGTATGTGGACCTAAACCTATGATTGATGCGGTGATTGATTGTTGTAACAAGCACCGTTACCGTGATGAATACATTCACTGGGAACAATTTGCCTCAACAGTTCCAGAAGATGGTGAAGCATTTACGGTGGTACTTGCCAAATCTAATCAGGAAATTGAAGTACAAAGTAACCAGACTATTTTACAAGCTATTGAGACATTAAATATTGATGTGGAATGTCTATGCCGAGAAGGGGTTTGTGGTACATGTGAAACCGCTATCTTAGAAGGTGAAGCAGAGCATTTCGATCAATACTTAAGTGATGCCGAAAAGGCTTCACAGAAGAGCATGATGATTTGTGTATCAAGAGCAAAAGGCAAAAAACTGGTATTAGATCTTTAATATATTTCTGTGGCCGATCAATTGCTTAAAGTAAGAATTTGCTAAAAAATGAACAAATAATGGTGATCTGAATCATATTTGTTCATTTGGTGGGCATAAAGAGTTTTGAAGTATTGACCTGCTATACAGAACTATAGATAATGCGCACACAGTTTA
The DNA here is from genome assembly GCF_027854645.1 of Acinetobacter sp. AOR41_HL. NCBI lineage: Bacteria > Pseudomonadati > Pseudomonadota > Gammaproteobacteria > Moraxellales > Moraxellaceae > Acinetobacter > Acinetobacter sp. AOR41_HL. The sequence goes on along the minus strand of NZ_JAKTHZ010000002.1, from coordinate 12,957 downwards.
CGGCTATGTAGCTCAGTTGGTTAGAGCACCGCACTCATAATGCGGGGGTCACAAGTTCAAGTCTCGTCATAGCCACCATTTTAAAAACCACGCTCCTGCGTGGTTTCTTTTTATCTATTTTTTACTCATTAAAATGTTTTTCAATCATATCGAGTGTTTTTGAGCTTTGATAAAAAGGAGCTAAGAGCGCTTGAAGTAACGGTTCCAAAATACCGTGCTCATTAAAGGCATCCATAACCTTTGGATAAAAACGTAAAGCTTCAGTTTGTAAATCGGTTTCGGTTAAACCAATCTCACTTAACACTTCAAATAGACTTTGGTCTTTATAAAAATCATAAAAAACTTCGAAGCCATACAAAATAAGATCTTGCATAAATTGCGATTGACGTAATTCTTTCCAGTATTCATAAATTAAGACAAAGAACTCTTCCACATCAAGAGGAGTGAGCTGTTTCATAAACTCATACATTTTTTTATGTCTAATATCTTCCCAGATATGACGCACTAAGCTTTCTAAATCTTCAGCCGACAAAAGACTTAATTCTGTAAGTTGTTCATGAATAAAACTAGCAATCCAAGTTTCAAGTTTATGCTCGAGACGTTGTTGCTGTAAAAACGAGAATTTTTTAAGTTTATGTTGCCATTCAAAATGGTAGTCATTCACTTTAGTGGCAGTTAAAAATTTTGGTAATTTTTGTTCTAAGGTTGAAGTAGCAATATATTGGCAAAGTTGTTGAACAGAAGGGCTGGTTCTTAAAAACTCATTCAGATATTGAGGAATATGCTCCATTTCCAAAAACTTGGAAAGCCACATTTCAAACTGGTGATCGGATACCAAGTCTTGTAGCTGAATTGGAGATTTCATGGCAGATAAATAAATACGCTGTGCAATTTCCCCAATAAACTCAAGTAAGCCTGCACCCAGCTGCATTTCAAAAGCATAGCGTTTCACAACGGCTTGTAATTGTTCTAAATCTACAACTTCATAAAGTTTAATTTCGTCAGCATGTTGCATAAACAGTTGAATGAACTGCTGGAAATAAATAGGTGAGTTTTCTATCGATAATTGTTTTTTGAAAAATTCCACCTGCTCAAGCAAAAGTGCTTGAGCAAGTGCTGTGGTTTTTGATGAGTTTTTCTGCTCAGTCATTCGCTGTCCAACCGTTGACAATCGGATAACGTCGTTCGCGACTAAATGCACGAGAAGTAATTCTCGGGCCAATCGCACCTTGACGACGTTTATATTCATTACGATCAACTAAACGGATGACTTTTTCAACAACTTCTTTATCAAAACCTTTGGCAATAATGTCTGCCTGACCTAAATCTTCTTCAATGTATGCATAAAGGATAGCATCCAATACATCATACGCTGGTAAAGAATCTTGGTCTTTTTGATCTGGACGAAGTTCTGCTGAAGGTGGACGAGTAATCACACGCTCAGGAATAACCGGAGTTTCACTTAAGCTATTACGGTATTTTGCTAATTCAAACACGATTGTTTTATAAACATCTTTGAGAACAGCAAAGCCACCCACCATGTCACCGTAGAGTGTGCAATAGCCAACTGAAAGTTCAGATTTATTACCTGTAGAAAGGACTAAATTACCAAACTTGTTAGATAACCCCATAAGCAATGTACCACGAGCGCGCGCTTGTAAATTTTCTTCAGTCGCATCGGCTGGTGAATTACCAAAGAACGGATATAAAGTTTGCATGAAGCTATTTACGATTGAGTGGATTTCGGCAATACCGAAAGTCACGCCCATACGGCGAGCTTGTTCAGCTGCATCTTCTACACTAATTTGAGAGGTGTAGGTATAAGGCATCATCACAGCTTGAACTCTTTCAGCACCGATTGCATCAACTGCAATAGCGAGCGTAAGGGCAGAGTCAATACCGCCAGAAAGACCTAAAATTACTCCAGGAAAACCTGAGCGCTCTACATAGTCACGTGTTGCCATGACTAAGCCTTGATAGATCTCTGCAAAAGTTTCCAATGCAGGAGCAGACTCGGTGACCTTATATAATTTTGTATCGCGGTCAAATTCAGCTATATACAGGTCTTCTTTAAAGCTTGGTGCTTGTAAAGCAATTTCACCATTTTGGTTGCTGACAAAACTTGTACCATCAAAAATTAAATCATCTTGCCCACCAACTTGGTTGACATAAACAATGTTTAAATGAAGCTGCTTTGCAAGCTCACTTAATGTCTGTTTACGATGCTGTGGTTTACCCACTTCATATGGCGATGAATTAAGCACAAGTACAGTATCAACATTTAATTGGCTTAATTGTTTTACTGTATTGATTGACCAGATATCTTCACAAATGAGTACACCAAACTTATGACCTAAGTACTCAAATACCAAGTGCTGATGGCCTTTTTGGAAATAACGTTTTTCATCAAAAACGCCATAGTTTGGCAAGTTATGTTTATTGAAGACACCTAAAACTTGGCCATCTTTCATGACAGCAGCTGAATTATAACGTTGACCATCTTCTGTCTGGTTTACGAAGCCGAAAACCATCACAATATCTTTAACTTCGCTAAGTTGAGCAAAAGCCTTTTGCATACGTTTATTTAAATTTGGACGTAACAATAAGTCTTCAGCTGGATAACCAATCACAGAAAGCTCAGGAAAAATAATCAGGTCAGCATCTTGTTTTTTCGCCTGATTTGCTTGCTCAATCATCTTTTGGGTGTTTGAGTCAATATTGCCAATATGCGGAGAAAACTGAGCAAGGGCAACTTTAAAACTTTTCATTCAAACCTAATCCTAGATCATAACGAATATAAATACACATAGTGTTGATTTTTATGAATATAATTTTTCAACGATGTGTATAGCACGATAATAAACAAGTAAAATAGTAAACAAAAATGTCAAGATCAATAATATATACCAATCACATATTTTCTGCGTAAAAATAACGAGATTTTCTGTATACAATAGAAACAAGCTTCATTATTTTTATTGTTTGTATACTGCCTTAACACTCCAAATTTTGGAATAAGTTTTTATACTTATTTTCAATAATTTGACATTAATAAACTCAGATCTCAACTTTATTTTCATATTTTTTTGTTTATAAACTTTCTGATTATAAGTTAGCAAAAAAGTTACGTTGAAGACGATCTTGATTATTTAGTTACAAATCAAAGTGAGGTGAACAAATAATATTTGGTAGCTTACCTGAACAGATATCTCTAGCAATTTCTCCTTGCTGCTCAATATTGTAAGAGCTAAAAGCTTTCTGAGGATGGTAAGTGTATTTATATGGGTTGTAATATTTAAAACTCAGATAGTAGGCCGTTTGTAGTAAGGCGCCTTTTAGTAGTACATGAATACCTCGTTGGTATTGCATGACATGAGCCAACTCATGAATAAAAATGCCTTGTATGAATTTAGACTCTAGCGCGTAATTACTACTGTAGTCAGAAAGATTGACATAAATATTTCCATTTGGAGCCATCAAAATTCCATGGACTTGCCAAGGTAAGTAACGAGTAGCAATAATTTTAGGGCGGTCACAATCTAAAAAATCTCCAAAAACCTTTTGCGCTAAAGCTTTTTCTTCTGGTGTAAGAAATCGAATCGGATAGCTTTTTAAGTGACGAAAAATGAAAAGGGTGAAAATAATAAATTGTCGATATGTGACAAGTTTAAAAGCGTTGAGAGTGAACATAGTTTTGCTAGTAAATAAGTTCATCTGTTAATTTGTAGCATAACATACATCAACTATGTTGAAAGACAGACGCAAATAACTGTCATTTGTTTCGCATGCGGTAGTTAGGCTGTTTTACTTGGCAAATCTTCCATTTTTAATATCATCATAGGCTTGTAAAATCTCATCATAAGTATTCATTACAAATGGACCATGACCATTAATCGGTTCTGTAATGGGTTGTCCTGTCAAAATAAGTAACTTACAACTTTGTAAAGCCGTAATAGAGAAATGCTCTCCTTGGTTTGACATCACTGCTAAACCTTGTTCCTCTAGGACTTCTTCATCTTTTTGAAATTGTACTCGACCTGAACGTAAATAAACTAATGTTGTTTCGCCAGATTGAGCAGGGAAAATGGCTTGCTGACCTGCGCGGAGCTCTACATCTAATAAGGTAACAGGTGTGTGAGTAAGCGCGGGTCCTATAACATGATTAAACCGCCCGGCAATAATACGTACAAATCCAGCCTCATTTTCCAGTTTTACCACTGGTATTTCAGCTTTCTTTAAACTTTGATAGCGTGGAGAATTCATTTTATCTGCTGCTGGTAAATTGACCCAAAGCTGGATCATTTCAAAAGCACCGCCAGATTTAGAAAATTCTTCACTAAACAATTCCCGATGAATTACACCAGCGCCTGCTGTCATCCATTGCACATCGCCAGCACTTATAGACCCACCTCCGCCAGATGAATCTTTGTGTTCGAGTTCACCTGCATAAACAAATGTTACCGTTTCGAACCCACGATGGGGGTGATCATTGACTCCTCTACGTTTTATAGACGGTGCAATTTTTCCGGGGCCTAAATGGTCGAGTAGTAAAAAGGGGGAGAGTGTATTACCTAACTCATGGTAGGAAAAAACAGAAAGAACTGGATAAAAATCGCCGACTGCAAAACGAGTATCGTTACGATGAATAAAAGCCAGACTTTTCATGCTTTATCCTTACTGTTTATTGAATTTATAAAAAAGATGAGGTGTTTTTATAAGAATGCATCAAGATTGCTGTAAAAGTCTTTTGCTCGGAAAAATAAATTATGAATAGGTTAAGTCAGTGAAATGAATAAAAGAATTCAGTTAAAAATCTTAGATAATAAAAAACCCCAGTTAAAACTGAGGTTTTACGACAACTAAAATCACAACAGCAAATAAAATTAAGGTTGGCATTTCATTGAAAAAACGCCAGAACTTATGTGATTTATAGTGAGCATTTCCAATAAGCTTTTTGCGATAGTAACCACAAACTAAATGATAAATCACTAATAAAGCCACTAATCCAACTTTTAAATAGAACCATGTGGCTTCATGGTAATGTCGAGTTGCATCGCCCCAGTCTACGAGAAAATGGGCAGTAATTAATGTGGCAATCATAGATGGCCACATAATACCTCGATACAACTTACGTTCCATCACTTCAAAGCGTTGATGACTTGCCGCATCCTCACTCATTGCATGGTAAACATAAAGACGTGGTAAGTAGAACAAAGCAGCGAACCAACAAACCACAGCAATAATATGTAATGCTTTTACCCACAAAAAAGCATCAGAAGGTGCATCCATCGTTAATCCTAGGTGGGATTATGCATCCCACTTCTTGAAAATTAGGCAAGCGTTTACACCGCCAAAGCCAAAACTGTTACTCATTACAGTATTCAATTTTGCATCACGTTTTTCAAGCACAATATCAAAACCTTCAGTGCCATCATCAAGCTCAGTCACGTTAATGTTTGGAGCAATAAAGTCATTTTGAAGCATTAATACAGAGTAAATTGCTTCATGAACACCAGCAGCACCCAAGCTATGACCAGTCATAGATTTAGTTGAGCTTAAAGGTGGAACTTTACCTTCACCAAAAGCACGTTCCATTGCTTTAAGTTCAGTAACATCACCAGCTGGTGTAGAAGTACCATGGGTATTTACATAGTCAATTTTTTCTACGCCGTGTTGTTTTGCTTCTTCAAGAGCCATCAAGATACAACGAGTCGCACCTTCACCGCTTGGAGCAACCATGTCTGCACCGTCACTGTTCGCAGCATAAGCAACAACTTCAGCAAGAATTTTTGCACCACGTGCTTGAGCATGTTCAAGAGATTCAAGAACAACGAAACCGCCACCACCAGCAATAACGAAACCGTCACGGTCTTTTGAATATGGACGAGATGCTGTTTCAGGTGTGTCGTTGTATTTAGAACATAAAGCACCCATAGCATCAAACAATAAGCTTTGAGACCAGTGATCTTCTTCACCACCACCAGCAAGCATAAGGTCTTGTTTACCAAGTTGAATAAGGTTATATGCATAACCAATTGCATCTGCAGAAGTTGCACAAGCACTTGCGATTGAGTGAGCAATACCTTGAAGTTTAAATGCAACCCCCACGTTTGCAGTAATTGTGTTTGTCATGTTACGTGGAACGAAGAAAGGACCAACTTTACGAGCACCTTTAGTTTCTAAAAGCTCAGTCATTTCTACAACAGAAGCAGTTGAACCACCACCTGAACCGCCAGCAATACCATAACGTGGATTATCTGCTAAATCTTCTGCTTTTAAGCCAGCATGTTCAACAGCGGCAACAGCAGAGTTATAAGCGTACATTGCACATACGCCCATGAATCGTTTTAATTTACGATCAATATTGTCAAAATCTTGTTCTGCAGCAGCGCTGACATGACTCTTAAAATTGAGTTCAGCATAAGTTGGGTTAAAACGTGTCCCGGAGATTCCATTTTGAAGTGAGTGAGTAACTGCTTCTAAAGAGTTACCGATACATGAGTTAATACCCATACCAGTGATTACAACACGTTTCATCTACAGGTCCCTTTATGGTGATATTTAAAGTCTATGAACATGAGCAGCTATTAAATGATAGGAGAATATAGCTGTAAGAACATTAGACATATGTTTTCGTTGTTACCATGATAGCAGAAAGGTTTTTTATTTCTTATGGCAAATCTTTATGTCAATTTTGCATTTAAAAAAAATAACCAAATACACAGTATGTTGCATTTAGGGTTAACTAAAATACACACATTCAAGTTGAGATAAATCCACATTCCACCTAGTATTTATCTCTAATTAGATAAATTAAAAAATCGAGGTACTGGATGACAAAATTTAATAATAATCAATCTGACAATTTGTTTTCTCAGGTCTTCGGAGTGGCTAAAAAGCTCAGTTCTACTGGTTTAAACATCTTGCAGCAAAGCCAAATAGGTGAGGTTAGTAAGTTGGCTGAGCCACTTGCAGGTGGTAAAACAGTAGAAGGTAATGCTAGAAGTAAAAGTCCTTTTGAAGTGGAACAGTATGAAAGTCCACAACAAATGTTACGTGAACATTTACCTAAAGTTACGCGTCAGGTGTTTGGTCGTCATTTTAGAAAGGTCAATGGTATTGCGACCTTTATTTCGCCTGATTGGAATGAAAAAATATCGAGCTATTTATTTGATTGGCTAAATGACTTTAGTTCAAAAAGTACGCTGACTGAAAAAATCTTAGAAGAGGCGGGTGCTAAAGACCTATTTGAGCTGACAAAAGATACTTCACGTTCACAACGTTTAAGTCAGGCTTTAATTGAACAAAATAAACTAATCGCAAGTATTCAAGGTGCAATTACGGGTGTATCGGGTATGGTCGGTGCAGCCGTAGATATTCCAGTTTCTTTAGTATTGGTTTTAAGAACAATTTATCAAACAGGACGATCACACGGTTTTGATTTGACTGAAGCCACTGATCAAGATGTCGTTGAATTTATTTTTAAAGAAGTTGATATTAGCCTGATTGCAGAGAAACAGACAGTGCTTTTAGCACTTAAAGCTTTACGTAATATGTTAGAGACACAAGACATTCAACAGTTTCAGCAAGTACTTGGGTCTTCAAATGATATTGAGACTTTAAAAAGCTGGTTAGTCGATGAAAATGGTGAATTCAAATGGAGCTGGTTAAATAAAGTTCCTCAACTTGCTGCGGTTGGCAAGTTTACTCCAGTTGCTGGTGCAGTACTTAGTGCTGTTTATAGCTGGAAGTTACAAGAAGATGTAGGTCATAAAGCACAAGCTATTTTTGGTGCAGCACGACATTATTTAAATGAACACCCAAGTGAGCATTTATCACCATTACAAGCTTACTATGCTGCAGTAACTCTTATTCAAAAGGCAAGTCCACGTCTTTTAAATGTTGGAGAAAATGGCAGTGTACATGCAGCACAACATCATAAAATTGAAAATCATGATGTAATTTCAAAAGTATCTGTTGTAGTAAAATCCAATACTTCTGAAAAAAGTGAAGAAAAAGTGCAAGAAAATGTTCATAACGGTATTGAGCAGCTTGCAGAAAAACATGTGGTTGAGCATGAACACAGTGAACAAAAACCAGCATTAGAAATTGAAAATGATGCGGTTGTAGAGAATCAAAAGTACTCTTAACAATACAATTACAAAGACAGGGTTTGAAAATTAAGTTTCAGCCTTATTTAAATTTGTAAATCATCCTGTCAAACATTGATATGGTCAACATTTGGTAAGTATTGCCATGTTGACCATTTTTGCATCTTGGCTTACAATTATGTGCCCTTAAAAAGAGGTATTTTCTTTTTAAGGTTTTTTAATAACGGGAGAATTGCCATATGGCAACAACGAATCAGTTGATCCGTAAGGGTCGTACGACTTTGGTTGAAAAATCCAAAGTTCCTGCGTTGAAGGCTTGTCCACAACGTCGTGGTGTTTGTACACGTGTTTATACAACTACACCTAAAAAACCTAACTCAGCTATGCGTAAGGTTTGCCGTGTTCGCTTAACTTCAGGTTTTGAAGTATCTAGCTACATCGGTGGTGAAGGTCATAACTTACAAGAGCACAGTGTTGTTCTTATCCGTGGTGGTCGTGTTAAAGACTTACCAGGTGTACGTTACCATACCGTTCGTGGTTCTTTAGACTGTGCCGGCGTTAAAGATCGTAATCAATCACGTTCTAAATACGGTACTAAGCGTCCTAAGAAGTAATTCTAGGAAACTAGTCCAAAAGCCCTTTAGCGTTTCGCTTGTTTGAATTCTTCATAGATTTGTAATTCAAGCGACGTATAGTAAGGCCAGCGTCGTGTACATGACACTTGTACAAACTGCTGGATTATCCTGAAGTGTCATATTATTAGGTGTATTAAAATGCCAAGACGTCGCGTAGTCGCTGCTCGTGAGATCCTTCCAGATCCAAAATTTAGCAGCCAAACAATCGCTAAATTCATGAACCACGTAATGCAAGATGGTAAAAAATCTATTGCTGAAAGTATCGTTTACGGTGCTTTAGAACGCGTTCAAGAAAAAAACAAAGTAGACCCAGTTGAATTTTTCGAGACTACTCTTGAGAAAGTTCGTCCTATGGTCGAAGTAAAAGCACGCCGTGTTGGTGGTGCTACTTATCAAGTACCTATGGAAGTACGCCCATCCCGTCGTACTGCCTTAGCAATGCGTTGGTTAGTAGATGCTGCTGCTAAGCGTTCTGAAAAAACTATGGCTTTACGTCTTGCTGGCGAGTTGCTTGATGCAGCTGAAGGCAAAGGTGCCGCGATCAAAAAACGTGAAGACGTGCATCGTATGGCAGAAGCTAACAAAGCCTTCTCTCACTACCGTTTCTAAGCGGATAAAACAGTCCCTAATCAGGAGAATACTCATGCATACAGTAGCTAGATTCAACATTGCTCTCTACCAAAGTGGGGGCTTTGCGGGTATTTAAGTTGCCCCGTTTGAGTATTCGTGCGCATCAATTTAATTGATGCGCCCTGTTTTAAAGATAACATTTAGGAATGTAGACATCATGGCTCGCCAAACCCCAATTACTCGTTACCGTAACATCGGTATCTCTGCGCACATTGACGCAGGTAAAACAACTACAACTGAACGTATTTTGTTCTACACAGGTGTATCTCACAAAATTGGTGAAGTACACGACGGTGCAGCAACAATGGACTGGATGGAACAAGAGCAAGAGCGTGGTATTACAATTACCTCTGCTGCTACAACTTGTTTCTGGTCTGGTATGGCTAACCAATTCCAACAACACCGTATCAACGTAATTGATACACCGGGACACGTAGACTTCACAATTGAAGTTGAACGTTCTATGCGTGTTCTTGACGGTGCGTGCATGGTTTACTGTGCAGTTGGTGGTGTACAGCCTCAGTCTGAAACTGTATGGCGTCAAGCAAACAAATATAAAGTGCCTCGTTTAGCATTCGTGAACAAGATGGACCGTACTGGTGCAAACTTCTTCCGTGTTGTTGAACAAATGAAAACACGTTTGGGCGGTAACCCTGTGCCAATCGTTGTGCCAATCGGTGCTGAAGACACATTCCAAGGTGTTGTTGACCTTATCGAAATGAAGGCAATCATCTGGGATGAAGCTTCTCAAGGTATGAAGTTTGAATACGGTGATATTCCTGCTGACCTAGTTGATACTGCTCAAGAATGGCGTACTAACATGGTTGAAGCAGCTGCTGAAGCTTCTGAAGAATTAATGGACAAGTACCTAGAAGAAGGTGATCTTTCTAAAGAAGACATCATCGCTGGTTTACGTGCTCGTACATTAGCTTCTGAAATTCAAGTAATGCTTTGTGGTTCTGCGTTCAAAAACAAAGGTGTTCAACGTATGTTGGACGCTGTAATTGAATTCTTACCATCACCTACAGAAGTTAAAGCGATCGAAGGTATCCTTGACGATAAAGACGAAACTAAAGCGTCTCGTGAAGCATCTGACGAAGCTCCGTTCTCTGCACTTGCGTTCAAAATCATGAACGACAAATTCGTAGGTAACTTAACATTCGTACGTGTTTACTCTGGTGTTCTTAAACAAGGTGATCCGGTTTATAACCCAGTTAAAGCTAAGCGTGAACGTATCGGTCGTATCGTGCAAATGCACGCAAACGAGCGTCAAGATCTTGATGAAATCCGTGCAGGTGATATCGCAGCGTGTGTAGGTCTTAAAGACGTTACAACTGGTGATACATTATGTGATGAGAAAAACATCATTACACTTGAGCGTATGGAATTCCCAGAGCCAGTAATTTCATTGGCTGTAGAACCAAAAACTAAAGCAGACCAAGAAAAAATGTCTATCGCTTTAGGCCGTTTGGCGAAAGAAGATCCATCGTTCCGTGTTCGTACTGATGAAGAATCTGGTCAAACAATTATTGCTGGTATGGGTGAGCTTCACCTTGACATCATCGTTGACCGTATGAAGCGTGAATTCGGTGTTGAAGCGAATATCGGTAAACCAATGGTTGCTTATCGTGAAACGATTAAGAAAACTGTTGAGCAAGAAGGTAAATTCGTACGTCAAACAGGTGGTAAAGGTAAGTTCGGTCACGTATATGTTCGTTTAGAACCGCTTGACGTTGAGACTGCTGGTAAAGAATACGAATTCGCTGAAGAAGTTGTTGGTGGTGTAGTACCTAAAGAATTCTTCGGTGCAGTTGATAAAGGTATTCAAGAACGTATGAAGAATGGTGTCTTGGCTGGTTACCCAGTTGTAGGCGTTAAAGCTGTTCTTTTCGACGGTTCTTATCACGATGTCGACTCTGACGAATTATCGTTCAAAATGGCTGGTTCTTATGCCTTCCGTGATGGTTTCATGAAAGCGGATCCTATCCTTCTTGAACCTATCATGAAAGTTGAAGTAGAAACTCCAGAAGACTACATGGGCGATATCATGGGTGACTTAAACCGTCGTCGTGGTATGGTTCAAGGTATGGACGATCTTCCTGGTGGAACAAAAGCAATTAAAGCAGAAGTTCCTCTTGCTGAGATGTTTGGTTACGCGACTCAAATGCGTTCTATGTCTCAAGGTCGTGCGACTTACTCAATGGAATTTGCTAAATATGCTGAAACTCCACGTAACGTGGCTGAAGGCATCATTGCTAAATTCCAAGCTGGCGGTAAAAAAGGTGACGACGAGTAATCTTTCGATTACTATAAGCCCTAACTAATTCTTAGTTGAAAACCAAGTGCTCATGGGGTAACCCTCCATGAGTAGTTAATAAAGGAAGATCATCATGGCTAAAGCCAAGTTTGAACGTAATAAACCACACGTAAACGTGGGTACAATCGGTCACGTTGACCATGGTAAAACAACTTTAACTGCTGCGATTGCAACTATTTGTGCAAAAACTTACGGCGGTGAAGCGAAAGATTACTCGCAAATCGACTCAGCACCTGAAGAAAAAGCACGTGGTATTACAATTAATACTTCACACGTAGAATACGATTCTCCAATTCGTCACTACGCACACGTTGACTGCCCGGGCCACGCCGATTACGTTAAAAACATGATCACTGGTGCTGCTCAGATGGACGGCGCGATCCTTGTATGTGCTGCGACTGACGGTCCAATGCCACAAACTCGTGAACACATCCTTCTTTCTCGTCAGGTTGGTGTACCTTACATCATCGTATTCTTAAACAAATGCGACCTTGTTGACGACGAAGAATTACTTGAATTAGTAGAAATGGAAGTTCGTGAACTTCTTTCTACTTACGACTTCCCAGGTGATGACACTCCAGTAATCCGTGGTTCAGCTCTTGCTGCTCTTAACGGTGAAGCAGGTCCTTACGGTGAAGAATCAGTTCTTGCTCTTGTAGCAGCTCTTGACTCTTACATCCCAGAACCAGAACGTGCTATCGACAAAGCATTCTTAATGCCAATCGAAGACGTATTCTCAATTTCTGGTCGTGGTACAGTAGTAACAGGCCGTGTAGAATCTGGTATCGTTAAAGTTGGTGAAGAAGTAGAGATCGTTGGTATTAAAGATACAGTTAAAACAACTGTAACTGGCGTAGAAATGTTCCGTAAACTTCTTGACGAAGGCCGTGCAGGCGAGAACTGTGGTGTATTACTTCGTGGTACTAAGCGTGAAGACGTACAACGTGGTCAAGTACTTGCTAAACCAGGTACAATCAAGCCGCACACTAAATTCGACGCAGAAGTATACGTACTTTCTAAAGAAGAAGGTGGTCGTCACACTCCATTCTTAAATGGTTACCGTCCACAGTTCTACTTCCGTACAACTGACGTAACTGGTGCGATCCAGTTGAAAGAAGGCGTTGAAATGGTAATGCCAGGTGACAACGTTGAAATGTCAGTAGAATTAATCCACCCAATCGCAATGGACCCAGGTCTACGTTTTGCGATCCGTGAAGGTGGTCGTACTGTAGGTGCTGGTGTTGTTGCGAAAGTAACTGCATAA